>PXTQ01000079.1:12702-13515 GCA_003022505.1 Bacteroidetes bacterium QS_8_64_10 | reverse complement strand
CGTCGATCAAGCGACGCCGTACTACGAACGATTCACGAGCGCTTTTCCCACCGTGCACGACCTGGCCGAGGCCGACCGCGACGAGGTGATGCGCCTCTGGGAGGGCTTGGGCTATTACTCGCGGGCGCGTCGCCTGCACGAGGCCGCCGGGCAGATCGTGAGCGAGCACGCGGGTGAGGTGCCGTCGTCGTGGGACGCCATCAGCGAGCTGCCGGGCGTGGGGCCGTACACCGCCGCCGCCGTGCTGTCGATTGCGCACGACGAGCCGCACGCCGTGCTGGACGGCAACGTGAAGCGCGTCCTCTCGCGCGTCTGGGCCGTCGACGACGTCGTCAGCCGCGCGCCCGTCAAGCGCCGCCTCCGCGCCCTGGCGAACGAACTGCTCAACCCCGACCGTCCCGGCGACTTCAACCAGGCGCTGATGGAGCTGGGCGCGACCGTCTGCACCCCGACCTCTCCGCGCTGCGAGACGTGCCCGCTCGAAAGCGTCTGCCGCGCCCACGCTGACGGCGAGGAGGAGGCGTATCCCGTAAAGAAGGAACGCAAGCCCGTCCCGCATCACGACGTGGCCGTCGGGCTGGTGCGCAATGACGCGGGCGAGTTGCTCATTCAGAAGCGTCCCGACGACGGGCTGCTGGGCGGCCTCTGGGAGTTTCCCGGTGGCAAGCAAAAAGATGGCGAGACGCTCTCGGAGACGTGCCGCCGCGAATTGCGCGAAGAAATAGACGTCGAGGTGCGCGTGGGCGGGCTGTTTCACCGGCTGCGGCATGCCTACTCGCACTTCAAGATCACGCTGCACGCCTTCGATTGCCG
>PXTQ01000079.1:7047-12587 GCA_003022505.1 Bacteroidetes bacterium QS_8_64_10 | reverse complement strand
GCTGCTCCTTTCCCTCTGCCCTCGCGGGCGCAGCGACGAGCAGCCTCCACGCCGTGAATCGCTTGCAAAACGAGAGCAGCGCTTGCACTTCTCTCTGTTCCCGCGTATTGTGGAATTGCAATGAGACGTCGACCCGCACGTGTTGGCTGGCTCCGCGCCTGGTGGCAAACCGCGACCCGGTAGCCGGCCTCTCCTGTGCGCGCATCTCGCCCACATGCTTTCTTGACGACGGCCCGCTGCCTCGCCTCCCACGAAGCGCAGCGGGTGTTTTTTATTGCGTACTGCGTATTCCGTAAAACTGCCGCCCTTTGCGAAATACGCAATACGAAATACGTTCTATTCCCATGACCTTCGACGAATTCCGAAAACACATTGAGCGAACGCGCTCCGAGGACACCGAGCGCGTCGTGGTACCCGTGGCGCGTCGCCTGAGCGCCGACCTGCTGACGCCCGTGTCGGCGTTTCTGCACCTGCGCGAGGCGGGCGACTTCGGCGTGCTGCTCGAAAGCGTGGAGGGCGGCGAGAAGCTGGCGCGGTACTCGTTCCTCGCCACCCGTCCGTACTGCGTCGTGAAGGCGCACGGTCCGGACGTGAACGTAAGCTACCGCCGCGACTCGATGCAGCGCGAGACGCCGAGCGGCGACATCTTCGAGGTGCTGCGCGAACTGTCGAGCCGATACGCGCCTGCCGACGTGCCCGACCTGCCGCGCTTCACCGGCGGCGGCATCGGCTATCTCGGCTATGACAACGTGCGCCTCGTCGAGAACCTGCCGGACGCCCCGCCCGACGACCTCGAGCTGCCGGACGCGCTCTGGTGCTTCTACGACACCGTCGCCGCCTTCGACCACGTGACGCACCAGCTCGTCCTGATCGCCAACGCCTTCGCCGGCCCCGACGCCAACCTGCGCGCCGCCTACGACGCGGCCCGAAGCCGCCTCGACGACCTCGCCGCCGACCTGCGCGCGAGCAACCCGCCCTCCCCCGCTCCCGTCGAGATCGGAAGCGAAACGCTGGTCTCCAACGTCTCGCGCGAGGCGTTCGAGAAAAGCGTCGAAACCGCGCGGGAGCACATCTACGACGGCGACATCTTTCAGGTCGTGCTCTCGCAGCGCTTCGAGACGCCGTTCGAGGGCGACCGTTTTAATTTGTACCGCGCGCTCCGGCAGGTGAATCCGTCGCCGTATTTGTTCTATCTGGATTTTGACGACGTGACGCTGGCCGGCTCTTCACCGGAGGTGCTCGTGCGCGCCGAGGACGACACCGCCGAGGTGCTGCCCATCGCCGGCACCAGGCCGCGCGGCGCGGACGACGCGGAAGACGCGGCGCTGGAAGACGAACTGCTGTCCGACGCCAAAGAGCGCGCCGAGCATCTGATGCTCGTAGATCTGGGCCGCAACGACCTGGGGCGCGTCTGCGATTACGGTTCCGTGGAGGTAGACCGTTACGCCTACGTGGAGCGCTACTCGCACGTCATGCACATCGTCTCGTCGGTGTCGGGGCGGATGCGCGCGGACCGCGACGCGATGGACGCGCTCGCGGCCTGCTTCCCGGCGGGCACCGTCAGCGGAGCGCCGAAGGTGCGGGCGATGGAAATCATCGACAAGCTGGAGACGACCCGGCGCGGCCCGTATGCAGGCGCGGTGGGCTACCTCGGCTTCGGCGGCGCGCTCGACACCTGCATCACGATCCGCACGATGGTCGTTCGAGGCGACGACCGTGGCGGCACCGCCTACGTGCAGGCAGGCGCGGGCATCGTGGCTGATAGCGACCCGGCGCGCGAGTATGAGGAAACGCGCGACAAGGCGCGGGCGCTGCACCAAGCGATGCAGATGGCGGGCGATGGGCTGCTCTGACGACGGCGGACCGCAGATGACAGACGGCGGTGCTGGCTTCCGAACGGGAACGCACTCCGCTCTGCGACCTTCTAAACACGTACCTGCGCCGCTTCTACCTTCAAACCTTCGAACTTTCAGACCTTTATGGGCACTCTCAAAAAAATCAAGCGTCTGCTCGCCAATCGAGGCGGCTTCGGCGCATCGCTCTCCCGCGCCGAAACCATCGAGCGCCTCAACCCGCTGGTGCGCCGCCATATGGAAGTCAACTATACGCATGACGCCGCCATCGAGCGCCGCGCCATTGGTCAGTCCGGCGAGGATGAGGTGACGAACGAGATGCACCGCCATCAGAAGACGGCCCGCGCCGACGTGGGCAAGCTACGCGAAACGATCCTCAGCATGGGCGGCGTCGCGGACAACGGCGTGGACCTGGAGCCGAACGACTTCGATACGGACGACGCCGACGCGATCCTCAGCGATCTGCGCGAGCGGGAGCGTGACTTGCTCGATGCTGTGGAGGCGGAGCTGAGCATGGACCTGCCGGAGCACCAGTGGCGAACCATCGCCATCCTTGAAAACGTGCGCGACCACACGAAAGAGCGCCTGAACTTCCTGAAAGAGCATAGCCCCTCCAGCCGCCGGTCTACACCCCCCTCCAAGCAGCAGCGCCCTGCTTCCTCCGGCGACGATGCCGAAAAACCTCCCAAAGAGCACCAAGCTGAAGAATCCATCAGTGATTCGGCGGGCGAAACCGGCGAAGCACAATCCGAATCCCACAAGCTGGGACGCGGGATGGACACGGAAACGCCACAAGCCGAAGCGGATGCCGATCCCAAGACCGCGAGCGGCGCCGAGCGCGCCGGAGACGACGATACGTAGCCCGATGCGATGAAACACCCAAGAGCACTCGAACACCCAGCACCCGAACACGCAATGAGCGAATCACAGGCTGCTCAGCAAGCTCCCGACGCCGCCGAGAGCACCGTCGTCGTGAGCGGCATCCAGCCCAGCGGCGCGCTGCATCTGGGCAACTACTTCGGCGCGATCCGGCAGCACATCGAGCTGCACCGCAAGCACGAGGCGTACTTCTTCATCGTCAACTACCACGCCCTCACCAGCGTGCAAGATGCCGAGGTGCTCCGCGAACACACCCTGAACGTGGCGCTCGACTACCTGGCGCTCGGCTTCGATCCCGACGAAGCGTGCCTCTTCGTGCAATCGGACGTGCCCGAACACACCGAACTCGCTTGGATCCTCTACAATTTAACGCCCGTGAGCCGCCTTGAAAAAGGCGTCTCCTACAAAGAGAAAATCGCTCAGGGTCTCGCTCCCAACGCCGGGCTGCTGAACTACCCGGTTTTGCAGGCTGCCGACATTCTGATCTACGGCGGTACCCGCGTGCCCGTCGGCGCAGACCAGAAGCAACACATCGAGATCACGCGCGACCTCGCCCGCCGCTTCAACCGCGTCTACGCCGAGGGCGACGATCCCGTCTTTCCCGTCCCGGAAGCGCACATCCTGAACGACGTGGCGGTGGTGCCCGGCACCGACCGCGACGACCAGGGCCGCCCGCGCAAAATGTCGAAGAGCTACGGCAACACCATCGGCATTTTCGACGAGGGCGAGGCGCTCAAGGACAAGGTCATGGGCATCACGACCGACTCCGTGCCGCTCGCCGACCCGATGCCCACCGAGGGCGACAACGTGTTCTCGCTCATCAAGCTGTTCGCCGACGACGAAAAACAGAACGAGATCGCCGAGAAGTACCGGCACTCCGATTACGGCTACGGTCACGCCAAGAAGGAGCTTCTGGCGATGATCGAGGACGAGTTCGCCGAAGCGCGCGCTCGCCGCAAGGAGCTGGAGCAGCGTCCCGATTACGTGCGCGATGTGCTCCGCGAGGGGGCGCAACAGGCTCGCCGCCGGGCAAAGCGGTACATGGAGCGGGTGCGCGAGGCTGTTGGGTTGAACTATTAGGAGTCTATGTGAGGTCAAAGAAACTCCACTCCCGTATGATGCTGAATTGCCGGGCCAAGATGATACAATCGACATTTCAGATTCACCGGAATCGTAAGCTCCTCGACTCATAGGCTCGTAGATTCTTCGACTCTTAGCCTCATGATTCTCGTCATCGACAACTACGACAGCTTCACCTACAACCTCGTGCATCTCGTGGGCCGCCACACCGATGACATCGAGGTGGTGCGCAACGACGCCGTGACCGTGAGCGAAGTGCGCGAAATGGCCCCAGCGGGCATCGTCATCTCGCCCGGACCGGGCCGCCCCGCCGACGCCGGCATCACCGAGGACCTGATCCGCGCGATGGGCGACGAGACACCGGTGCTGGGCGTGTGCCTGGGGCACCAGGCTATTGGCAAGGTGTTCGGCGGCACCGTCACGCACGCCCCGGAGCTGATGCACGGCAAAACCAGCAGCGTCTCGCACGACGGGCGCACCGTCTTCGAGGGGCTGGAGCAGCCGTTCGAGGCAACGCGCTACCACTCGCTCGTCGTAAGCCGCGACTCCGTGCCCGATGAGTTGGAGGTCTCCGCCACGTCCGACGACACGAACGTCGTGATGGGCTTTCGCCACCGCGAGTTGCCCATCGAGGGCATCCAGTTTCATCCGGAGAGCGTGCTTACCAGAACCGGCCCCCGCCTCGTCGACAACTGGCTCCAATCATTGCCGAGTGCCGTCATTGTCGAGTGACAAATGACGAGTTTCGATTTCAGGCCTTCGACTTGCGACTTGATAGACATGAAACGCTACCTCAAACGCATCGCCAACGGCAAGACGCTCTCCCCTGCGGAAGCCGAAGGCGCCATGCACGTCCTGCTGGAAGGCGACGCCGAACCCGAAGAAGCGGCGGGCTTTCTGATGGGCCTGCGCGGACGCGGCGAAACCATCGACGAACTCGTCGGCTTCACGCGCTCGATGCGCGAGCACGCCGTCGACGTGGAGGCCGACGACCCGCACGCTATTGATTTATGCGGCACCGGCGGCGACAACTCCGGCACGTTCAACATCTCGACGGCGGCGTCGCTCGTCTGCGCCGGCACCGGCGTGACCGTCGCCAAGCACGGCAACCGCTCGGTGTCCTCGCAAAGCGGCTCGGCGGACGTGCTGGAGGTGCTGGGCGTGAACGTCGAACTCGAAAAAGAAGGCGCCGAGCACTGCCTGCGCGAAGCTGGCATCGCGTTCTTGTTCGCCCCGTTCTTCCATCCGGCCATGCGCTTCGTGATGCCTGTGCGAAAGGCGTTGGGCGTGCGGACCTTTTTTAATATCCTGGGACCGCTCTGCAACCCGGCGGGCGTGAGCCGCCAGCTCGTCGGCGCGTTTGCCCGCGACGTAGCGCGTCAGATTGCGTATATCCTCGCCCGCACCGGCTCGGAGCACATCGTCAGCGTGCACGCCCATGACGGCATGGACGAGTTCTCGCTCGCCGCTCCCACGACGACGTTTACCTTCGACAGCAACGACGACAACGAGCCGCGCGAGGCCGACGTGGATCCCGAAGAGGCTCACGGTGTGGAGCGCGCGCCGCTGGAGGCGCTTCAGGGCGGCACGGCGGAGGACAACGCCGCCATCATCAGCGAGATTCTCGACGGTGAACTCGGCCCGCCCCGCGACGTGGTCGTGCTGAACGCGGCCTACGCCCTTGACACGAGCGGTGCGTTCGCCGACCTGGACGCCTGCTTCGAGGCT
>PXTQ01000079.1:3014-6972 GCA_003022505.1 Bacteroidetes bacterium QS_8_64_10 | reverse complement strand
GGTGAAATATTTGACTTGTCAAAAAGCTGGCTCGACGCCGCACTCGACTGCGAATACATTGCTTGCCAAAAACACGAACAGTTGGATCAGAAATACGATCACATCATCGGTGGCCTGGTCAAGATGATGAATCAATCTCAAAAGTGGTGCAGCTCTATGGTGCGCGAAAGTCACTCTGGCTATCAATTTGACGACCAGCAAACTGACGCTTCATCCTCTGACGCCTCCTCCGCTCAAGAAACTACTCCTCCTGAATCAACGATTCTCGACAAGATCGTAGGCGACACGCGCGAGGTGATCGCCCGGCGCAAGCGCGAACGGCCCGCCGGCGAGTTGGAGCAGATGCCGGGCTTCGACCGCGAACCGCTCGACTTTGCCGAAGCGCTGCGCTCCAAGAGCCTCAGCGTCATCACCGAGATCAAGAAAGCATCGCCCTCGAAAGGCATCATACGGCCCGGCGACTTCAACGTCGCACGCATCGCCGCTGACTACGCTGAAAACGGGGCCGCCGCGCTTTCCGTGCTCACGGAGCCGCTTCACTTTCAGGGCAAGCCGGATTATCTTGCCCAGGCGCGCCGCGCCGCTGACGTTCCGATCCTGCGGAAGGATTTCATCGTCGATCCGTACCAGCTCGTCGAGGCGCGTGCCTACGGCGCGGACGCCGTGCTGCTGATCGCCGCCGTGCTCGACGCCGACCAGCTCTACGACCTGCATCAGGCCGCCGACGAGTTAGGGCTCGCCTGCCTCGTGGAGGTCTACGACGCGAGCGAACTGGATCGCATCGACTTCGACCAGATCAGTGTGATCGGCGTCAACAACCGGGACCTGCGCACCTTCGAGGTGGACCTCGATCACGCCCCGCGCGTTCTTAAAGACACGCCGCCGGGCCTCGTCACGGTGGCCGAGAGCGGCCTGAAGACGGCGGACGACCTGAAGCACGTGCGGGACGCCGGCATCGACGCGGTGCTCGTCGGCGAGACGCTGATGCGCGCCGACCAGCCCGGCGAGAAGCTGAAACGTATTTCGTAATGCGTAAAACGTAAAAAGAGCACCCTTACGCAATACGTTTTACGCATCACGCCCTTGCAGAAAGCAGCGCCCTTTCGTGCTGGAGAACACGTTAGAGATCAAATCATGTCTCTGAAGTTAAAAATCTGCGGCATCACCAACCTCGAAGACGCGCGATTCTGCGCGGGGGCTGGCGCAGACTACCTCGGCTTCATCCAGCACGAAGACAGCCCGCGCTACGTCCGCCCCCAGCAGGTCGCCAAGATCGGCGAATGGATCCACGGCCCCAAACCCGTCGGCGTCTTCGTCAACACGCCGCCCGACGAGGTAAACCGCATCGCCGAGGAAGCCGGCTTCGGCCTCGTGCAGCTGCACGGCACGGAGTCGCCGGAGGAGTGCGAGCGGATCGAGCAGCCCGTCGTCAAGGCGATCCGCGTCATCCACGACGCCAGCGCCGAGCAGCTGCGGCAGGCGATGCTCCCGTACCGCGATCACGTCGAGTATTTTTTGTTGGACACGCACGCCACCAACTTATGGGGCGGCACGGGCGAGTCGTTCAACTGGCGGCTCGCGCGCGACCTGTCGAGCGAGTTTCCGCTGTTTCTGGCGGGCGGCATCAGCGCCGGCAACGTCGAGGAGGCCGTGCAGACGATGCGCCCGCTCGGCGTGGACCTGTCGTCGAGCCTCGAATCTGCGCCGGGCGAGAAGGATTTCGAGAAGATGGAGCGGTTCTTCGAGGTGTTCGACGGACTGAAAGAACGACAGACGGCTGACGGCTGACGGCGGCTCGTCAGGCCGAAACAAAAATACGAATGTACTGCGCGTGTTGCGTATTTCGCATCTGTTGCCCCCTTCACATGCTGCTCGTATTGTAAAATGTGAGCGACCTTCAATACGCACTACGCAATACTCGTCATACGCTACGACCACGCCCAATCAACGAGCCTACTTCGATGCCAGCTACCACGACGAAAGACAGCACCGCCGTCCCCGACGAGCGCGGCTACTTCGGCGACTACGGCGGCGCGTTCGTGCCGGAGATCTTGGCGCCTGCGCTCCGCGACCTGCGCGAGGCGTTCGCCGAGGCGCAAAGCGATTCCGACTTCCGGGCCGAACTGCGCGCGCTGCTCAATGATTACGCGGGCCGCCCCACGCCGCTCACCTTCGCCAACCGCCTGACCGGCGAACTCGGCGGGCCGAAAATTTACCTGAAGCGCGAGGATCTCTGTCACACGGGCGCGCACAAGATCAACAACACCATCGGGCAGATCCTGCTGGCGCGACGCATGAACAAAACTCGCATCATCGCCGAGACCGGCGCGGGCCAGCACGGCGTCGCCACGGCCACCGCCTGCGCCAAGTTTGGCCTCGACTGCATCGTCTACATGGGCGCGGAAGACACCGAGCGGCAGCGCTTGAACGTGGAGCGAATGCGGCTTTTGGGCGCGGAGGTGCGCCCCGTCGAGAGCGGCAGCCGTACCCTCAAGGACGCCACCAACGAGGCCATCCGCGACTGGGTGAACCACCCCGACGACACGTTTTACGTGATCGGCTCGGTCGTGGGGCCGCACCCGTACCCACTGATGGTGCGCTCGTTTCACGAGGTGATCGGTGAGGAGACGCGCCGCCAGCTCGCCGAGCACGAGGACCGCGAGACGCCAGATGCCCTACTCGCCTGCGTGGGCGGCGGCTCCAACGCCATCGGGCAGTTTCACTCGTTTATCGGCGACGAAGACGTAGCGCTCTACGGCCTGGAAGCGGCGGGCGAGGGCCTCGACGGTGGGCGCCACGCCGCGACGCTCTCGAAAGGCCAGGGCGGCGTCCTCCACGGCGCGATGAGCTATCTCTTGCAAGACGACGACGGGCAGATCGAACTGGCGCATTCCGTGAGTGCGGGGCTGGACTATCCCGGCGTGGGGCCGGAGCACTCGTACCTGAAGGACACGGGCCGCGTGGACTACCGCTCGATTACCGACGACGAAGCGCTGGAGGGCGTGAAGCTGCTTTCCCGCACCGAAGGCGTCATCCCGGCGCTCGAAACGGCGCACGCGGTGGCGTTCCTGCCCGAACTGGCCGAAACGATGGATCCCGACGACGTCCTCGTGCTCTGCTGCTCCGGTCGCGGCGACAAGGACATGGAGACGATAGCGAAACGGATTTGACGGTCTATGCAGGTCTATCAGGTCAGCAAGTCGCAAGTCTGTCTCGTACTCGGAATCAAGGCAACACGATAACGCGCTAACGCGAAACGCGATCACGCTCCATGCCCCTCACGCTTCCACAAACCGAGCGCCCCTCCATCATGGACGACCCGCCGTACGAGTGGAGGCGCTTCTCCATCGAGGAATACCACCGGATGGCTGAAGTCGGCATCATCGACCGCGACGAGAACCTGGAATTGCTGCGCGGCCTCGTCGTCGAGAAGCACACGCCCGGCTACCTGCGGCTGTTTTCGGTGGACGAGTACGAAGCTATGATCGACGCCGGCATCCTGTATTCCGGCGAACCCGTCGAACTCTTACAAGGTGAAATCATCAAAACGGCTGCCGTTGGAAATCGCCACGCCGCGTGCGTGGATCGCATCAACAGTCTCCTTTCCCGCAAAGTCGGAGAAAATGCCATCGTGCGCGTGCAATCGCCGATACGCCTGCCGGACGGTACGGAACCGGAGCCGGACGTGGCACTTCTGAAATCGCGCGACGACTACTACGAGAGCGGCCACCCGGAGCCGGAGGACGTGCTCCTCATCGTGGAGGTCGCCGACTCGTCCATCGCGCCGGACCGCGACCGCAAGATCCCCGATTACGCCGCGCGCGCCATTCCCGAAGTGTGGCTCGTGGATCTGCCGGGCGACAACGTCGCTGTCTACCACGAACCCGCGCCTGCCGGCGGCGGCTACGACACGATGCGCCGCCTGCGACGCGGCGACGGCGTGCAATCCGAGCACGTC
>PXTQ01000079.1:0-2991 GCA_003022505.1 Bacteroidetes bacterium QS_8_64_10 | reverse complement strand
CCCCGCCGTTCGGATCGACGACGTGGCCGACGTGCTCGGCTCACCGCCTTCTGCGTAAAGCTTTCGATGTGCCGCAGAGATCGCGGAGGGCACAAAGGTAGCGATTCCGAGAATAGAAGATGGAAGATAGAAGATTGCATTCGCCTCATGGGCTTACGCCATTCTCAATCCCACATTCTCTACCTTTCAGCCCCTCTCCGCGCCCTCAGCGCACTCCGCGGTGAGATGAATGAGCTCGTCGTGAAACTCAACGCAAACGCGAGAACGCGCCAACCCGGACACGCGACAACGCACTCATGTCCCAGCTTTCCGATACGCTCCAATCCCTCCGCTCGCGTGGCGAAAAGGCGATGGGCCTCTTCCTGACGAGCGGCTTCCCCGACCTCGACAGTACGCTCCCCACTCTTCGCGCCATCGACGACGGCGGCGCCGACTTCATTGAGCTGGGCATGCCCTTCAGCGATCCGCTCGCGGAGGGCAAGCCGATCCAGCGCGCTTCGGCACGAGCGCTCTCCCACGGCGCGACGATGGAGCACGCCTTCCGCACCGCCCGGCAGTTCCGTGCGGAGAGCGACACGCCGCTCCTCTTGATGGGCTACCTGAATCCGATCCTGCGCTACGGGGCGGAGGACTTCTGCCGCGACGCCGCCTCGTCGGGCGTAGACGGTCTCATTTTGCCGGACCTCCCCCCCGAAGAAGGCGCGCGCGTCAGCGACTACGCCGCCGAGCACGGCCTCAACCTCGTGCACCTGATCGCGCCCAACACGGCGGACGAGCGCATCCGCCGGATCGACCGCCAGGCAACCGGCTTCGTCTACGCCGTCAGCGTCACCGGCCTGACCGGCTCGGAATTGGGCGAGGACGGTTCGGTGCAGGAGTACCTTGAACGCGCGCGGCGGCTCGTCACTGAAAATCCGCTGCTTGTGGGCTTCGGCATTCGTTCGCACGACGACGCCATGCGCATGAGCCGCCACACCGACGGCTTCATCGTCGGATCCGCGCTCATCAACCGCGTCGAGGCGCTGTGGGATGCCAGCGATCCGCTCTCGGAAACGGAGTGCCTGGAACAGGTTCGCAACTTTGCCCGCGCCCTCAAGTACGGGTAAAAGGTTTACGGGTTAGCGGTTTGCAGGTTGACGCACGATGAACGTCTCCATTATTCATGATCGCCTTCAGCCGATGCGCGAGCGGAGCCGTGAGAACGTCGAGCATGACGCTTTTCTTCGTGATCTCACCGAACGCAACCTGGAAATTGCCGCGTGACACCATTCCGATGATTGACCGTGCTTTTACGACATGCCTTCTCGCTCTCACGCTCTTCGCTGTGAGCGCCGGCTGCGGGGAGGGCGTGGATTACCGCCCCGACGCTATCGGTGAGGAAGGCACCGTGACCGTCGTAATGGACTCTTCGCACTGGAACGGCGAGGTGGGCGCGGCGCTCCGACGTACGCTCGGACGCTACATCACCACGCTCCCCCAGCCCGAACGCGCCTTCAACCTGAAGGTGCGCGAGTTGGACTCGCAGAACATCTACAACCAGATCAAGAAGCACAAAAACGTCATTTTCGTCGCCGTCCTTGACGACACGACGCAGGTGGCCGACTTCATGCGCCGGCGTCTCTCCAAGAAAGTGCGACAAGCCGTTCAGGACGGGCGCGCTCTCTTCACGCCGCGCGGCGACGTGTGGCGACAGCAGCAGATGGTGGCCTATCTCACGGCGCAAACCGCAGAGGAGCTCGTGCAGAAGATCGACGCGGTCGGGCCGAAACTGCGCCAGACGTTTAACGAAGCCACGCGACGGCGCCAGACGGTCGAGATGTTCGAGAAAGGGCGGCAGCACGCCCTCGAAGACACGCTCATGCAGCGCCACGGTTTTGCCGTCAACGTGCAGCACGACTATCAGATTATTCAGGACACCACGACCGCGAGCGGCGGCTTCGTGTACCTGCGGCGCGTGCTGCCATCGACGTGGCGCAACCTCATGATTTACTACACCGACGAGGTCGATCCCTCGACGCTCTCCCCCTCCTGGATCAAGTCTACCCGCGACTCGCTCACGCGCCAGTACGTGCGCGGCAATGTGGCCGGCTTCATGCGCATTGACTACCGCGACATCACGAGCCGCAAGCGCCTCGCCTCCGAGCAGATCAACTTTCTGGGACGCTACGGCTTCGAGGTGCGCGGCGTGTGGACGATGGTCGCCCCCCACGAAGGCGACAGTTCGTTTGTGCAACTCGGCATGGGCGGGCCGTTCGTGTCGTACGGCTTCTATGACCGGGCGAGCGGACGGCTGTATTTGATCGACGGAGCCGTCTTTGCACCTAAGTTCGACAAGCGCGACTTCCTGCGGCAAATGGAAGTAATCGCCTACACGTTTCGCACGCGGCAAGACGTGCAATCCGCTGACACTGCTCGGGTGACGGCCTCGGCCTCTGCGCCGTGACCTTGCGTGATGCATGATGCCAAAAGGAAATGCACACTGCACCTCCCTTCGTCCTTTCATCCTTGCGCCCTTTCGTTCTCTCGTACCGTCGCGCTCTTCTGCTCGTCGCCGCGCTTCTGTTCGTGCCGGGCTGCTCCGACGGCCTGCTGATCGAGGCCCCGCCCGTGCCGGACTCGACGATGGTGGAGCTGCTCACCGAGCTGCACGTGGCGAAGGCGCGTCGCAGCCTCCGCGTCGAGGAACGCCGCGCCGCCCCACCGCCCGACTCGCTCTTGCGCCGCCACCATCTCGACCGCGCCGCCTTCGAGCGCGCCCTCGACTACTACGCCGATCACCCGAAGGCCTACGCCGCCGTCTACGACAGCGTCGTGGAGCGCCTCAGCCGGCAGCGCGACTCGTTGCGCGAGCGCCCATCGCGGAGTGGCCCGAGCAGGACCGCCCGCTGGAAAAGCTCATGCGGGGCGGCGGAGCGGCGGCGATGTCGAGCGCCGAACTGCTGGTGCTTTTGATCCCCTCCGGCGCGAGGCATCCGGAAACCGGAGAGCTTC
>PXTQ01000072.1 GCA_003022505.1 Bacteroidetes bacterium QS_8_64_10 | reverse complement strand
CGTCTCGTCGCTTTTGAGCAGCTTCACCGCCTCGGTGTAGCTGAGGCGCGGGTAGTCGCCAGAGGCGGCGGCTTCGAGCGGCGCGGTGTTGCGCTCCAGGGCCGACAGCTCCTCCTCGCACTCGTCGAGCACGGCCTGCGCGAGGTGCGCCACGAAGTCCTCCGCGAGGTCCATGTTCATCGCCAGATTGAAGAACGCCATCTCCGGCTCGATCATCCAGAACTCCGTCAGGTGGCGGCGTGTCTTGGATTTCTCGGCGCGGAACGTCGGCCCGCAGGTATAAATTTTACCGTGCGCCATTGCCATCGCCTCGCCGTGCAGCTGCCCGCTCTGCGTGAGGTAGGCCTTTTTGTCCTCGAAGTAATCCAACTCGAAGAGCGTGGAGGTGCCTTCCACGGCGTTGCCCGTCAGGATGGGGGCGTCGGTCTGGATGAAGCCGCGCTCTTGATAAAAGTCATGGATCGCCATCTTGACGGCGTTGCGGATGCGCAGGACGGCCCACTGCTCGTGCTCCTTCGGCGTGATGGGGTAATCGTCGCTCGCCCCGATCTGCTCGACGCGCTCGGTCTGAAGCTCGTAGCCGCCGGGTGCGCGCTCGTCGGCGCTGACGGTGCCCCGGACGCGGAGCGCCGTCTCCTGACTCACGTCATCAGCGGCCTGCCATGCGGCGTCGTCTACGTCGGATTTGCTCACGACGCACTGCACGAGGCCGCTGCCGTCGCGCAGGATCAAAAAATACAGATTCTTCGAGTCGCGCTTGTTGTAGAGCCAGCCGCCGAGGGTGACGGTTTCGTCTTCGTGGTCGGAGAGCGCACGGATAGCGGTGAGGTCGTCGTCGGGCACAGGTTGGTTTGGGGGTTTGAGTGTTTGGGTGTTCAGGGGCGTTTTGCAGGACGCAGGTCGGGGAGAGTCGCACGTATTTTCTCAGTCGTTCACGTCAGCACGTCCTTCGCGCCCTTCAAGTCCGGCAAGATTATGATCTGACGTGCGACTTGATGAACTTGATAGACGTGACGACGAACGTGCTACTGCTGCAGGATCTGCTTCCAGTTCGGCATGCTCGTCTCGCCGGAGACGGTCGAGTGGATCAGCTCGAAGCGCCCGTAGCCCTTTCGGTCAGCGAAGACGAAGCGCGACCGTCCCTCGCCGCGAATGTTGTCGTAGATCCAGATTTCGTGCGGAGCCTTGTCCTTGTCGTAGAGGTGCGGCTCAATCTCGGAGGGCCGCCCGTACTGGAGCAGTGCGCGCCCGCGGTCCGTGTTCCAGCCTTCCGCAAAGTTCGTGCTGTACCGCTGGTTGGCGTACTGCACCTGCTGCATAAAGCGCTGCCGCCGTTCGTTGCGCGCCGTGTTCGGTTTCGGATCGCGGCGCTGCCAGAAGCGCATCAGATAGCGCTGCTTCTGCTCCAGGCTGTCCAGGTCGTCGATGTGGCTTTTCGAGCGGGCGTTATCAATAAGCTCGATCTGCTTCAGTTCGGTATTCGTTTCTTCCGTCGAGAGTGCCGCAAACGGGCTGGACTCAAACGACATCGTGAGCGCGCCTGCTGCGCCGCCGCCTCGTTGTCCTCTCCCAGCAGCGCCAGCCGCAAAAAGTAGGATCCGCTGGGTAGGGTAGCAATGTTGAACGACCCCACGAGCACGTCCGGTGAGCGCGCCTCGCGCTCGTACCGCTTCTTCAGGTTCTCGCGGACCGGTTTGAGTTCGCCCGCCCGCGCGACGTAAGCGTACACCGTGTACTGATCGCTGTCGCCTGCCAGCTGGTTGGGCTGGTACGCCTCGGCGTAGTAAAAGAGTTGCGGGAGGTCCTGTCCGTACAACTGGTTGGCGTTGGGCCGGATGAGGAGGCCGTTTTTGTAGAACGGACTCTGCTGGTTGTCGCTCTGCTTGATTGAGGAAGCCAGGACGAGGTCGGAGAGCGCGGCGCTGCCGTCCTCCTCGTAGCTCGGTACCTTGATGTCGCGCCGCAACGTGAGAGCCTGGCGCTCCCCGCCGGTCGCTTCCGGGATGGTCAGCTCCAGTTCGTACTCGCCGGGAGCGATGCTCTGGCGTACCTGCTGGATGAAGTGTTGCCCCGCCGTCAGGCCCGTCGTGTCTTTCAGCGCGAACTGAAACGTAGTCGAGTCGCTCCAGACCGTGTCGGTGGGCGTGGCGGGCAACGCCTCTTCGGTGCTGCGCCGCAAGGCGAACCGCACCGGTAGGTCGGCGCGGAAGCTGCCGTCGCGCTGCTCGTAATTGAGCGAGGAGGCACCGAACGCCACGTACAGCTCCAGGAGCGTCTTGTCGCTGGAGTAGACAAACGTGGCATGGTCCACGTCAACTTGAACAGGTAGCTCGTCGGGTTGACGTTGCGCCTGTGCGGCGGTCGTGCCGGCAAGTGCGACGACGAGCACCAGCAAGGCGTTTGAGAGAAGGCGAGTCATGGTGAGTTGCGAGGGGCGGTTTCAAACGTGCAGATTGGGTAGCTCAGTACACGGCAAAAGCCCGGACCGTCGAACCGCACACGGATCTGCGCAAAGGCTCAAATACTTCGGCATTTTAGCTTGTAAGAACGAAAGCGTTTGCAGGTTCGCGCGCTTTTTTTACCATCCATATCAGTAAACGAGCCGGGCCGCGCCGTAGGTCATGAGCGGCCACGCCACGAGCGCATCCAGCACGGCGACGTAAAACCACGGCGGCGTGCTGGGGGCGCGACGAACGGCGACGGCCATGAGCGCGGCTCCCGTCAGATCGACGGTCAGGATGCCGGGCGCGCGGCCCGTGAGGAGTAGCGCGAGAGCGCCCGCCCCAGCGAGCGCGAGCGCGGCGAGGCTCAGGCGGCGGAGCTGCACGCTGCCGTGCTCGGTGGCGACGGTGCACAATCCCGCGCGGCGGTCGCCCGTGCGGTCGGGCCAGTCCGCCCACAGCGCGTTGGGCAGGATCAGCAGGAAGCGATACGCCGCGAGCGCCCACGCGCCAGGGTGGAGCGTTGCGCCCGCTTCCAGCACCGGAAGCAGCACGCCGCCGGCGGCCCACCCCCCGCTGATGGCGAGCGGCTTGGCCCACGGCCACGCTTTGAGGCGACGCCCGCCCGGAAGGAGCGCCCAGGCATAGAGCGCGCTCAGCACTCCGACGCACGCGGCGGCTCCGAGCGTAATGAGCCGCAGGCGCGGGAGCGCCCAGCTCGCTCCGGCCAGCGCCGCAGCCGCCGCCACGGCGACGGGCACGCGGTGGCGGCGCAGCCACACGCGCCGTTCGGGGCAGTTGTGCCGGTCTTCGGGCGCGGCGGCGAGCGTGCGCTCGGCCAGATACGTCAGGAATGTGCCGCAAAAGGCCAACACCAGCAGCGGCGCGCTCACCGGCACGCCGAGCAGCGCGCTCGTTCCCAGCATGAGCGCCACGGCCACGCCGCCTACCGGCAGGCCGCTGTACGACAACCACGGCATCAGCTCTCGGTGCGGGAAAGAACGAGATGACGTTTTCTGCATGGTCGTCTAAACGATGCCGGCATTTTGCAGTTTTCGATTTCCAGATTCAGACGTTACTTTAATTATCATCATGCAATCTTTCTTCACGGTCAGGGAAGGGCGGTGGATGCACAATCCGATCCTTGCACGCCTGCAACATGAAAACCTGTCAACATAACGCCGTTTAGCTCATGGGACTGCTCGACTGGCTGCGCCGCCGCGACGATGCGACCAGCCCGCCCTTCCAGACCAACGAGGAATGGCTTGAGGCCCTGCGCCCCCCGCGCAACGAAGACGCGCTGGAGGAGTTGCGCGCGGTGCTGGTGCGCGGCCTGGAGGCCACCCTCCGCAAGCGCATAGACCGCGACGTCGAGCCGCTGGCCGAGGACTTCGCGCAAGACGCTCTCCTGCGCATCCTCGACCGCATGGACTCCTTTCGCGGCGAGAGCAAGTTCACCACGTGGGCGCAGAAGGTAGCCGTCAACCTTGCCTTCTCGCGGCTGCGGCGCAAGCGCTGGGAAAACGTCTCGCTGGCCGACCTGACCGCGCCGGACCGCGACGCTCAGGACAGCGCGCCCGCCTTCGCCGACCCGACGCACGGCCCCGACGAGCAGACCTCCGATCAGATGCTGCTCGCGCGCGTCGAGCGCATCATCGAGGAGCAGCTTACCGAGAAGCAGCGCACCGCCCTCAACGCCGTGATGCAGGACATGCCGCTCCAGGAGGTGGCCCGCCGCATGGACACGAACCGCAATGCGCTCTACAAACTGATCCACGATGCCCGCAAGAATCTCAAGAGCGAACTGGAAAAACAGGACCTTTCCTCCGACGATCTTCTGGCCGAACTCGAACGCGGGTAAGACTTTCCCGGTTCTCCGCGTCACTAATGTACGAACGCCATGAAACTAACGCCCGACATGCTGCGGCAGATGGTGCGCATGGCCGTGCGCACCCGCCCCGACGAGATCGACTGTCAGGAATGCTTCGAGGAACTGGACCGTTTTGCGGAACTGCATCTGGCCGGCAAGTCGCCGGAGGAGGCGCTGCCGCTCGTTCAGGATCATCTGAAGCGTTGCTCGGATTGCCGCGACGAGTTCGAGGCGCTCCTCGACGCGCTCCGCGCCACGAGCGCTGCCGCGTGACGACCTTTCTCGACCGCCTGTATTCCTCTGGACGAGCAGACGCAGCGGCGCTGCGTCTTTACGGCGTCATCGGTTGGGGCAACGCCCGGTGGACCGGCGCGGAAGGGTCTGCCTCCCGTTCAGCGGGGGCCGTTTCGGCCAGAGACACCGCCTGATCTGCGGAAAAGCGTAACGGGAAAGGGAAGGGAGAGGCGTTCGCTGCCTTTCCTTGCTCTTTTCACTTTTCGCCCTCGAGTCAGGCGTGGTAGAAACGCTCGTGGACGACCTGGCCGTCTTCCCAGCGCTGAACGGCAATCTGCTCCATTTGGGTGCGGCCCTGGCCGGCGACGGTCACGTCCATAAACCACTCGATCATTGCCACGCCGTTCTCCTCATCGAGCGCCACGGCGCGGATCTCGGCGTCGTGGAATTGTTCGAGGCTGGCGACGAACTGCTCCTCATACTCGCGATTGGCAGCTTTACCCCGGCGCGGCTCGTCGCTGTCCTCCTGCATCACCACGTCCTCGGCGTAGAACTTGTCGAAGGCGTCCAGAATTTCTCCCTGAAGGATCATCCGGTTCAATTCGTTGACGTCATCGCGTAAGCTCATGGTAGGTCTCTGTGTTTTGGGTGAGGGAAAATTGAGCACTCACGTTAAATCTTTTGCTCTTTTGTTTGTTGCAACAAGTAAACGGTGAAGTGTGATTTTCACGTTGGAACGTGAGGGTAGGGGGCATTGAGCCGTGTAGGCAACTGCTGAAATGGAGATCGAGATGCTCGTCCACGCCACCATCACCATGACCACCAACGTCTACGCCGACGTACTTCTCGACGACGCCGCTCGGCAAGTACAAAACGCTTTCAAAAGCGACTGAACGCACGTTTTGTAGAAGGGCTGTAGACGGCGTTCAGATCCGTTGCCGCAACCGCTGCGATTACAACGACTTACAAGAAGTGAATTGGTACGCCTGGGAGGATTCGAACCCCCGACCTTCGGTACCGGAAACCGACGCTCTGATCCAGCTGAGCTACAGGCGCGTGCTTTTGGTGATTGCGTAGTAAGCTACCGCCGCAGGCAGGCGTGGTTCCAATTGCGGCGCGCAGCGGGCGATTTTGGCACTGCGAGGACGTGAAAAGCGACTTGCCCTATCGAGTCTCTACTGTGCTTCATATCCAGCCTTTTTGGCGGCTTTCGGTACACTCTACGGTACACCCATCCGGGGCCGCAGGCAAGGCACCTGCGCGCCGCCACGCCGCCGAGAGGCCGCCCGCGTAGACCTGCGCGTGCAGCCATGAGCTTTCGATCAGGCGGGTTGACCAAGATTGCTACTGAATCCGCAAGGTGATTTCCGAAACCCCAACACCCCCAATGTGTACAGGCGCAACAGCTTCGCGCAAAACTACTGCGCGGAGCGCTATCACACACGCTATATCACGAACTTAACCAACGGCAACACGGCGTCTCTATCCGAGGTTCTGTGTACAGTACTGTGTACAAGTGCCGATAGCGAGCATTACGCACAAACTATTTTGATTGCGCGTAAGTAACTACAAGACAGAGGCTTACACACTCCCGGAGGGGTGGCAGAGCCTGGTCGAATGCACCGGTCTTGAAAACCGGCGTGCCCGCTGTGGCACCGGGGGTTCGAATCCCTCCCCCTCCGCTTCTTTCTGGTTGCTGGTTGGATGGTTGGCGGTCTGCGGTTGCGCGTCTGGGCGTTGGCGCGCTGGCCTTAGACAGAATTTTCGCGTGACAGACCACGACTTGCGAGGCGCATAGCCGTGCTATGGGTCGACGGGGCGGGAGGCGGTCACGCGGACACGAGCCGAAGGCGACTGACGAAGTAAAGGATGCACGCACAGCCCTTGAGCGATTTGCCAAACAGCTTCTTAGTGCGACTTCAACGGGTAAGTTGGACGAAAACGGTGCAGGCGAGCAAACACGAACACGCTGACTTTCGGGGAGAACGGGGAAACGAGCGCCACGAAGCAAGCAATTCACGAAGCGTAGCGACGGTCCCTTCCCCCTCGCCCGCACTCCCGTGCTCCCACGCCCTCGCGCCCCAGACCGGTGTAACAATTCTGCCGGTCGCTTCGTTAAAGGGATCAGCACGATCCTTTCGCACGCGGCGTATTGCCCGCTGTCCATGACCGTTGCACGTGTCTTTTCTGCACGCCTGATCGCTCTCGCTTTTCTTGCAGGCAGCCTACTTGCCGCGCCGCCGCCGGTGCGGGCGCAATCCTCTTCCGCCGAGTCGGACACCACCACGATCACCTTCAGTGAGGCCGTGCGGACGGCCCTGCGCCAAAACGCCACGTTGAAGCAGGAGGCTAACGCCGCGCGCATCGAGGAGATCGGCATCTCGCAGGCGCGCTCCGCGTTCTACCCATCGCTGAGCATGTCGTTGGGCGGTACGCAGCGCTACGGGCGCACCTTCAGCCAGCAGGAGGGCGGCATCGTCAGCGAGACGAACGAAACCGTGGAAGGCGGCGCACGGGCGAGCGTGAATCTGTTCAACGGCTTCGGCGACGTGGCCGGCTACCGGCAGGCCGAGCACCAGGCCGAGGCGAGCGAGCAGAGCTACCAGCGCGCGCGGCAAACCGTCGTCTTCAACGTGATGTCGGAGTTTCTGACGCTCATCCGGCGGCGCGAGCAGGTGCAGGTCCAGAAGGAAAACCTGCCGAGGTCGCGCAGGCCGAGCTGGATCTCCTGAACGCGCGCCAGCAGTACGACCTGGGCCGCACCCAGCTGATCGAGACGCTCCAGCTCGACCCGTTCGGCGCGTACGATTTTCAGGCACCTGCCGTGGCGGACTCGGTGGAGTCGCCCGCGCGCTGCGACCTCGCCGCGCTCTTGCGCCGCGCCTATCAGAAGCGCCCCGACCTGGCAGCCGACCGCGCCGAGATTGAGGCCGCCGACGAGGGCCTCGAAGTGGCTGAAGCGGGCTACTGGCCCAGCCTCGACCTGAGCGCCAACTACGGCAGCAACTGGTCGAGCGCCGCCCGGCAACCCATCCCCGGCACGGGCACTGAACCAGAACTCGTTACCGTGCAGCCTGTCGGTGGCGGCGAGCCGATTCAGCTGCCACGCCCCGGCACCGGCGCGGACCCAGCGTTTCGGCGTGTCAGCGTCGGAGACCAGCTCGACCAGCGGCGTGGCGGCTCCGTGAGCCTGAGCATCAGCTATCCGCTCTTCGACCGCTTCCGCACGCGCCACCGTGTCGAGCAGGCGCGGGTGCAGCGCGAGAATGCGCGCCTCGCCCTTCAAGATCGGCGCCAGCAGGTGGCCGTGCAGGTACGCCGTGCGTATCAGAATTATGAGACGGCCCGCAAGCGCCTGAGCGTGACGCGCCAGCAGGTGCGCGCCGCCGAGCAGGCCCTGCGCGCCGCCGAGCAGCGCTACGAACTGGGCGCGGCCACCATCGTGGAGCTGTCGCAGGCTCGCAGCCGCTTCGTGCAGGCGCAGAGCGACCGCGTGGAAGCTCGCTACGATTACTTTTTCCAGCAAAACCTGCTCAAGTACTACACCGGCACGCTCGATCCCAGCGCGTCTTTGTTTGAGTAGGCGTTGGGCGCGTTCTCGCGTTGCGTGTTTTGAGGTCAGCAACCTGCAACCTGTAACCTCTTGCAACCTGAACCGTCATGGCCAAAACGAAAAGCGCCACGCGCCGCGTTCTCATCATCATCGGCCTTCTCGCGGGGCTGCTCGTGATTCTGGGGGCCGCCGCGTATTCCTTCGGCTGGGTGGGCGGCGGCGACGGCGGCCCCACCGTGGAGACGGCCCAGGCCGAGCGACGCCAGCTCACGCAGGTCGTCACGGCCTCCGGCAAGGTCCAGCCCGAAGTGGAGGTCAACATCAGCCCAGACGTGTCGGGCGAGATCACGGAGCTGCCCGTGCGTGAGGGGCAGAAGGTGCGCAAGGGCGACCTGCTGGCGCGCATCGAGGCGGACGAGTACCAGGCGCGCCGCGAGCAGGCCTCCGCCAACGTGCTTCAGCAGAAAGCCAACATGCAGCAGGCCGAGGCAGATCTCCTGCAGGCCAGACAGGAGCTTGAGCGCCAGAAGAAGCTTTACGAGAAGGAGGCCATTTCTAAGAGCGAGCTTCAGAACGCGCAAGCGCAGTACGAGGTGGCGAAGGCCCAGCGCGACGCTGCCAAGTATCGCCTTCAGAGCGCGCAGGCCAGTCTTCAGCAATCCACCGAACAGCTCCAGCAGACGGAAATCTTCGCGCCCATGACCGGCACCGTGAGCCGGCTCAACGTGGAGGAGGGCGAGCGCGTGGTGGGCACGCGGCAGCGCGCCGGCACCGAGCTGATGCGCATCGCGCTGCTGGATCAGATGGAGATGGAGGTGGACGTAAACGAAAACGACGTCATCAACGTGGCCGACGGCGACACCGCGCGCATTGAGATCGACGCCCTCCCGGACCGGTCGTTTCTGGGCGAGGTGACGGAAATCGCCAACTCCGCGCGCGTCAGCGGGCAGGGCACGCAGCAGCAAGTGACCAACTTTCCCGTCAAGGTGCGCATCTACGCCGACCAAACGCCCCCTGGCAGCACGTCCGTTGGCTCCGGGGCGGGGGGCGGAGCGAACACGCCGCAGACCGGCCCGCGTGAGACGACGCCCGCCGCGCCGAAGATCGCTGCGCTGCGGCCCGGCATGAGCGGTACCGCCGACGTGTTCACGCAGACCGAGTTCAACGCCGTGTCCGTGCCTATTCAGGCCGTCACCGTGCGCGACTTCAACGAGATGCAACCCGGCCAGGACGCCACGCAGGCCGAAACGTCTGATTCCACGCAGGCTTCGAAGAAGAACGGGGCGCAACAGAAACGGTCCGGCGGCGAGGACCTGCGCAAGGTCGTTTTTCTCGTGAAGGACGGCAAGGCGCGCATGAGGCCCGTCAAGACCGGCATCGCCGACGACCGCTACATCCAGATCACGTCGGGCCTCGACGGCGGCGAGACGGTCATCACGGGGCCGTACCGCGTGGTAAGCCGCCGCCTCAAGCCGGGTATGAAGGTAGACGCTGAGGAGAAGGGCGGCGGTGGCGGCAACGGCGGCTCTGCGCAGCGGGCGTCGTTGTGATCGTCCCGGCGCATTACCTGAAGGCGCCTCGGCGCAAACCCCGTAAAGACGTTGCGCCGCAACGTCTCAAACCAAAAAGCACCCGCCATGAACGATCAAACCGACGGCCAAGCAGCGCTCATCCAGCTGCGCGACCTCTGGAAAACCTACCAGATGGGATCGCAGGACGTGCACGCGCTCGCCGGCGTCTCCCTCGACGTCCACGCCAACGAATTCCTCGCCGTCATGGGGCCGAGCGGCTCCGGCAAATCCACCATGATGAACATGGTCGGCTGCCTCGACACGCCCTCCTCCGGCGGCTACGTGCTGCGCTCCGAGAACGTCAGCGCCAAGACCGACGACGAGCTGGCCGAAATTCGCAACCGCGAGATCGGCTTCGTCTTCCAGACGTTCAACTTGCTCCCGCGCGCGGACTGCCTTCAGAACGTGGAATTGCCGCTCATCTACAGCGGCACGCCCCGTTCGGAGCGCCGCGAGATGGCCGCCCGCGCCCTCCGCAGCGTGGGCCTCGGCGACCGCCTCGACCACCGGCCCAACGAGCTGAGCGGCGGGCAGCGCCAGCGCGTGGCTGTGGCCCGCGCGCTCGTCAACAACCCCTCGCTCATCCTGGCCGACGAGCCGACCGGCAACCTCGACACCGACACGGGCCACGACATCATGCGCCTCTTCGAGAACCTCTACCGGCGCGGAAACACGCTCGTGGTGGTCACGCACGAGAACGACATCGCCCACCACGCCCGCCGCATCGTCCACCTGCGCGACGGCGAGATCGAGCGTGATGAGCGCGTCGACGAGCCGAATTTGGCACACCTCGCGGATAACGAGCTGGGGGTTGCAGGTGCGGAAGAACCTGCGGCTGCCGAGGCGGCGTGACGCGGGGGCGGTGCGCTTATGCTCGATTCAATTCAGATGTTGCAGTCTGTCGTGGTATTTTCGGCGAGCGTGGATTTATGAATTCGTACGAGTTTAGCGTGTGCGTCTTCGAAACCGCAACGTGCATTTTGTCGCGGTAGTAGAGACGTTTCGGCGAAACGTCTCTGGTGTTTTCAGCGTTCACGCCACACATGTACGCGGTGGGTTCTCACTCTTCCGCACGGAACGTGATGTACGTGGGCGCGACGCCGGCGGTGAAGCTGCCGGTCTGCTCGCCGTTTCGCTCGTGGATCGTAACGTCACCGCGCGAGCTAAAGCCCGGCACGTGCCCCACGTAGAGCTGCCGGCTGCGAGCGTCGTAGCCGACCGCCCCGATGGGGTCGCCGTCGAGCGGGCCGAGCGTCGTCGTGCGCGTGTTGTCTTCCGTGTCAAGGCGAATCAGTTGGCGTTCACTCTTTATGATGTAGGCTTCTTCAGCTTGCGCCGAGTAAAACGCGCCCTGACTTCCTCCGAGCTGGCTGTTCGCGTCCATGCGCTTCGTGATCTCGCCCGTCGCGCCGTCGAGCACGCGGATCGCGCCGTTCGTCCGGCCCGTGACGTTGCCGTCGCCGTCGCGCATCGTCACGCCCGTGCAGACGACCCACACGTCGTCCTCGTCGTCGGCAAACACCGAGCGCGGGCTGTCGCAATCGGCGTTTATACGCTCCGTTATCTCATCCGTCTCCGTGTCCCCGCCGAACCGTTGACGTCAATCGTTTTAGTGACCTCCATGCTGGTTAAATCAAGCACGGAAACGGTGGAAGGTTGGCCAAACGTGTAATTCGTCACGTACGCCTTGTTGTCGCTGACGACGGCCATGTAGCGCGGACCGCTCAAGTCCGTGGCCTGCCCGATCTGCGAGAGATCCTCCAGCGTGTAGGCGTCCACGAACGGACCGGTGTTTGCCATCACGTACAGCCGCTCGTCGGTGACGGTGATGCTCTGCACGATGGAGCTCAGATCGGAGACGGCGGGGTGGTCGACGGTTTCCTCTTGCGGGTCGTAGACCGACACGGAGCCGTTGCCGTCGCTAAAGTTGCCCTGGTTGGCGACGTACACGCCGGTCGTGACGGCGGAATCGCCTTCTTCCTCGCCGCCCAGCAGATCGCAGCCGGAAAGCGCAACGAGCAGAGCGACGCCGATTACCGGAAGGGCTATCCGCCGGAACGCGAGCGACAGGGGGTTTTTTAGAAACCGTAGAGACGCAGCATACCGCGTCTTTCCATTCGGATGAGCGCAACCTCCCGGTTCATCCATGCGGTCCTTCCGCGTTGGCGAGGTTGAAGAAAAGCGAGAAGCGAAATGGTGTGCGTGGGTCATGAAAAGGTGCGATTGTGCGTGAAAAAAGAAACGATAACGTAGAAACGTTGCGCTGCAACGTCTTTTCCGAAAACCGATGTAGCGACGCGGCGCGTCGACCGGTAATTACGCGAGATGGTGAAAAGAGCTACGGACCGGTGCTAATCGAGAGGCGAACCTGCGCGTGGCGCGGCGGCATCGGGCGATTGTCGAGCACCTCGTAGCGCGTGCCGAGCGCGTTGTTGAGCCGCCCGGCGAGCCGGAAGCGTGCGCCTTGCATTTGCCACGCGAGGCGAAGTTGCGCGCCCGCGACGAGGTACGGATTGAGCGAGGAGCCGCCGTCGCTCGTCACGTAGCGGCGGCCCACGTAACGCGCGTCGAGGTCGAGCGCAGCGGGGCTGAGTCCGACCGTCAGATGGCTCTTGAGCTTGTGGCGCGGAACGTAGCGAAGCTGCTCGTTATACGTGGAGGCGTTGGGGGCGGCGCGGTTGCGGGCATCGGTGAGGGTATAGAACAGCCCGCCGCGCCCCGCCAGCGGGCCGAGCGCCCAGCGGCTTTCGAGCGAGGCCTCCAGGCCCAGCGCGCGCGTCCTGCCGACGTTGATGGGCGACCAGTATCCGCCGGTGTCGCGCCACACGATCTTGTCGCGCGCTCGTCTCGCATAAACGGTAACTTCGGCGTGGCGGCGCGCATCGCCCGCGAACAGGCCGGCTTCGGCGTTCCAACTCCGTTCGGGGCGCAGGTCCGGGTTGCCGCCGGGCTGCCAGTAGCGGTCGTTGAACGTCGGCATCCGAAAGGCCTGCCCGGCGCGCGCCTTGAGATGCAGCGCTGAAATGAGCTGCCAGTTGAGGCCGAGCTGCGGGCTGACGGCCAGGCGAGTCGGATTGCGCGTCTCGGCGTAGCCGTCCAGCCGGAGTGCCGGAAACAGCCGCACCGCGCCGTAGCGTCCGGTGGCGCGCGCAAACAGGCTCGCGTGGCCCCGGCGAGCGTCGCCAGCCAGCTGGGGGTGGCGCGCCCGGCTGAAGCTGCTCTCCAGCCCGCTCCGAAGACGCCAGCGCGGCGCGAGCGCGATATCGGCGCTGCCGCGCAGCGTGGCCGTGAGGGTGCGGCCCGTCTGGTCGAGACCCTGCTGCGCGTGGCGAAGCGCGGTGCGTTGCACGAGGCCGCCGAGGTGCAGCGCCCCCCAGGAGCGCGGCCACGTCGCGTCGGCCCAGAGGCGCAGGTGCCGGTCCCACTGCCGCGCCCGCGCCGACCCGATGGGCGGCAGGCCGCGCTCCGTCCGTTGATACCAGCCGCCCACCTGAAGCTGTACCGGTTCGGCAGCGCGCACGTCGAAGGCCCCGAACAGCGAGCGGCGCGTGCGGTCGGCGTTGCGGCGGCGCACCGTTTGGGACGGGAAGTGCGATTCGTCCAAGTACGGGTAATCGCCGTTCGTCGTCGCGTATTCGCCCACCACCAATCCGCCGACGCCCGCCGCACTTCCGGTTAAGGCGAGCCTGCCCGTACGCTTCCCGAACGCGCCGTATTCGCCCGTGACGGTCGCCGCCGCACGCTTGCCGGGCCGTTGCGTACACAGGTTGACGACGCCGCCCAGCGCGCCCGCGCCATGCAGCGCCGAGCCGCCGCCGGGGCGCACCTCCATGGCGCGCAACAGCGAGGTGGGCAGCAGCGAGAGGTCGAGCTGGCCGAGTTGCGGGCTGGTGATGGCGTGCCCGTTTAGCTGCACGAGCGTTTGCGCCGCGCCCGCCCCGCGCATCGAGAGCGTTGCCAGCTGGCCGCCGCCGTAACTCTTGACGAACGCGCCGCTGCGCTCGGCGAGCAGGCGGCCCACGTTTTGCACGCCGGACGCCTGGAGCGCCTGTGGGCCGATCCGGGTGAGGCGCGCGGGAGCCTCGGCGGGCGTGACGGAAGCGGCGCGGGCCGTGACCGTGACGCGCGGCAGCGCCAACGTCGTGTCGAGCGTGGACGCCCGCAGCGTGTCGACCTGGGCGAGGGTGCGACCCGGCGCGAGCAGCAGAAGCGCTGAGACGAAGAGGCCGCACGCAAAAACCGTAGTAGAGACGCGACATGTCGCATCTCCCCTATGGGATAGCGATAGCGTCGTTTCTGGCAGGAGGGGGGGGACGGAGAATTCCCCTCGAACGAAAAATCGAAAAGCAGCAGCGGTCATACAAAAAGCCTCATCCTCAAAAGCACGAGGATCAGGCTATGACCGACGCTGCCCGGAGATGTAAAGATGCGCGAGCGGAATGCGCGGGACCTGCCGTCACCTCTGTTCCCGGAGGATCGATTGGCGTGAAAGCGCTCGCAGGCAGGTCTCCTGGCTTGCTGCTCCCCCGGCCCCGGTCGGACCGGAGAGGCGCGTCTCATCTCGGCGCGGTCTTCCCATCCGTTACAGACAGTGACCGCGCGGTGCGCGAAAGCAGCTTACAGTTGCGGGTACAGCCCCAGACTTTTACCTTTTCGATTGTCGATTGCGGATTGACGAGTGGACTGAATCGTCACTCGACAATCGCCATTCGTCAATCGAATCCCTGGGTTCCCTTTCAATCCCGACTCGGAAAGCCGGGAACCTGCGAGGCATGTGCAAAGAACGAGGTGTAAATGTAGGCGCAGCTTTTTGGAAAGACAAACGCTTCGCGGTTCTTTCATTTTTGCTCCAACGACCTTACGATGACGATCTCTTGGCAGCAAGACGCGGGAGCTTTGCTATGGAGCGTGGGAGGTGCGTTGCTTCTGCTGGCGCTGGGCGGGGCCTTTCTGTACGTCCTCACCCGGCGGGCCGCTGCGCTCGCACGTCCGTTCCGCCGTGCTGACGACTGGCTGCTGGTCCACCTTCCTCGTTGCTGGAGGCCGCTTCGCACCCGGATCGCACAGGGCGCGGCACGTAAGCTGGCGGTGCTGGGTGGCTTCGTCCTGTTTATCGGAGCGGTTTACGTCTTCGCCGAGATCGCGGACAGTTGGATGAGCCGCGAGACGCTTTATCGCATCGACCAAGGCGTGCAGGCGGCGCTCGCACGAGGCGTGAGCGACGCGGTGCTCCGGTTTATGCACGCGACTACCTACCTCGGCGACGTGCTGATGGTGCTGGTGGTAGGTGGG
>PXTQ01000071.1 GCA_003022505.1 Bacteroidetes bacterium QS_8_64_10 | reverse complement strand
GAGAACGCCTTGCGTTCGCAATGTGCTGCGCAAGGAACAGCAAAATATTTTTGCATCAGCGCTTACCCCACAACTTGGATGACACATCCATTTACGAACCTACACACATCCACACCTCCACACTCAACGCGGTGGTTCGACCTCATAGAAGGCCGTCTGCCCATCGCGCCGCTTCACGCGTAGGAGCACGGCTTCGCTGGCGCCCGCGTGCCCGAAGGCTTTCAGCACGTCCTCTATCGACGACACCGGCTGGCCCGCCACCTTCTTCAGCACCACGCCGCGCGGCAGCCCGGCCCGGCCCGCCGGCCCGCCTTTCTCGACGTACGCCACGTAGACGCCCCGCTGCACGTCGTAGTCCTGCCTGTCGTCTTCGGAGAGCGGTTGAACGCCAACGCCCCATTCGCCCAGCTCGAAGACCTCATTGCCCGACGGGTCGCGCGGCGCATTGTCGTTGCCATCCGGTGATCCTGCATCGTCGTCGCCCGACGAGTCGTCGAACCAGCTGGCGTAGGCCGGCGCGTCTTTGCTCATAAGCTCCACCTCGTAGCGTTTGCGCGCGCCCTCGCGCCATATTTTTACCGTCAGCCGGTCGCCCGGATGGTGGCGCGCGATGGCGCTCTGCAACTCGTTGGGGGCGTTCACGGGGCGGCCCTCCACGGCCAGCACCACGTCGCCCGAGCACAGGCCGGCGCGGTCGGCAGCGCCGCTGCTGCGCACGTCGGCCACGTACACGCCCGCGATGGACTCCAGGCCCAGATCGCGCGCTCGGTCGGCGTTCACCTCACTGATGGAAACGCCCAGGTAGCCGCGCCGCACCTCGCCGTAGGCGATCAGATCCTTTGCCACGCGCTCCATCAGGTTCGACGGCACCGCGAAGCCGTAGCCCGCGTTTGTGCCGTCCTCGGTGGCGATGGCCGTCGAGATGCCGATCAGTTCGCCCTTCATGTTGACAAGCGCGCCGCCGGAATTGCCGGGATTGATGGCGGCATCGGTCTGAATGAAGTTCTCGATGCGGAACCGGTCGTTGATGATGCCGACCTGCCGGCCCAGGGCGCTCACGATGCCCGCCGTCACCGTAGACGACAGCCCAAACGGGTTGCCCACGGCCAGCACGCGGTCGCCCACCTTCACGTTGTCGGAGTTGCCGAGCGTCGCTGCGGGTAGGTCGTCGCCCCCTATCTTGAGGACGGCCATGTCGGTGGAGGGGTCGTTGCCGACGACCTCGGCCTCGTACTCGCGCTTGTCGACCAGCGTCACCTGGATCGCGCCCGCTCCCTTCACGACGTGGCTGTTCGTGACGATGTGGCCCTTTTCGGTGATGAGGACGCCGCTGCCCGCGCTCCGGCGTTGCTTGCGCCGCTTGAAGAAGCCCCGGTCGTCTTTGCGGAAGCCGTCGAACCAGTCGGCGCCTTCCTGGCCCTGCACGCGGATGGAGACGACCGCCGGGCGAATGCGCTCCGTCATCTTGCGGAAGCGCCGGTTGAGATCGGTTAGTTCGGTTGCGCGCCGCTGTTGCGGAGCAGCCGCGTTTTGCGCCTCGCCGGAGTCCGAGAGCGCCGCCGGTTTCGCCGGCTCCGCCTCCCCGCCGATGCGCACCGGCTCTGCCTGCCGCGTCATGACGACCGGACGCGGGCGACCCGCCGTGAGCATCAGGAGCACGCCTGCCAGCAAGCCCACGAGCACCAGCCCGATGCCGGCCAACAGCGTCGTCTTGCGATCCAGCGAGAATTTCGTCATGAACTTCGAGGACGTTTACTGACCCGAACGCTGAAAACGATGCACGACATCCGACGTGAGAGTTTGGGAGTACGGGAGTGTGGACGTTTGGAGAAGGAACTCACAATGCCCATACCCACGCACGCCCACACCGGTACTGGGTTAACCACCTTCGCCTCAAGTACAACGTCGCCGGGGGCGGGTTGAGTTTCCGGGAAGGCCGAAGATCTGAAGGTTGAAAAATCTGACGCTTTCAGGTGGGGTCGTGCCCGTTGGGACAGGCGCTCTTTTCACGTAAGAGCGAAATCTGAAAGTCGAGGGGACCTGCGACTTGCGAACGGACGACCTTTGGCGCTCAAACGTCAGCATAAGCTCCTGGCCTCGTAGAGCGCCCCCGCCAATGCCGCCGCGCGGTCGCCTTCGGGATCGTCGGGCCAGAGCGCGTCGGCGTCGAAGTGCTCGTCGATGAAGTGCGTCGAGAAGTCGCCCCGGCGGAACGCCTCGTGCTGCATGGCGAAGCGGCAGAACGGAATCGTCGTCTGCGGGCCGGCGACCTCGTACTCGGAGAGCGCGCGCTCCATGCGCCGGATCGCAGCCTCGCGGTCCGGCCCCCATGTGGTGAGCTTCGAGATCATGGGGTCGTAGTGGATGGGCACTGCGCCGCCCTGCTCCACGCCGCTGTCCACGCGCACGCCGAATCCGTCCGGGGCATGGTGGCGTCGGAGCGGCCCCGGATCGGGCAAAAAGTCATTCGCTGGATCTTCGGCGTAGACCCGGCACTCCACGGCATGACCGTTCATCGCCAGATCCGCCGACGTGTACTCCAACTCTTCGCCCTCGGCAATGCGGATCTGCTCGGCCACCAGATCGACGCCGGTGATCCACTCCGTGACCGGATGCTCTACCTGAAGGCGCGTGTTCATCTCCATGAAATAAAAGTTCAGGTCGGCGTCCACCAGAAACTCGACCGTCCCGGCGTTTCGGTAGCCGCACGACTCCGCCGCCGCCACCGCCGCCTCACCCATCTCGCGGCGCACCTCCGGCGTCAGCACCGACGAGGGCGCCTCCTCGATCACCTTCTGATGCCGCGGCTCGCGGATGTACTTCTCGATGAAGACGCGCCCGTCGCCGAACGACGCTTCCGCCTCACGGCCGGCCTGCTTCATGGCCTGCGCGAACTGGCCCGGCTCTTCGACGACGCGCATCCCCTTTCCGCCGCCGCCCGCCGCCGCTTTGATGAGCACCGGGAAGCCGATCTCACGCGCGATCTCCGCGCCCTCGTCGGGGTCGGCCACGGCATCGGTGGTGCCGGGCGCCATCGGGACGCCCGCTTCTTCCATGAGCGCGCGCGCCGCCGTCTTGTCGCCCATCGCGCGGATGGTCTCCGGCGGCGGCCCGATGAACGCAATGCCCGCCTCCGCGCACGCCTCGGCAAAATCGGCGTTCTCGGACAAAAAGCCGTAGCCGGGATGAATGGCATCGGCATCGCTTTTCTTGGCTGCTGCCAGAATCTTGTCGATCACCAGATACGACTCGTCGGACGGTGCGGGACCGACGGCGTAGGCTTCGTCGGCCACGCGCACGTGCAGCGCCGTGCGGTCGACCTCGCTGAAGATCGTCGCCGTGCGGACGCCCAGCTCGCGGCACGTGCGGATGACGCGCACGGCGATTTCCCCTCGGTTAGCGATCAGGACTTTGTCGATGCTCATGGGAGGAGTCTATGACGAAGCGAATAGAGGATCGGGAATAGAGAATGGCGTAGGATGGTGAAACTGAGAAGCGATCTTCTATTCTCCATTTTCAAAAGCTCCCTCTTCCATCTTCGCGCCCTCCGCGATCTCTTGCGGTAAACCTGATGGGGCCCACTGCACCTTCAGCGATATACAGAATACGCAGGGACGTGAGCAATTCCAACAGAACATCAAAGCCGCCAAGTGCGATTCGTCGCTGCTCGCCGCTATTCACCGAGCGGAGCTGCAACTTGCCGAAACGCCTCGAACGGCGGTCCCGCGCCGCGATGCGCACGGGCGACCACGTGCGCGTCAGCCGCTCCTACGCCCAGGAACTGCGCGCCCAGATGCACTGACTCAGGAGTCGGAGAATCTATGAGTCTACGAGCCTATGATCATAGACTCTTAGTCTCATAGATTCATAACCTCCTAACATGGCACGATCTATGCGTGCGGTCATTGAATGCAACGGAAGGCCGGAAGGCTGCAAATCTGACACTCCAACATAAGCGTTGACGAGCATTTTTGCACACTGCTATGCCGGATACGAAAGACTACTACGACATTCTGGGCGTGAGCGAGGACGCGGACGCGAAAGAGATCAAAAAAGCCTATCGCAAGCTGGCGCAAGAGTACCACCCGGACCGCAACCCGGACGACCCGAAGGCCGAGGAAAAGTTCAAGGAGATTCAGGAAGCCAATGCGGTGCTCAGCGATCCGGAGAAGCGCGAGCGGTACGACGCCGTGCGCAACAATCCGTTCGGCGGCATGGGCGGCGGTCGCGGCGGCTTCGACCCGCGCGGTGGTGGTGGCTTCAGCGACATGGGAGGCGGCGGACGGCAGCGCGTGCGCTTCGAGCAGGGGCAGGGCAACCCATTCGAGAGCTTCGGCGGCGGGCACGGCGGCTTCAGCGACTTCTTCCAGAGCTTGTTCGGCGGTGCGCAGCAGCAGGCGGGCGGCGGTCCGTTCGGCGGCGGCGGGGCGGCGCAGCAGCGACGCTCGCGCGGGCGACGGCAGCAGCGTGGGGGGCAGGACGTGGAAACGAAGCTCCAGCTTTCGTTCGGCCAGGCGCTCGCGGGCGGCAAGCAGGAAGTGAAACTGCCGGGCGGGGAGCACGTGCGCCTCACGATTCCGAAGGGCGTGCGCCACGGCCACAAGGTGCGGCTTCGCGGGCGCGGACAGGCCGGACCGGGCGGGCAGCGCGGCGACCTGTACGTGACGTTCGAGGTCGCCGATCACCCGCGCTTCCGGCGCGAAGGCGATGATCTGCACGTAGACGCCGAGATAGGGCTTTTCGATGCGTTGCTCGGCGCGTCGCTGCGCGTCGAGAACGCCTACGGCAACGGCATCAAGCTGTCGGTGCCAGCGGGCACGCAGCCGGGCGAGACGTTTCGGCTGCGCGGGCAAGGCGTGAAAACGGAAGACGACACCGGTGACCTCTACGTCCACGTTGATGTGCTTATCCCGGACGAGCTGACCAGTGAGCAACGCGAGGCGCTCCGCAAGGCGGGAGAGGAGACGGGGCTGCTCGAGTGACGATTTTCGATTGGCTCGCGCTCGCGTGGCTTCTTCTCCTAATTCGTTTCTGAAGACGCTGCCCGCCAGCGAGAACAGCTCGGCCTCTGCGCAGTTCACAGCGGCGCTACTCTTGCCGTTTCGCGCCGCTCGCTTCTTGTGGCGCGAGCGCAACCTGTGGCGCTACGCCGCGCTGCCCGCGCTCGTTCACCTCGCCCTGTTCACCGGAGCCGCCGCGCTCGCGCTGACGCTGGCCGACGACGCGCTGGCGCGCTGGATCTGGGCCGAGCCGTCGGGAGCGTTGACGCTTGGCTGGTACGTCGTGTATGCGCTCGCCCTCATCGCGGGACTGGTGCTGGCTTACGTCGCGGCGCTGCTGGTAGGCGGGGTCGTCGTCAGTCCGCTTAACGACCGCCTCTCCGAACGCACCGAGCAGGTCCTTACCGGCGGCGTGCGCAACTCCGATGAACCGCTCTGGCGCGTTACGCTGCGGTCGGTTGCCTCCACCGCGTTCATCACGACGCTGTACGGCGTGTTACTCGTCCCGGTGCTGCTTCTGAACGTCGTGCCGGGTGTCGGAAGCGCGGCGGCCACCGTGCTCGGCTTTACCCTGAGCGCGTTCTTTCTGGCGTGGGAGTACGCCGACATCTGCCTCGCGCGTCACGGTCTCGGCCTGCGGCGCAAGCTGCGAATTCTACGTCGGCGTCCCGCGCTCACGTTCGGCTTCGGGGCGGGTGCGACGCTGCTGCTCTGGATGCCGCTCCTGAACGTGCTGGTGATGCCGGCGGCGGTGACGGGCGGCACGGCGCTGGCGCTCACGCTGCGGAACCTGCCCGAGTCAGCGTAGAGATGCCCACCAACCTGCCAACCTGCAACTTGCCAGCTTGCCCCCTCATTCCACTGTCACGCTCTTGGCGAGGTTGCGAGGCTGATCCACGTCGCAGCCGCGCAAGACGGCCATGTGGTAGCTGAGGAGCTGAAGCGGCACCACCGTCAGCAGCGGCAGCAAAAACTCCATCGTTTCGGGAACGCGCATCACGTACTCGCACATGTCGTCAAGCTCGTGATTATCGGCGTCGGTGATGGCGATGACGGAGCCGTCGCGGGCGATCACCTCCTCGATGTTGGACTTCACCTTGTCGTAGGTCGAGTCCTTCATCGCAATAAAGATAACGGGCATAAAGCGCGTCACCAGCGCGATGGGGCCGTGCTTCATCTCCGCCGCCGGGTAGCCTTCGGCGTGAACGTAGGAAATCTCTTTGAGCTTGAGCGCGCCTTCCAACGCCACCGGAAAATTGTAACCGCGCCCCAGGTAAAGGAAGTTGTCGGCGTAGCGGTAGACCTTCGACATTTCGGCGATCTCCTCGTCGCGCTCCAGCTCGCGGCGCACCTTGTCCGGCAGGTCGGCGATGGCCTGCAGGCACTCGGCGCGCTTTTCCTTCGAGAGCGTGCCGCGCTCTTCGGAGAGCTTCATCGCCAGGAGCGTCAGCACCATCACCTGTCCCGTAAACGCCTTTGTGGAGGCGACGCCGATCTCTGGGCCGGCGTGCAGGTAGACGCCCGCGTCCGTCTCGCGCGCGATGGAGGAGCCGACGACGTTCACCACGCCCAGCGCCGTCGCGCCCCGGTCCTGCGCCTCGCGCACCGCCGCCAGCGTATCCGCCGTCTCGCCGCTTTGGCTAATGGCGATCACCATGTCGTCTTCGTGCAGAATGGGGTGGCGATACCGAAACTCCGAGGCGTATTCGACTTCGACGGGGATGCGCGTGAAGTACTCGATTAGATATTCGCCGACGAGCGCGGAATGCCAGGACGTGCCGCAGGCCACCAGGATGATACGCTCGGCCTCGCGCAACTCGTCCATCACGTCGGTCAGCCCACCGAGGTGCACCGTGTTGTCCTCCAGCAGGAGGCGGCCCCTCATGCACTCTTCGAGCGCGTTCGGCTGCTCCATGATTTCCTTGAGCATGAAGTGCTCGTAGCCGCCCTTCTCGATCTGGCCCAGGTCCCATTCCAACTCGTGAATCTCTTTTTCCAACTCCTCGTCGCCAATCGTTTTAACGTCAAAGCCGTCGCGCCGCACCGTGGCGATCTCGCCGTCGTTGAGGTAAACCACCTTGCGCGTGTGCTCGACGAGCGGGGCGGCGTCGGAGGCCACGAAATTCTCGCCCTCGCCCACGCCCAAAAGCAACGGGCTACCCTTGCGCGCCGCGATCAAGAGATCGGGATCGTTGGCGCTTACCACGGCGATACCGTAGGTGCCCACCACCTGCGTGAGCGCCTGCCGCACGGCTTCCGGCAAGCTCAGGTCCGTTTCCTTGCGCACGTCGTCGATCAGATGCACCAGCGCTTCCGTGTCCGTCTCGCTTTTGAACTCGTAGCCCTTCTCTTCGAGGTTCTTGCGGAGCACGTCGTAGTTCTCGATGATGCCGTTGTGCACGAGCGCAAAGTCGCCCGCCGCGTTGGTGTGGGGGTGCGCGTTCACGTCGCTGGGGTTGCCGTGCGTGGCCCAGCGCGTGTGCGCGATGCCGAGCGTGCTTTCGGGTTGGTGATCGGTCTCGATGGCTTCGACCAGTTCATCGACCTTGCCCTCTTTCTTTTTGACGTGGAGCTTGTCGTCGGCGACAACGGCGAGGCCCGCCGAGTCGTACCCGCGATATTCGAGGCGCTTCAGGCCCGTGAGCAGGAGGTCGTTGACTTTCTGATCGCCGATGTAGGCTACAATACCGCACATAATTCAATTGATAGCTGTGAAATAAAATGAGATGGCACTGGATGCGTCGAGCGTGCAGGCAAGGGCAAAGGGCGTATTGCGTAAAGCTCGGCCAGCTACTGCGGTGTCCAATGTGATTTGTGGGATTGAAGAGAGCGATCTCAAAACCCCAGGCTGTCATTTTGAGCGAAGTCGAAAAATCTCCTCCAACCTGGTAGTCAGCCTGATGGGGATCCTTCTCATTCAAGATGACGTGCTCTCATTGAGTTTTGAGATCGCTCGCAGAACCGCATTTAGACTTGACAGTGCTCTACCACGTTACACGCAACGCGCCAGTGATTGCTCGTTTCAGCCCTTCGAAGTGGACGCTACGGCGGTTCAGAAGATACGTCTGTGCGAGAAAAGCGGCAACCCGACACACGTAATAAGTTCGCAAGTCTAAAAGTTAACAGGTTGCAAGTTTGCATCGATCAATTTGAGAAACTTGCAACTTGTAAACCTGCTAACCTGCAACCTTTCAGTACCGTTCCAGCGTAAACTTCTCGCCCAGGTAGCGGCGGCGCACTTCGGGGTCGGCGGCCAGGTCTTCGGCGGTGCCGTGCTTCATGATGCGGCCTTCGTACAGGAGATAGGCGCGGTCGGTGATGGCGAGCGTCTCGTGCACGTTGTGATCGGTGACAAGGATGCCGATGTCGCGCTCCTGCAGGTCGGCGACGATGGACTGGATGTCTTCGACGGCGATGGGATCGACGCCGGCGAACGGCTCGTCGAGCAAGAAGAACTGCGGCTCGCCGGCCAGTGCGCGCGCAATCTCGGTGCGGCGGCGCTCCCCGCCGGAGAGGGAATGACCTTTTGTCGCGCGCACGCGTTCCAGTCCGAACTCGTCGATCAGCTCTTCGACGCGCTCGCGGCGTTCGGAGCGGGCAAGGCCCTGAAATTCGAGCACGGCGTGCAGGTTGTCTTCCACGGTGAGGTGCTGGAAGACGGACGCCTCCTGCGCCAGGTAGCCGAT
>PXTQ01000070.1 GCA_003022505.1 Bacteroidetes bacterium QS_8_64_10 | reverse complement strand
GCGCGGTCGGCTCAGGTAGCGCGTGGGTGGGTCGCCTTCGAGCGGGTCGCCGAGGGCGTAGCGCGCCACGGGCACGGTGTGCGGAAAGCCGCTGCGCAGCTCCGTCGAGAGCGTGGCCGACCACGGCCCCCATCGCCCGTTGACGACGCCTCGGAAGGAGCGCGGCACGTCGAAGCGGTCGGGCCGGAAGGACGATTCGCCGAGGGCGGGAGCGCGGCTCATGGAGCGCCCGCCGGAGTAGTTGAGCCGCGCCTGCCACGTCCCGCGCTCGATGCGTGCGGAAAGTTCCAGGCCGTAGGTGCGTCCGCGCGCCCTCGTGTACTGCCGCAGCAGCGCGCCCACGTCAATGCCGGGACCTTCCAGTTCGTCTTTCTCGCGGTACACGTCACGAGGCAGAAGCATGTCGCGCGAGCGGCGCCAGTAGCCGTCCGCCGTGAGCGTGAGCCAGGGACGAGGACGCCACTCCAGCCCCAGCGCGGCCTGCGTGCTCGTGGAGGGCGGCACGTCGTCATCCGCCGGGATCCAGCGGCTGGAAACGAGGTCGTACAGGAACGAATAGCGGTCGCGCAGCCGGTGAATGTACTGCGTCTGCCGGCTGACGGCTCCGCGCAGGGTGAGCCGTTGCGGAACGAGCGCGTGCTGCACCTGCAGGCGCGGTTCGAGCCGCACGAAGCGCCCGCTGCTGAAGAAGCTCGCCCGCAGGCCCGGCTGCACGCGCCATTGTCGAGCAGGCCGCCACGTATCCTGCACGTAAGCCGCGCCTTCCAGCGCGCGCAGATGGCCGTCGTGGCCCAGCGAGTCAACCGCCGCCGGAGAACGCTCGAACGCGCCGTCGAGTGAGCTTCGGAATCGCCGCCCGGCCAATTGCACGCCGCCGCGCCACTGATGCGTTTCGCTCCACGTATAATCGACATCTACCTTTAGGCCCACGTCGTCGAGGCGCACGCCGTAGTCGGAGGCGATCTTTGCGCTCTCGGTGGGCTGGATGAGCGTGCGCTCGGTGGCGTGATAGTTTGAGTAATACGCTGTGGTCGTAACGAGCAGGCGCGAGGACGGCAGATACCGATGCCGGAAGCTGTAGAGTTCGTTTTCCCAGTTGTGGCTGACCTCGAAAAAGAAGGGGGCCGGCTCCAGCCACGAATCGAAGTCCAGGGACACGTCGAAAGGCAGGCGCAGGTCCAGGTTGTCGCGCCCGTGGTAATAGCTAAGCGAGAAGCGATGACGCGGCGAAAGCTGATGCGCGATTTTGCCGCTCACGTCATAAAAGTAATAGCCCGTGCGGAGCGTGTCGCGGCGTCCGCCGCTTTCCACCGGATGCTCGCGCCCGATGAGCTTGTCGATGTAGGAGCGCCGGGCCGAGACCATAAACGAGGTGCGTTCGGTAAGCGGGCTTTCGATGCGGAAACGCCCGCTCAGCTCATGACGCTGGCGAGCCGCCCGCCGTACTCGGCTGGAAACGCGCCCCGGTATAGCTCCACGTCGCGGAAGGTGTTGGTCTGGAACGTGGAAACCAGACTGAAGGCATGCCACGGATGATAGATGGGCGCGCCGTCGAGCAGGTACAGGTTTTGGTCGGGCGAAGCCCCTCGGATGGAGAGGCCGCCGCTGAGCGCCCCGGAGCGCCGCACGCCCGGCAGCCACTGGAACGCCTGGAACAGGTCTTGGCCGCCCAGAAACGAGGGCAGCGTCGAGAGTTGGCGCACGGGCAGATGAATCAGGCCGGGAGCGGTGGCGCGTCCGGCTCGTTTGTCGCGTTGCCCCTCGACGACCACGCTGTCGGCGCGGAACATGGACGATTGCAACGTCACGAGCGCCGTTTGGTCGCCTGCCTGCAGCGTAGTGTCGCGCGTGGCGTAGCCCAGGTACGAGACGCGCACCCGGTACGTGCCCGACGGCAGCGCCGACACCGCAAACGCGCCGTCTTTGTTCGTGGTGGTGCCGGTCTCCAGGCCGGGCAGGTAGACGTGTGCTCCCAGGAGCGGCGCCCCCGTGCGTTCGTCCAGGACCCGCCCTGCCAGGCGGCCCGGCTGTTCGGGTGCAGCCTCCGACGACTCGCGCGGTACCACCACGTACTGCTCCTCGCTGACCTTACGGGCGCGAAGGTCGGTTTCGTCGAGCAAGCACCGGAGCGCCGCTTTTGCGCGCTCGCCCCGGTAGCGGCAGGCCGTCGTGCGGTTCTCCACGAGCTGCTGCGCGAACACGACGTCGACGCCGACCTGCGCTCGCAGCGACAGGAGCGCCTCCGGCAGCGGGCGTTCTTCACCCGCAAACTGGATCGGCTGCGCCCCGGCTGCGGGTGCCAGCAGGCCCGCTGCGAGCGCTACAAGTACGATGAGGCGTTGCATTCACTGCCCAGCTGATCTGAAGTGTCATACCAGATCAGCCTACGAGATGCAGGCAACAGGGTTCAATGCGGCGCAAGACTTGCGACTGCTATCGCATCGTCTTTTACGACTCGAGTGTAGCGCAACAGACTGAATGCGAACTAAGGGTTGACGACTCATGAGCCTGCCTGCGGCGGTCTGCCGTCCATCGCGTCGGTCGTCAGTAGGCGGACAAACTTTTGTGAGCCTATATAACCGAGGCAACCTCTGCGCTCTCGGTGTACTCGGCGGCAAGACAGGGCGAGCGCGCCTCACGCAGCCGGAACGAGCCGGTAGCCGCCGCCCTCTTGCGGCTGCACCTCGGCCTGAAGCGTGGTTGCCAGCACGCCGAGCACCTCGCGCACGGGTCGGTTCTGCTCGAACGTGCCTGTTACTTTTTTATTGGCGAGCGGCGACGCCACGGTGATCGTCACGTCGTAAAAAGAGCTGAGGCGTTCGGCGATCCGGCGGGCGGGCGTGGCGCGAAACAAAAACAGGTTCGTCCAGGCGAGCGCCTCGCTCATGTTCGCCCGTGTGGGCGTAGACGGCAACGCATTGCGGGCGACGCGGCTCCGCTGGCCGCCCCTCACAACCACGGCGCGCTCCTCGGTCTCACGGTTGGCGAATCGCACGCGGCCCTCCACGCCCGTCAGCGTGGTTACGTCCTCGCGCGCATCGAGGCCGAAGCTGGTGCCCAGCACGGTCGCCGCGGCGGTCGGCGTCTCGATAGTGAAGCGATCCTCTTGCGGCGTGATGTCGAAGAAGGCGCGCCCGTCAAGGCGAGCGCGGCGCGCGAAGACGGTCCACTCGTCGGGGTCGGGATAGGTGAGCTTAGCGCCGGGCGCGAGGCGCGCGGTGGAGCCGTCGGCCAGCTCGACGACGCGAGTGCTGCTCGCGGGCGCAGTGGCCGTCAGCATGGCCCGGTCGCGTTGCAGCAGCAGAACCAGCAGCGCCACGAAGACGAGCGCGGCCACCCCCAGCGCGCCCCGGCTCGCCCAGCGCCGCCACGACGTGCTCGCGCTCCGCTGACCTTGCCGGCGCGCAGCGGGCTGCCGGGACTGTCGTCCGGAGGCGCGTTGGCGGGAGGGCGTCTCCGTGCTCGTGTGCTCGTCCCAGACGGCCTCGAAGTCGGTCTGATCCTGCTGGATGCGTCGCACTGCGCCGGCCAGACCCGGATGCTCGCGTAGGGCGCGCTCCAGGTCGGGACGCGCCTCTTCCAGCGTCGCTTGCTCGTCGTCGGAAAGCAGGTCCGAGCGGCCCGCGTGGTCCAGCGCGTAGAGCACGAGCACGCGCCGGTCCGGGACGCGCTCCCGGAGCCGCTCGCGCAGGCCGGCGCGCACCGCCTGCCACATGCGAAGCGCCTCGGCGCGATCCGAGTTGTCGGCCAGCTCCTCGCGCAGCTCTTCTTGCTCCTCCGGCGAGAGGGCGTCGTAAAAAACGAGCGGATCGTGTTTGTTCTTCATTGCTCCATGCTCAAAATTGACTGATTTCTCTATTACTTCTGCTCTGCATAAACCCCCCTTAACGGCTCGAACAGACGCCACGGCCTGCAAAGCGAGCCGCAGTTTTTGCTATTGCACATGTAAAGCCGCTCCGAACGCTTTGCAGGTAACATACCGCTTCGTGAAGATTACACGGCGGTCATACCATGTTGATGTTCGTCGTCCGAAACAGCACTAAGACCACGTCTACCCACCGAGCGCTTGACTCAAAAGCAGCACCACCGCAAGGAGCGCGTCGCGCATCTTGTCGAAGGCGCGTTTGACGCGCATCTTGATGGCGGCCTCCGTCGTGTCCATCTCCTCGGCGATCTCTCTATATTTGTAGCCCAGCTCGCGCAGCTCCATGACGCGGCGCGCCTGTGGTTTGAGCGTATCGAGGGCGCGTTCCACGTCCACGCTTGCCTCGACTGGCGCCCCGCCGCCCGGCTCCTCCGGCGGCAGTTCGGGATCGTACAGGTTTTCTTTCGCGTCGTAGCGGCCCCGGTAATAGTCCTGCACCTCAAAGAGCGCCGCCTTCATCGCAAACGCCTTGAGCCGATCCGTGCGATTCAGATCGTCCAGCCCGTCGTGCACGCGCAGCATCGTGTTCTGCACGAGATCATCCACCACGGACTGCTCGCCGAGGCGCTTGATGAAGTAGGCCCGCAGGAGCGGTTCGAGTTGGCCGAAAAGCTGCTCGCGGGCGCGCTCGTTGCCCGATTGCGCCCGCTTCACGAGCGCGGTGTCGAAGTCGTACTGGGCCATGGGCCACTCCGTGGCGTTTGGGGTGGGGAGGGTTTTGTAGGTGTGTACGTGTGGAGGTTCGCAGGCGTCTACGTTAACACGAGTTGTGAGGTGTAACCCAGGATGCTACTGGAGGGCAGACGGCGGACCGCTGACCGCCGTTCGCTGACCGTGAGAGTCGCTTCCAGGATGAGACGCGGTTTGTTCCGCCTTCCATCAGTCACTTCACTCGTGTGCCGCCCGCGGTCTGCGGTCAAACAGCAACGTCGTTTCGGGTGAGGCACAACTTGAGCTACGTTACCTACTGCAGCTTCAATGGGTAAATTGGACAAAGACCTGTTCAGGTTTAGAAGGCGAAGAACAAGCGTGTGTATGCTCCGCTACGTTTTGGGCGAGCACGGCGCGGCGTACCGCTTCACTCGAAAACCTGACCGGTCTCCCCCACATCCCAATGACCGCTTGAACTTGCACTACGCACCTCCGAACTTCCGAACGTTCAAACCTTCATACGTCCGAGCTTCAATACGTTCAGTTCGCTCTATCTTTACCTGGAGCGCCGGGGGGCGGACCCTTCCGAAGCGTAACTCACGGTTCTGCGCGCTCGTAGTGCTCGGAACGTGAAAACGAGAGAGCGAAAGGATGCGAGAACGAGCAAATAACCCACATCCAGGGAACAGTTTGCCTTCCATTCTTTCTCTCGTCCATTCTTCCATTTCATCCTATTCATCCCTTCGCCCAAACCTTCATGCCTCACCTGACTCGCCCACTCTTTCTCGCCGTACTTTTCTGCATGCTGGCCGCTCCCACCGCCGCGTAAGACGCGCCCACCGGACCGTGGCACGGCGCCGTCGATCTCGGGAGCCGCAAGCTCAACGTGGAGGTCGATTTTGCCGCGCAGGGCGATGCGACGTCGATGTTCATCACCCGAACGCCAGCTGCCCCAACTCCCAGAGCGCCCAGCCGCCGAGAGCCGTCAGGCCCAGCAGGAGAACGGTGAGCAAGACGCTGCCGGTGATGAACAGGCCGCGTCCGGCGTGGCGCGTCTGCTGCGGATCCGCCAGGTGCCTGCGCAAAAGACGCACGTTGCGCTCGTTGGCCTTCCAGGCGAAGTCGAACAGGTCGCCCAGCACGGGCACGACGCCGACCACCGATTCCAGGGCCACGTTGTAGGTCATCTTCAGAAGCAGCCGGATGGGCGCCCCCATCCGAGCCGCTTCCAGCAGGATGTAGCCTGAAAGCACCGCCCCGGCGGCGTCGCCGCCCGCCGGGATCAGCCCGATGAGGGCATCGAAGCCGACGCGCCGCTCGGTGCCGGGCACGCGGATGGCGCTGTCGAGCAGCCACGCGAGGCGTTCCACGCGCCGTTCCGCGCTGGAAGGCGAGCTATCAGGCTTGTGCGCACCGGCGGGATCAGACATATCGCGGCGTCGACGAGTTAACACGAGATGACGTTGCTTTCTGCTTTAGCGTCTCACCAAGTTTCTATCGTTTGGTGGGTGGGAAGGCCGCTCTTCCGGCAACACGTCCACACCTCCATACATTCATACCGTTACACCCTCTCCAGCGCCGAAGACGGCAGCCAGCCCGTCTCGCCGTTCGGGAGCCGGACGCGCGTCCACGTGCTGTCATGGTTCGCTACGCGAAGCAGAACGCCTTCGTGCAGCTTGCGCGTGCGCTCACTCGACGAGCCGGGCCGGGCGCGCAGCGACGTCTCTTGCGCCACCACCACGGCCTGACGGGGATGGGTCGTCTGCCAGGACGCCAGGAAGGCGGCTCCGAACAGCAGGATGGCCCCGCCGGTCAGTGCGATGGCGAGCAGGCGTCGCCACCTGCGGCGTTGGCTCTCAAAAAGCCCGAACCCGAACAGTCCGAGGCCGCCCAGGTACAGCGCCGCGCCCACCAGAAAGAACTGCAGGGCGCTCCACTGGCTCCGGGCGAGTTGCCACCAGCGCGTCCAGAACGGATCGGGCCGCTCCGGGATGGTTTCGGCGAGGCGCTGCCTGAGCTGCTCGATGTTGTGACGGATGCGCGGGTCGTCGGGGCGGAGGCGCGCGGCGCGCTCGTAGGCGAGGCGGGCCGGGCCGATCCGGTCCATCCGGTAGAGCGCATTGCCCCGGTTGAAGTGGAGCGCCGCGCCGGTCAGGCCCGCGCTGTCGGCCTTTCGATAGGCGGTGAGGGCGTCGCCGTAGCGCTCGCTGCGGTAGTGGTCATTCCCCTGCTCGAAGGCTCGGAGCGCGGCCTCGTTGATTTGCGCGCTCGCCGGTGCAGCCGAGAGAACGGCGGCGAGCAGGCTTAACCAGAAAAAGTGCCGGTAGAAAAAAGCCACAGGACGACTTCTGGCAGTGGACTTGTCGGTTTTGTTGCGAAAGCAGTCAGACTGTCGGAGATTGTGCGCTTGGCAGCGCAGATCGGACACCCGCATCGAGTGCGGAATGACTTGCCGGCTTTTGTGTTTTCTGGTCGCTCGGCTCAATACGTAAAATGACGGTTGACACCGCACTACATGAGAGCGTCCTTCTTTTATTCCCCGAAGCCTCTCTGCGCTCTCAGCGTACTCTGCGGTAAAAACAGGATCCTCTCGGCAGCCGTGCGATTCCGGGAAAACTGGTCAGGAGAGAGCGTCGTCCAGCTCGTCAATCAGCGAGCGCGTGCGTTTGAGAGCGGCCTCGCGGGCCGTCCGGTCAGCATCGGCGGGGGCGAAGCGCGACTGGTCGGTCTGGGCGAGCAGGCGGCGCACCTTCTCGCGCT
>PXTQ01000069.1 GCA_003022505.1 Bacteroidetes bacterium QS_8_64_10 | reverse complement strand
GCGCTCGGCCAGCACCTTCGTGATCGCCGCCGTCAGCGTCGTCTTGCCGTGATCGACGTGGCCGATCGTGCCGATGTTGAGATGCGACTTGTCGCGCTCAAAGGTCTCCTTAGCCATGGTGGTCTCGTCTTCTTGGTTTCTGCCTTGAGTGAGTGTGCTGGTTTGCGTGTCTGGGGGCGCGCCCTCATCCAGCGCGTATTGCGCGTATCGCGTAAAACGTAAGGGGGCTGTCGCCGATACGTCCAACGAGCGGCGACCTTACGCCTCACGTTTTACGCATTACGCGGCGACGGCGCCGGCAGCTTCCGTCGTGATCTCGTCGGCGATCTGCTTCGGCACCTCGTCGTACTTCTCAAACTGCATGGTGTAGATCGCGCGGCCCTGCGTGATGGAGCGAAGGTCCGTGGAGTAGCCGAACATCTCGGAAAGCGGCACGAAGGCGTTCACGACCTGCGCGTCGTTGCGCTGGCCCATCTCCTCGATGCGCCCGCGTCGCCCGTTGATGTCGCCGATCACGTCGCCCATGTACTCGTCGGGCGTGATGATCTCCACGTTCATGAGCGGCTCCATCAGCGCGGGGTCTGCCTGGCGCGCGGCCTCGTGGAAAGCCATGCGGCCCGCAATCTCGAACGACACCTGGTCGGAGTCCACCTCGTGGTGGTCGCCGTCGTAGAGGCGCGCTTTGACGCCCTCGACGGGATAGCCCGCGAGCGGTCCCTGTTCCATTGCGCTCTGGATGCCGCGTTCCACGCTCGGACGGAACTCGCGGGGCACGCTGCCGCCGCGAATCTCGTCCACAAACTCGAAGCCCGTGCCGTCTTCGGTGGGGGTGAACTCGATGTAGACTTCGGCAAACTGGCCGCGCCCGCCCGACTGCTTTACCTGCGGGCGACCGACGTTGGCCTCTACCTTAAACTCGCGCTTCAGGCGGTCCACGATGATTTCTAAGTGCAACTCGCCCATCCCGGCGATGATCGTCTGCCCGGTCTCTTCGTCGCCGGAGACCTGGAACGTCGGATCCTCCTCGGCGAGCTTCTGCAGGCCCTTCCCCAGTTTGTCGCGGTCCGCCTTCGACTTCGGCTCGATGGCGATGCGGATGACCGGCTCCGGGAAGTCCATCTCCTCCAGGATGACGGGATGCTCCGGGTCGCAAATCGTGTCGCCGGTGCGCACGTCGTCGAGGCCCACGCCCGCCGCGATGTCGCCCGCGCGGACGTAATCCACATCCTCGCGCGAGTCGGAGTGCATGAACATGAGGCGGCCCAGGCGCTCCTGCTCGTCGGTGGTGGCGTTGAACACCTTCGAGCCTTTCTCCAGCCTGCCGGAGTAGACGCGGAAGAACGTGAGCTTGCCCACGTACGGGTCCGTCGCAATCTTGAAGGCCACGGCGCTGAACGGCTCGTCTTCGTCGGGGCTGCGCTCCTCGGTCTCTTCGGTGCGCGGGACGGTGCCCGTGACCGCTGGCACTTCGAGCGGGCTGGGCAGGTAGTCGATCACGGCGTCGAGCAGGCGCTGCACACCCTTATTTTGGAGCGCCGTGCCGCACAGCATGGGCGTAATCTGCTGCGAGATCGTGGCCTCGCGCACGACCGAGCGGATCTCTTCGGGCGTGATTTCCTCCTCGCCCTCCAGGTACTTCATCAGCAGCTCGTCGTCGAGTTCGGCGACGGCCTCCAGCATATTGATGCGCCACTTCTTGGCCTCGCTCTTGAGGTCGTCGGGCACGTCCATCTCGTCCCAGGTGATGCCCTTGTCCTCGTCGTTCCAGACGATGGCCTTGTTTTCGATCAGGTCGATGACGCCGCGAAACATGTCGCCCTCGCCAATCGGGATCTGGATGGGCACCGGATTCGCGCTCAGCCGGTCCTCCATCATCTCAATGACGTTTTTGTAGTCCGCGCCCGTGCGGTCCATCTTGTTGACGAAGCCGATGCGGGGCACGTCGACGCCGCCCACAGCGCAAAAGAGCGCAATCGCGCCGTCCAGGACGCGCAGGGAGCGCTCCACCTCCACGGTGAAGTCAACGTGGCCGGGCGTGTCGATGATGTTGATGCGGTGGTCGTCCCAGAAGCAGGACGTGGCGGCTGAAGTGATCGTGATGCCGCGTTCTTTTTCCTGGTCCATCCAGTCCATCGCGGCAGCGCCCTCGTGCACCTCACCCATCCGGTGCAGGCGGCCCGTGTAAAACAGGATGCGCTCGGTCGTGGTGGTCTTGCCGGCGTCGATGTGGGCCGAGATACCGATGTTGCGCGTGCGCTCCAGCGGATACTCGCGGTGCTTTTGTTCGTCAGGCATGGCGTTGTAGGTTAGTCGCTTGTCTTTATCTTCGGGCGCTTCGCTTTGTTTGGCGGCAGTGCCGATCTTCGAGAGCGCATATTGCGTGATGCGTAACGCGTGAGGGTGCCGCCATTCACGTATCCCGCATCACGAATCAGAATTGAAAGTGCGAATAAGCCTTGTTGGCTTCGGCCATGCGGTGCGTGTCGTCTTTTTTCTTGACGGCGCGGCCTTCGCCGTCGGCGGCGGATTGCAGCTCCCGCGCCATGCGCACGGCCATCGTGTTTTCCTTGCGGTCGCGGGCGAACTGCAGGATCCAGCGAAAGGCCAGCGTCATGCGGCGGTCGGCACGCACCTCGACAGGCACCTGGTAGGTGGCCCCGCCCACACGGCGCGAGCGCACCTCCACGAGCGGCGCAACGTTGTTGACGGCCTTCTTGAACACCTCGTCACCCGGCTCGTCAGTATGGTCTTCAATGATGTCGAACGCCTCGTACACGATCTTCTGCGCCAGCCCCTTCTTGCCGTCGCGCATCACGGCGTTGACGAACCGCGCGACGAGCATGTCGTCGTAGCGCGGGTCGGGGTTCGGGGATCGAAGTTGGGCGCGTTCTTCTCGCATGGTTGTTGCGTTTGCGGGTTGGAGCGTTGAGGCGTTTTTGCGTCGGGACGAGTCGGCGACTCGCCCTTACTGAATAGTGAGGCGCGCCGTCAAACCGGCTTCTTGGTGCCGTACTTGGAG
>PXTQ01000068.1:5016-12163 GCA_003022505.1 Bacteroidetes bacterium QS_8_64_10 | reverse complement strand
CTCGCGGCGTCCGAGCGCCAGCGCTCCGATGTTGATGCCGGCCTCCGCCAGGATCTTCCCGACCGAGGCGAGCATGCCGGGACGGTCTTCGTTGCGATACACCAGCAGACGTCCTTCCGGGCGCACCTCCAGCCCGTCGTAGTCATCGACGCGCACGAGGCGCGGGTCGTCGCCCGCGAACAGCGTTCCGGCCACGAGGCGCTGCTCGTCGTTGCCATCGGCGCCATTGAGCACCACTTCAATCTGGTTGGCAAGGCCGCCGCCGGTGGCCGAGCCGCGCTGCTCTTCGAGGCGCACGCCGTGTTCGTCGGCGAGCACCGGCGCGTTGATCATGTTGACGGGCGCGTCCACCCATCGGCTCAGCACGCCCTTGAGGGCGGCGATGGCGAGCACGTCGGCGTAGCGGTGCGGCGTCTCGCCGTGGCACCGGACGGTCGCCCGTTCCAGCGGGCCGTCCTCCAGCTGCCCGGCCACCTGGCCGAGCCGGTCGGCGAGCCGCAGGTACGGCTGCACTTCCGGCTCGCCGGCCATGCGGATCGCCATGCCGTTTACGGGCGTGGAGACGGGGCGATCTTCGAGCGCCCGGATCACCTGCTCGTTTGCGAGGGCCTCCAGGAGGTCCTCCTCATCAACAATGCCACCTCGCGCACAGTTTACGATGCGCACGCCCGGCTTGCACTGGTTCAGGCGCGAACCGTCGATAAGGCCGCGCGTGCTGTCGTTGAGCGGGGTGTGAACCGTGATGACGTCGCTTCGCCCGCACAACTCATCAAACGAAACCAGTTCGACGCCCAGCCGCTCGGCCATCTCCTCAGAGAGCACCGGGTCGTGGCCCAGCACGTCCATCTCGAAGCTCGCCATGCGGCGGGCCACCTCGCGCCCGATCTTGCCGACGCCCACCACGCCCAGCGTCTTGCCGTAGACCTCCGCGCCCATAAACGACTTGCGCTCCCACTTGCCGCCGGCCAGCGACGAATGAGCCTGCGGGATCTCGCGCATGAGCGCCATTGTCATGGCGCAGGCGTGCTCGGCCGTAGAGATGGTGTTGCCGTCCGGCGCGTTGATGACGAGCAGGCCCCGGCGCGTAGCGGCGTCCGTGTCGATGTTGTCAACGCCCACGCCCGCACGCCCGATAACTTGAAGGTCGGCGGCGGCCTCCATCATCTCGTCGGTGACGGTGGTGCCGCTGCGCACGATCCAGGCGGCGGCGCTTGCGACGTGTTCTTTTAGCTCGTCGTTCGATTTGCCGAGTTGTACGTTGGGCGTGTAGCCGTGCTCTTCGAGCAGGTCGGTGCAGACCGGGTCGACCCGGTCGCTGATAAGAACCTTCTTGGGCATTTGCGACTTGCGAATGACGATTTTCGATTGGCGAGTCGGGTCAAAGAAAGGGAGCCGCTCGCGTTCGTAAAAGTAAGCGCGCGTGAAGAAAGGCTTGAAGGTCTTGAAGGTCGCAAGTCTGAAGGTCGAAGGGCAACAGGTCGGACGTTATAAAATCTGATTTCGTGTGTCTAAAGAAATAGAGGCAGTATTTACGAGTTGGCAATACGTGCCATTCGCCAAATCAACGGACTGCGTCGCTCGCCTCGAAAGCAGTAGCACCGACCTGTAACCTTTTGACCTGCGACCTGCTGACTTGCTATCCGGCAAACGTCTCAACCCAGTCCAGCAATTCGCGGAGGCCGCGCCCCGACTCGGCAGAGGTGAGCACGACGGGCACGTCCATACGGAAGCGTTCCAGTACCTCGCTCATGCGGCGCTCGGCCTGCGGGCGCTCGTTGCCGGAGAGCTTGTCGACTTTGGTGAGAGCGATGGCACGCGGCACCTCGTATTCGCTCAGGGCACCGAGCACGTCCTCGTCCTGCTCGCTCGGCGGGTGACGGCTGTCGATGAGATGCACCACCAGATGCAGCGCCGGGCGCTCGGTGACGTATTCACCGATGAACTGGCCCCAGCGCTCGCGCTCCGTCTTCGAGGTCTTGGCGTAGCCGTAGCCCGGCAGATCCACAAAGTAGAGCTGCCCACCGTTGACGCTGTAGAAGTTAAACTCGCGCGTCTTGCCGGGCTTCTTGCTCGTGCGCGCCGCGTCCTCGCCGGCGAGCGCGTTCAGGAGCGAACTCTTCCCCACGTTGGAGCGCCCTACGAAGGCGACTTCGGGCAGGGGGCCAAACGGCATCTCGTCCCAATCGACGACGCCCTTCTCGAACTGAATGGATTCTATCTGCACGATACGTCCTTGCCGTCTTCAAGAGGAGTTGGTTTTTTCACGGCGTATTGCGTAAAAGGGAAGGTCGGAAGGTCGAAGGTCAAAAGGTCGCAACCTGTGAGCCTGAAAGACCTGCGACCTTCTGGACGTGCGACCTGCGACTTACCTGAGACCTGCAAACGCGCAACGCCCAAACGTTCAGGCAAACTGCTCCTGCACCGTCTCCCCGATCACTGCCGGATTCTTGACGACGGTAGCGCCCGCCTCTTCGAGTGCCGCGAACTTCTCCTCAGCGGTGCCCTCGCCGCCCGAAATAATCGCGCCGGCGTGGCCCATGCGCCGACCCGGAGGCGCGGTGCGCCCGGCAATAAAACCAAAAACGGGCTTCGTCATGTGCTCCTGAATGTACTGCGCCGCCTCCTGCTCGGCGGTGCCACCGATCTCGCCGATAAGCACCACCGCCTCGGTCTGGTCGTCCTGCTCAAACAGTTCCAGCGCGTCGATAAAGCGCGTTCCGATGATCGGGTCGCCGCCGATGCCCACGGCAGTCGATTGCCCCAGGCCCGCCCGCGTGAGCTGGTCGACGGCCTCGTACGTCAGGGTGCCGGAGCGCGAGATGAGACCCACGCCGCCTTCCTCGAAGATCATGGACGGCATGATGCCCACTTTGGCCTGGCCCGGCGTGATGACCCCTGGACAGTTCGGCCCGATGAGGTGCGCACCCTGCTTCTGCACGTACTGGTAAACGGGCACCATGTCCGCCACGGGGATGTCCTCGGTGATGCAGATGATGACCTCGATGCCGGCCTCGGCGGCCTCGAGCACGGCGTCGGCGGCGAAGGGCGGCGGCACGAAAATAATGGACGTGTTCGCGCCTTCCCGTTCGACGGCCTCGCTCACCGTGTTGAAGACGGGCCGATCGAGGTGCGTCTGATCGCCCTTGCCGGGCGTGACGCCGGCCACGACGTTCGTGCCGTAGTCAATCATCTGCTCGGCGTGGAAGCTGCCTTCTTGCCCGGTAAAGCCCTGGACGACCAGACGCGTGTCGTTGTTTACGAGTATGCTCATGCGATTAGCGGTTTGAGATTGGCGATTTTCGAGTGGGCGCGGGTGTAAAACTTAGCGTGCGAGTCGCCGAGACGCAAAGGGTTCATATTGCGTATTTCGCATTGCGTAGGGCTGCCACCTTCGTACATGACAAAAAAAAAACGCACACAGATAGACGCGGATCAAGCAGAGTATCATACTCGGATCACGGAGAAGTGCCGCCCAGCCGGCTCTTCCTGCGGCTAAGCGCTCGAAAGCGTGTGCCAAGCAAGGTCAGTGTCGCTGCCGCGCCCCCCGATCTGTGTGACGCTCGGATCGATTTTCATGCCACCGCCTCGATGTTCGCGTCTTGCGAACCGCCGTCTGCGGTTTGCCGTCCGCTTACCCCACCAGCGCCTGGCGCACGAGTTCGGCCTGATCGCGCTTGTGGATCTTGGCGCTGCCGACGGCGGGACTGGCGCTGGCGGGACGACCCGCGTAGCGCACCTGGTGTTCACAGTCACCGTGGATCTCCTCCAGCATCGCGTCGAGACGCAATTGCAGAAACGTCCACGCGCCCATGTTGCGCGGCTCCTCCTGCGCCCAGACGACCTCCGCGTTCTTGAAGCGCTCCAACTCGGCGCGCGCCGCCTCGGCGGGGAACGGGTAGTACTGCTCGACGCGCGCGATGGCGACCTGCTCCGGATCGCCCGGCTCGTCGTCGTCGTCCAATGCTTTCTTGAGGTCGTAGTACACCTTGCCGCTCGTCAGAATAAGGCGCTCGGCGCTGCCCTCGTTCTCCGCCGGGATGAAGCGCCGCACGCCGCCGCCCGTCAGTTCCCCCGGCGCGGAGACGCACTGCGGATGCCGGAGTAGGCTCTTGGGCGTCATGATGACGAGCGGCTTCCGCACGTCGCGCTTCACCTGACGCCGGAGCGCGTGAAAGTAGTTGGCGGGCGTCGAGAAGTTGGCGACGGTCATGTTGTTTTCGGCGCACAATTGCAGGAACCGCTCCAGCCGCGCCGACGAGTGCTCCGGCCCCTGCCCCTCGTAGGCGTGCGGCAGCAGCAGCACCAATCCGGACTTCTGGCCCCATTTCTCCTCGGAAGCCGACAAGAACTGATCGAAGACGATCTGCGCGCCGTTGGCAAAGTCGCCGAACTGCGCCTCCCAGAGCGTCAGCACGCTGGGGTCGGCCACGGAGTAGCCGTACTCGAAACCGCACACGGCGTACTCGGAGAGCGGGCTGTCGTAGATCCGGAGGTCGGCCTGGTTGTCACCGGAGCGCATGTTGTTGAGCGGGATATGCCCCGCACCCGTCTCCTGATCCACCAGAACGGCGTGGCGCTGGCTGAAGGTGGCGCGGCGCGTGTCCTGCCCGCTGATGCGCACCGGCGTGTCTTCCAGCAGGAGCGATCCGAAGGCCAGCGTCTCGGCAAAGGCCCAGTCGATGCGGCCTTTTTCAAAAAGATCATCGCGCTTGTCGAACTGCCGCTTCAGCTTCTTGTGCGCGTGGAAGTCGTCGGGCAGATCCGTGAGCGCCTTCACCACGGTCTTCAGGTCCGCGCGGCGGGCGGTCGTGTCCACGTCCGGCAGCAGCGGATCCTCGGTGGGCGACTGCTTCATCCGCTCGGTCACCTCCTCCGGCGGCTCGCGCTCCTCGATGTCCTCGGTGCGCTCGAAGGCGTCCTCCAGGCGCTCGCGGTAGTCGTCAAGCATCTTCTCCGCCTCCTCCGGCTCCATGTCGCCGCGCCGCATCAGGCTCTCGGTGTAGAGCTTGCGCGGGGAGCGCTTCTCTTCGATCTTCTCGTAGAGGAGCGGCTGCGTGTACCTCGGCTCATCGCCCTCGTTGTGGCCGTGAACGCGGTAGCACAGCATGTCGATCACCACGTCTTTGTTGAAGACCTGCCGGTAGTCCAGCGCGAGGCGCGCGATGCGGAGGCAGGCTTCGGGGTCGTCGCCGTTCACGTGGAAAATGGGAGACTGGATCGTGCGCGCGAGGTCGGTGGCGTAGGTCGAGGAGCGCGCGTCGGCGGGAAGCGTCGTGAAGCCGATCTGGTTGTTGACGACGACGTGCACGGTGCCGCCGGTCTTATATCCCCGGAGTTGCGAGAGCGCCAGCGTTTCCGCCGCTACGCCCTGCCCGGCGAAGGCAGCGTCGCCGTGAATGAGAAGCGGCAGCACGCTGTCGAGGTGATCGCCGCCCGGCACGCCCTCGCTCTCGGCGCGGAGCCGGCTCTGCTTGGCGCGCACCATGCCCTCCACCACCGGATTCACGGACTCCAGGTGGCTCGGATTGGAAGCGAGCGTGATGTCGATCTCCGCACCGCTCGGCGCTTCGTGCGTGCCCTCCTGGCCCAGGTGGTACTTCACGTCACCTGATCCCTGCGTCGTGTTCGGGTCGATGTTGCCCTCGAATTCCGTGAAGATGTTCTCGTAGGGCTTGTCGAAAATGTTAGCCAGCACGTTCAGGCGGCCCCGGTGCGCCATCCCCATCACAACCTCACTCACCTCCTGGTCGGCAGCGTCCGAAAGAATCGTATCAAGCATCGGGATGAGGCTCTCCGCCCCTTCCAGCGAGAAGCGCTTGTGCCCGATGTACTTGGTGTGGATGAAGTGCTCAAGGCTCTCGGCGGCATTGAGCTTCTTGAGGATGCGGCGTCGCGCCTTGGAGGCCTGCGGGTCGGAGAGGTGCATGTACTCGATGCCGGCGCGCGCGGTGTAGGTGTCGCGGAGCGTCGCCAGGATCTCGCGGAGCGGCAGCTCGTCCTTGCCGCCGAGTCCGCCGGTCACGAACGTGCGATCCAGATCCCAGACGGTGAGGCCGTAGGTGGCAGGGTCCAGCTCCGGGTGATCGGTCCACTCGTAGCCGAGCGGGTTCATGTCGGCCTGCAGGTGACCGCGCACGCGGTAGGCGTTGATCAGCTGCAAGACGGCGGCCTGCTTGCGCACGTCGTCCATCTCGTCGCCCGACGAGGCCGTGCCGCTTTGCGCCAGGCGCGGCGTGTTGTCCGGTTCGAGCGAGTACGGCTGATGCGGCACGCCCAGATCCGAAAAGACGTCTTGATAAAACCCGTGCTTGCCCAGAAGCAGCTCCTCGATGTAATTCAGGAACGCCCCGCTCGTCGCGCCTTGAATCACGCGGTGGTCGTAGGTCGAGGTCAGCGTCATCACCTGACTGACGCCCGCTTTGCTCGCTTCTTCGGGGCTGAACGCGCGGTATTCGGGCGGGAAGCCAATGGCCCCCGCGCCCACGATCACGCCCTGCCCTGGCATCAGCCGCGCCACGCTCATCGACGTGCCGATCATGCCGGGATTCGTGAGCGTGGCGGTCGTGCCGTCGAAGTCGGATAGCTCGATGTCGCCGCTCAGGGTGCGCTGCACCACGTCGTTGTAGGCACCGACGAACTGCGCGAAGTTCATGGAGCCGACATCCTTGACATTGGGCACCATGAGCTGCCGCTCGCCGCGCCGCTCCACGTCCACGGCCAGGCCCAGATTGATCTGCCCCGGAACCACGTGCTGCGGCTCGCCCTCGTCGTCGTAGCGAAAGGTGGAGTTCATGTCGCCAAACTTCTGAAGCCCCTTCACCATCGCATGGGCGATCAGGTGCGTAAACGAGACCTTCTCGCCGCCCACTTGCCGCTGGTAGTCGTTCAGCAGCGCGCGGTTCTCAATCATCAGCTTCACGGCGATGGTGCGCACGGAGGTGGCCGTCGGGATGCCGAGGCTCTCCTCCATGTTGTCGACCACCTTCGCGCTCGCCCCGCGAATCGGATCGGTGGTCTCGTTCTTAGCGCTGCTGGGCGAGGCCGAGGCGGGCTGAAGCGCGCGCACGGCGCCGTTCTCTTGCGGCGGCGGAGCGGTCGCGGGCTGCTGCTTTTGCTGCGACGGCGGCTCGCCGTCGCCGCGCGTCTG
>PXTQ01000068.1:0-4972 GCA_003022505.1 Bacteroidetes bacterium QS_8_64_10 | reverse complement strand
GCCTCCTCTTCGGTCGCCTCCCTCGTCTCCGCCACCTCTGTTACGACGGAAGACTCGTCGGGGTGATAGTCCTCAAAGAAGTCGCGCCAGCTCTCGCTCACGCTCTCCGGGTCTTCGCGGTACTGCTTGTAAATCTCGTCGATGTAGCCGGTGTTGAAGCCGAGACTGCTCATGGCATGTGACGGTAGTGGTGGGTCAAACGTGATGCTTCGTACCTGGAAGATCGCGCATTCTGCGGGTGAACGTGAAACGTGATGCGCAATATGTTTTAGCTCTCGTCAGGCAAATCAGAAGCGCAAGCAAGAGGCACGATTTTTTTCTCCGAAAAGGAGCATCGTAGCTAACGAGGCGCTTCGCGTAAGGATTCGGCAGCGCGTGTTGGTTTTTGGTTACTGGTTCGTGATTGACAGTTTTCGGCCAACGTTCTGTCGTGTCCCTCACGTCGGCAAGTCGCGGGTCTTTCAGTTCAGCGAATCTCGTTTCCGGGAGGGCGCAGCTTCGCGCTTTCTTGGCTGGCGACGCCGATCCATCCGACGGCGAACGACGCTCAAACTATGCGCTGGCCGACGAATCGTAATGCAACCACAAATACTGATAGAACACCTTTTCCACAATGACGGACCAAACACCGATTGCCCTCGACGTCGTGCTGTTGCCCCTGGGGCTGGCAGCAATCCTACTCTACGGATACACTCCCTACCGGGAGCACAGCGCCCGTGCGCACGACACGAACAATGCAACCGAAACATTATGAACAGATCCTCTTCCCTCATTCAACGCGGACTCATCGGCGGGCTGTGGGGCACGCTCGCCATGTCGCTGCTGATGGGCGCGGCCACGGCCTCTGGCGTCAGCCCGCTGCCCCGGCCCGTGCCTGCCGCGCTCGCCGGCACGTTGCTCGGCGCGGTGGCGAAGCCCATCCTGATGCTCACGGCCTTGCTCCTGCATTTCGGCATCGGCGGGGCGGGCGGCGCCCTGCTGGCCGCCTGGCGAGAGCGCATCACGTACTGGAACGCGCTCGGGCTGGCTCTCGCGCTGTGGCTGATCATGCAGCTCGCGGTCTTTCCGCTGCTCGGCTGGGGCGTCTTCGGCGCGGCGGTGACGCCCAAGCTGGCGGTCGCCACGCTCGTGCCGCACCTCGCGTACGGCGGCGTGCTGGGCTGGTACGGTCGCCGCTTGCCCGAAGCGGTGCCTGCGTAGGCGGGAGGTGCTTGGTTGGCGGTTCACAGTTTCCGGTTTCGCCTCCGAAAACCGATGCTCACAAACCGCCAACCAATAACCGCGAACCAACAACCCGGAACGCTCATCCTACGTAATCGACCGTGACGAACTCGCGTTCGGGCAGGTGCACGGCGGTCAGGCGACCCAGATTCGGGTGCATGTTGTACACGCACCCCGTGTCGATGGCGAGCAGCCGATCTCGGTTGATGGGAGTGGGCTGCGGGGTGTGGCCGCACACGACGGGTTTTTCCCAGGCGAGGTGCGGCGCTTCCAGGTGATCGCGCTCCCAGAGCAGCACCTCGTCGTCGTTGAAGCGCTCCAGGTTTTCCCGAATGGAGCACTGCGGCTTGAGGCCCGCGTGTACGAAGAAAAAGTCGTCCGTTTCGTAATACCGCTCGGCGTTGCGGACGAACTGCTCGTGCGCGTCGGGGATGTGGACCTGGCGCCGGCCGTTAGTGTAACTGCGGAGCGTGGAGGAAGCGCCATTGGCCTGCCAGAGCGCGTAGTTCTCGCCGTTCAGGTAGGAGAGCATGAGCGCCTCGTGGTTGCCGCGCAGAAACGTGCAGCGCACCTCCTCCCGAAGCTCCAGCAGGCGCTCGATGACGGCGCGCGAGTCCGGGCCGCGATCCACGTAGTCGCCCACGAAGACGAGATGATCGTCGGCGGACGGGTCCAGACGCTCCAGCATCGCGTCGAGCGTCTGGGCGCAACCGTGAATGTCTCCGATAGCAATCAACCCCATGCCGTCTACGCATTGCGATTCTCGATTGGCGGCGTTCGATGTGCGAATAAGCAGCGCCGCGTTTACTCTTCCATTCCTACACGCCCCCGACCCGTTTTGTGGAGACGCCCCTCGCGTTTCAGTTCCGACAGGGCGGCGTCCAGCACGCCGTTGACAAACGACGGGCTACCTTCGGAGCTGAAGCCTTTCGCCACTTCGATGGCTTCGTCGATGGACACTTTGGGCGGGACGTCTTCGAGGTGCAGAAACTCCGTCAGGGCCATGCGCAGGACGAGCCGGTCGGTGAGCGCGATGCGGTCGAGGTCCCAGTTTTCGCTGTGGCGGCGGATCAGCGCGTCGGTTTCGACGGCGCTCTCAACGGTTTGCTCAAACAACTCACGCGCGAAAGACAACGCGTCGGGATCTTTTTCCAGCATGGGTTCGAGCACAGCCCACGCCACGTGTTCGGCCCCGCCGCCTCCTTGAGCGTGAGCGTAGAGTGCTTGCAAAACGCGCATTCTGGCTCGGCGACGAGACGTCATAGTAACTGCATTTGTCCGCTACTGCTTTGTCAACCGTGACTCTTAACACTTGGCGAGCTTTCCTTCGGCTCAGCGAAATGTGATTACTTGCGTCAGTCGGCTTCGCCTCGTTTTGACGGCGCGCACTACTATTATATGCGTAAAAAGGCCCTGCGGCGGGTCATATGTAGATACTCTTAGCTTCTTATTCACAGTCGGCGGTGTCGTTCAGCGCCGCGCTCGGCTTTACGATCTCATTTCACTTCGTTCAGAGTGATGCGCCTCCATAGTACAAGTTCAAGCGGTCATTTGGATGGGAGACCGGTCAGGTTTCGGGTGAAGCGTGCCGTTCGCGCCGTGCTCGCCTAAAACGTAGCGGAGCATACACACGCTTGTTGTTCGCCTTCTAAACCAGCGCGAAAGCCGCTTTCAACTTGTAACCTGCAAACCTGTAACTTGGAACCATTTACAACGCCTCATAGAAGGTATCCGCTTCGGCGAGCAGCCGGTCGGCGTCTTCCAGCCCGGTCTGCCACCCGTCGGGAAAAGCGCTCCAGCCGTGCAGCGCGCCGAGGAGCGCGCCCGTCATGGCGCCTACGGTGTCGGTGTCGCCGCCCACGTTAATCGCAGATAAGAGCGTGGCTTCGTTGAGACCGGGGTTGCGCGCGAACATGGCGACGGCGAACGGCCAGGCTTCGTCGGCAGCCACGCCCACGCCGTCGCAGCGGTCCAGCAGATCCAGCGGTGTGTCGCTCAGGTGCTCGGACAGCGCGCGGAGCCGCTCCGAGACGCGACGGTCGTCGCCGAGCTGCTCCTCCGCCCACGCGGTTATTTGCGTCACCTCCCGCCAGAAGGCCCCCTGATCGAGCGCGTCCGGCACGCGGCGCAGCGCCTGCCGCACCGCAAACGCCTGCCCGAAGCCCGCCGCCACGGACGCCGGGTGCCGGTGCGTGACCTCGAAGACGGGTTGCAACGCCGCCCACGCCTCCTCGTGCGAGACGTCTCGCACGCTCCACCACGCGCCCAGCGGAGACGCTCGCATGGCCGCGCCGTTGGTCGCGCTTTCGGCGCTGCCGCTCTCCTCATGCGACGCGCCCCCGGCCAGCCGCTCCACGGCGGATCGGCTCGTCGGCCCCCAGCGCCGCGCCTCCGGCAGCAGCTCTACGTACTCACGCGCCGCTCGCTTCGGGAACTCTGCCGGCACGTCAGCCCGCGTCAGGGCGCGCACGAGCGCAAAGGTGAACTGCGTGTCGTCGGTCCACTGCCCCGCGCTCAGGTCGCGCCGCTCCTCGTCGTCGCGGTACTCCTTGATGCCGTTGTAATAGGTGCGGACGTGCGCGCGGCTGATGCCCTCGACGGGCATGCCCAGCGCGTCGCCGGCGGCGGTGCCGAGAAGCGCACCGCGAATGTGATTTTGATTGGCCTTCACTTGCCTGAAGGGACGTGTTGTTTCGAACATTGAGGATCGAAGGCAAACGGATCTCTTCCCCTACCTACTGATCGCCAGAGCCGGTAAACCTGTTTGATTTCTGTTTGGCTGGTATCCACCCGCGGAGCCATCGGCAAATTAACAAGATCGGACTTCTGGGCAAAAGCGAGAGCCGGAAAGGCCATGAGGAAAAGCGAGAGGACTGCTACTTTCTTCGTAGAGATACTTTCTTGCTATGCGGGCGTTTGTTGCCTTGAGGTGCATGTCGTAGTTTGCGAGCCGCAAGTAGTAACCGAAGCGATGCTGGTTCATAACTTACAAGTCACGAGCCACAACCCACGAATGAACTGGCTACGCGGCGCCTGGGCCGTTTTCCTGAACGACGTGCGGCTGGAACTGCGGCAGCGCTACGCCCTGAACACGCTGGCGCTGTTCGTGGCGGGCGCGATGCTGCTGGCTGCCTTCGCCGTCGGGCGTGCGGGACCTATCGGTCCGTCCGTGCGGGCGGGCTTGCTGTGGATCGTGGTGCTGTTTGCGGCGTCGCTGGGGCTGGGGCGCGTCTTCGTGGGTGAGGAGGAGCGCGGCACGGGACTGCTGTTGCGGCTGAACGTGCGCCCCGGCGCGGTGTACGCGGGCAAGCTGTTGTTCAACACCACGCTCACGCTCGGACTGAACGCGGCGGCGGTGCTGCTGTTCGTGGTGCTGCTGGGCGTGACGGTAGAAGCGCCGGGCCTGCTCGCCGCCGTGCTCGCGCTCGGCGCGCTGGGGCTGGCCGGTACGATGACGCTGCTGGGTGCAATCATCGCGCGGACGGCGCGAAGAGGCCCGCTGATGCCGGTGCTCGCGTTTCCGCTGCTCTTGCCGCTCTTGTCGTCGGTGGTGCGGGCCACGCGCGAGGCGCTTCTGGGCGGGGCGGGCTGGACGGCGGCGCGCGGCGAGTTGCTCGTGCTCGTCGGCTTTGCGGGCGCGGTCGTCACGGCGTCGTCTCTGCTGTTTGATTACGTGTGGCGGGACTGAGGCGTTGGCGTGTTTGCGCGTTGTTGCGTTCGCGCGTTGAAAGGTCGAACGTCAAAAAGTCAG
>PXTQ01000064.1 GCA_003022505.1 Bacteroidetes bacterium QS_8_64_10 | reverse complement strand
TCATCGGTATCGCGGAGGGCGTGCCGGCGGGCCTGCCCCTCTCCGCCGACCACATCAACGAGCACCTGGCGCGGCGCTGGCTCGGCTACGGGCGCGGCGGACGCTCCAAGATCGAAAACGACCGCGTGCACATCCATGCGGGCGTGCGCTTCGGCGAGACGATGGGCCACCCCGTCGCCTTTAAGCTTCCGAACGCCTCCCACCACAAGGACCGCTCCGGCTGGCCGGAAAAGATGGCGAAGGAGGGCGACGGCGAGGACGTCGAGAAGGTCACGCTGCCGCGCCCCGGCCACGCTGACCTCGTGGGCACGCAGAAATACGGCCTCGACGACATCCGCCCCGTCATCGAGCGCTCTTCTGCGCGCGAGACGGCCATGCGCGTCGCGTGTTGCTCGGTGGCGCGGCAACTGCTTCGCGTGCTGGGCATCGAGGTGGGCAGCCACGTCGTGCGCCTCGGCGAGGTCGGCTCCACGAATACCGACGACTGGCAGGACCGCGCGCAGGAGCTGCTGGACGAGGGCGGAGCGCGGGCGCTCTACGAGGCCGCCGACGAGAGCGACACGCGCATGCTCGACCCCGACCTCACGCGCGAGGCCGTCGAGCACATCAAGCAGACCAAAAAGGAGCGCGACTCCCTCGGCGGCGTCTACGAAGTCGTCGTCACGGGCGTGCCGCCGGGACTGGGCAGCTACGCGCAATGGGATCGCCGCCTCGACGGCAAACTGGGACAGGCCATCCTCTCGATCCAGGCGCAAAAGGCCGTGGAGGTGGGCGACGGCATCGAAAACACCTACCGCCCCGGCTCCGAAGTGCACGACGAGATCATCAAAGAGAACGGACGCTTCGCGCGCCGCACGAACCGGGCCGGCGGGCTGGAGGGCGGCACGACGAACGGCATGCCCCTCATCGTGCGCGGCTACATGAAACCAATTCCCACGCTCATCGAACCGCTCGACTCCGTAGACATCGAGACCGGTGAGCCGACCCAGACGCGCTACGAACGCAGCGACGTGACGAGCGTGCCCGCCGCCTCCACGGTCGCCGAGGCGACGGTGGCACACGCCGTGGCGAACGCGCTCCTCGAAAAGACGGGCGGTGACACGCTGGAAGCCGTGCGGGATCGCGTCGAGGCGCTTCGCTCATAGCACGCGGATTTGCGCGAGTCGTGCGAAGCGGTTGCGGTTCTGGGGGGCCGTACTTATCTTCTGTGTTACATGATTGTCGCACCGGCAGCCCCACCCCGTACCGGTGCGGCATTCCGGCGCTTCTGCCTCCCTGGGCCATTTTTCGGCAAAGCGTCTCTCCTTGCCCTTATACGCTTTTGCTTGATGTCATGATGCTGATGGGTCATGCGTAGTGTCGGCTTTCCGAAAAGACGCGGCGTACCGCGTTTCTACGGGCATTTGACTCACACGCTTCCACTCTTCACCCCCATCATCACGATATCAACATGTCAAATCGGTCTTACCGCTCGCGCACCCATGACGAACGAGAGGTGGAAGCGCGTCTCAGTCACATACTGGCGCAGGCCAGCGACGAGCCGGAACGCAGGCTGCGGCGGGCGCTGCGTTGCGTCGTCGAGCACGTGCCGGGGCTGCGCGCCGGCGCGTTTTTCCGCGTTACGGAAGGCACCTGCCGCGCCGCGTGCACCTACCCGGACGACGCGCTGCCGGCGAGCTGGCGCTCCGCCCTCGATGACTTCGACAGCCTGACCGCCGAGCCGGGCCGGGTCGTCACGGCGGCGGACGGCGCTCCGCTCGCGCATCCTTGCCCCGAGGCACCGGGTGCCCCCTGCCTCGGTATGCCACTGGACGGCGCATCGGGGCGATTCGGAATGCTCAACTTCTTCGGCGACCCCGACGCCGTGAATCTCGAACGAGCGAACCAGCTGATCCGGCTGATGGGCACCTGGGCGAGCGCTGCCCTCACGCCCGGCGAGCGCTCGAACGCGCCGCCGGAACGCACCGCACGCCCATCGAGCGGCGAGCCGCACGACGACGCGCAGGTGCTCCTGACGAGCGTGCTGAACAACTTCACGGACGGCATTATCGCCTTAGAGCCGGTGCGCAACGAAAACGGGCGCGTCGTGGACTTTGAGTGGCTGATGGCAAGCCCGCCAGCCGCCGACATCTTTGGGCACGCGGAGCACGAACTCGTCGGAACGCGTTTTACGCAGACGAACCCGCACGCCCGCGAAACGGGTCTCTTCGAGGCTTATGTGCAGGTGCTCGAATCCGGCGAGCCGTACCACAACGAGATTTACCACGGGAACGCGGAACGGTGGTTTACGCTCACCGCCATCCCCTTCGGCGACGGCGTGACCGTAACGTTCCACGACGTGACTGCCCGCAAAGAGGTGGAGCAGGCCCTGCGCCGTAGCGAGCAGCGATACCGCTTCCTCGCCGAAAACGCCACGGACCTCATCGCGCGCCTTCATCCCGACGACGGTTACACCTACGTCTCGCCCGCCAGCCGCTCCCTCCTGGGCCGCGCTCCGAGCGAATTGCTGGGGCAGGGCATCGACGAGCACGTGCACCCGGACGACCTGATGCGCGTGCGCGCTTCCTACGGGCGCGTCCTCGACACGGGCGAGCCGGGCCGCATCGCCTACCGGTGGCAGCACACTGACGGCCACTACGTCTGGGTCGAAACCGTCGTGCGCGGCGTCGATCCGTCGGAGGACGGCAGCGACGACGCGGGCGCGCTCATTGCCGTCACGCGCGACGTGGCCGAGCGCATCGAGGCCGAGGCCGCCCTGCGGCGCATCAACCGACAGCTCAAGCAACGTAACCAGGCGCTTCAGGATTTCGCCTACGTCGCCTCCCACGACCTGCAAGAGCCGCTGCGCAAGGTGCGCGCCTTCGCCTCGCTGCTGGAAGACGAGTACGCCGACGCCGTCGACGACATGGGGCGGCACTACATGGATCGGATTCGGGACGCCGCCGAGCGTATGTCCGGACTGATTACCGACCTGCTGGAGTTCGCGCGCGTGACCACGAAAGACAACCCGTTCGAGGACGTCGATCTCGGCGAGGTGCTTCAGGACGTGCTTGCCGACCTGGAGATCGCCATCGATGAAACGAACGCCACGCTCGATGTGGGCGAGTTGCCCGTCATCGAAGCTGACCGCACACAGATGCGCCAGCTCTTTCAGAACCTCGTGAGCAACGCCCTCAAGTTTGCCGGAGACGACGAGCCGCCCGTCGTCCGCGTGAGCGCCGAACGGATAGAAGCAGATGATGCGACGGAGCGATGCCGGATTCAGGTCGAAGACAACGGCATCGGCTTCGACGAAAAGTACCTGGATCGCATTTTCACGCCCTTCAAGCGCCTGCACGGGCGCAGCGCCTACGAGGGCACCGGCATGGGGCTCGCCATCCGGCGCGAGGGACGTGAAACCGCCACGCAGGAGCCTGTCGCGGCGTGAAAAGACGGGTCATTCGCAGGACACAACCTGGTTGCGGTACGGAACTCATTTGCTTGTAGCAAGTAGTTCATAACACTCATAAGTATTGGCTTTGTGCAAAACAAAAAAGATACGAGAAAGCACGCTCGTTTCGCCTCTTGATTCGCACACTTTTTGTTGGGGTGTTGGCCGTCCGCCTCCTGCGATTCTTCCAATCCTTTTGCTTATGAATTATCAACTGACGGCATAGATCGGCTCGCGCCGGACGAGCCCATCACCATCGTGCTGGCCGAGGACGACCCCGACGACCGCATGCTGACTCGGTGAGCGCTCTCGAAGAGCCAGCTGCCGCACGAGGTACGGTGCGTAGAAGACGGCGAAGAACTGCTGGATTACCTGAACGGGCGCGGCTCGTTCGCCGAGATGGGACGCCCCGCCCGGATCTCATTCTGCTGGACCTGAATATGCCGCGCATGGACGGCTGGGAGGCCCTCGACGAGCACGAAGAGTTTCAGAACATTCCGACCGTCGTGCTCACTACCTCGGAAGCTGATCAGGACGTGCTTTACATGGGTTTTGAGATTGCTTGCACATACAACAAATTGACCTGTAACAGTCCAGTAGTGTCTTGTCAACCGTGATTTTTGCCACAGAACGATGCCGCGCGAAAGCAACCCACATCATGAGGGGCGGGATGATTTTCCTTAGCTTATATTTATACCAGAAATGAACCGGTCCGCCGAACACGTATCAGGAAGCAACGGGGCGAGCACGACGTCCGAGCGAGAGGTCGTCGACGTTCTGATGGTAGAGGACGACGAAGATGATTATTTCATTACCCGCCGCCTCCTCGACAAAGCGCGCAGCGTGGAGTGCGCGATGACGCAGGCGGCTACCTATGAGGACGGCCTAGAGGCGCTGACCGCCGGCGAGCACGACGTGTGCCTGGTCGATTATCGCCTGGGGGGCGCGCGTGACGGGCTGGAGCTGTTGCGCGAGGCCAACGAGCGCGGCGTCTCCACCCCCATCATCCTGCTGACCGGCCAGGGCGACTTGAGCGTGGACCTGGGCGCGATGTCCGCCGGGGCCGCCGACTACCTGCTCAAGGACGAGATCAGCCCCGCCGTGCTGGAGCGTTCCATCCGTTACGCCCTGGAGCGCCAGCGCGCCGAGCGCCGCATCCGGCGGCAGGCCGCCCTGCTCGACGAAGCGCACGACGCCATCAGCACGCACGATCTGGAGGGCCGCGTGCGCTACTGGAACAAGAGCGCCGAACGCCTCACGGGCTATTCCGCCGACGAGGTGGAAGGCGAGACGATTCAGTGGATTCTCAAAGACGACGATCAGCACGACCCGCAGACGATGCTGCAGCGGGCGCTTCGCACCGTGCTCGTCGAAGAAGAATGGTCCGGCGAATTGACGCTTCAGACCAAAGACGGCAGCGAGGTCGTCACCGAGAGCCGCTGGTCGCTCGTGCGCGACGACGCCGGACGGCCCGACGCCATTCTGGTCATCAACAACGACGTGACCGAGCGTAAAGAGCTGGAGACGCAGATGCTCCGTTCCCAGCGCATGGAGTCTATCGGGCGGCTCGTGGGCGGCCTCGCGCACGACTTGGGCAACCTGCTCATGCCCATCACGCTGGGCGTCAAGACGCTGCACGCCCGCATCGACGATGACGAAAGCGCCCTGCGCACTCTCGAAATGATCCGGAAAAGCGCCGAGCGCGGCTCCGACATGGTAGAGCAGGTGCTCGCCTTCGCGCGGGGCGTGGAGGGGAAACACGCTCGCATCGACGTGCGGACGGTCGTTGAGGAGGTTGAGACGATGATCGACGAAACCGTGCCGGAGCACATCGAGGTGCGCGTGGACGTGGACGACGACTGCTGCTACGCGGTAGCCGATGCCACACAGCTCCAGCAGGTGCTCATGAACCTGTGCATCAACGCCCGCGACGCTATGCGCGACGAAGATGGCGGCGACCTCACGGTGTGCGCCGAAACGTGCACCATCGACCGCGAGCAGGCCGAGCGCATCCTGGAGGCCGAGCCGGGCGACTACGCGCGCCTCATCGTAAGCGACACCGGTCCCGGCATCCCGCCCGACGTGCTCGACAAAATCTTCGAGCCGTTCTTTACGACCAAAGCGCCGGACGAGGGCACGGGGCTGGGTCTTTCCTCTGCGTATAGCATCATCAAAAGCCACGACGGCTTCATCAACGTGGAAAGCCGGACGGGGGAAGGCGCGACCTTTGAGGTGTATCTGCCGCTGGCAGGAAGCAAAGAGGAGGTGATCGTCGAATCGGGCGACCTGCCGGAACTCGAACCGGGCGACGGCGAGAGTGTGCTGGTGGTTGACGACGAGGACCACGTGCGCGAGGCGTTGGCGAAAGTGCTCCGTCAGGCCGGCTACACTCCCATGCTGGCCGAAGACGGGACGGAAGCGTTGCATCTGGTTGAAAACGAAGGTAACGACATTGCGGCGGTCGTCACGGACCTGATGATGCCGGGCATGGACGGCAGCGAGGTCATCCGCACGCTCAACGACAGGCACCCGAACTGCCCCGTGCTGGTCTCCAGCGGCCTCTCCGGCGACCGCCCCGACCGCGCGCTGGAGGCGGGCGCCAACGAGATCCTCTCGAAGCCGTACTCTGCCGATACGCTCTGCCGCACCTTGCAAGACCTGCTGGATGATCAGCAGCCGACCACGGCAGACGCGAACTATCAGGCCAACGAGCCTGCTTCGCTTGCTTCCGCCGAATCGTAGGCGGGCACGTGGCGGAAGCAACTCCCCCGCTTGTTTGCGCGCCGTCTCCTCGGTTCCCTGCCGAGGTACGTCATTCGCGGTCTGCGGTTCTGCAGAGTGCCCTGCGCGTCACACCGAACGGGTATCCGCCGTGACGCTGCCTTTTCACGAGGGGTGCCGGGACATCAGGCGGCATTAGTACGTTTCCGCCTCACGGGTCAGTAGAAAAAACGTCGTTTGCATAAAAATGCGAATCAAGAGTAGCGCAGGATGGTCTGTTTGAGACCGTCAGCGGCAACGGATCCGTCGCCGCTGACTTCCAAAATCAACGACAAAGCGTGCATGAAAAGCTGATGCGTTTTCAGCTCTTGATTCGCATTAAAAACAAACCCTCATCAGTATGCCCCTCACACCGTCCGTACCGACTTTGCCGTCGCAGGAGGCGCTCGGCAGCCTCGATCAGCTTCCCGACGGCTTCGACGATGTGCTCCGATCCCTCCGTCGTCATCTGCACCGCAACCCGGAGGTAGGCACCGAAGAGCACGAAACGGCGCGCTTCATTCGGGCAGTGCTGGAGGCGCACGGCCTCTCGCCGCATGGCCCTATCGCGGGCACCGGGCAGTTCGTAGATATCGGCGACCCGGCGCGCGGGCCGCACGTGGGCTACCGCGCCGACATCGACGCGTTGCCCGCCGAGGACGCCAAGCAGCGCCCGTACGCCTCGCAGAACGCGGGCGCGGCGCACCTCTGCGGCCACGACGCGCACACTGCCGTCGCCATCGGCGTGACGCTTCTGCTGAGTCGGCTTCAGGACGCGCTTCCCGGCGCTGTGCGCGTCTTCTTTCAGCCGAACGAAGAGAGCCTGCCGAGTGGCGCTCCGCTCATGATCCGGGACGGCGTGCTCGAAAACCTGGAAGCCGCCTACGCCATTCACGTCGATCCCACGCGCGAGGTGGGCGCCTACGGTTTGAAAGCGGGATCCGTGACCGCCTCCGCCGACCGCTTCAACGTGCGCATCTTCGGCAAATCCACAGGCCACTCGGCGCGCCCGCACGACACCGCCGACACGCCCTGGATCGCCGTGCAGATCGCCAACGCCTTCTACCAGCTCGCGGGCCGCATGACGGATCCGCGCAACGCAGCCATCGTGACGATCTGCCGCATGGAGGGCGGTGCGGCGCACAACGTGATCCCGCGTGAGGCGCTCCTCGGCGGTACGCTCCGTTGCATCCACGCCGACGACCGCAAGACGCTGAAGGCGCAGATGACCGAAGTGGCGCATCAGACGGCGCTCCGTTGCGGCGCACAGGCCGAGGTCGAGTTTTCCGACGGCCCGCCGCCCGTGCACAACGACCGGCGGCTCGTCCGCAACGTGCGCCTGGCCGTGCGCGAGAAGCACCCCGGCTTAAAGACCAATTCCATCAAACGGCCCAGCATGGGCGCGGAAGACTTTGCGTTCTACGGGCAACACCTGCCCGCCGTGCTCGTCCGCGCGGGCACCGGCTCGCGCTCCGAGACGCGCCGCCCGCTCCACGACGCGCACTTCGACATCGACGAGCGCGCTCTCGCTCCCACGGCTCAGCTCATGGCCACCGTGCTGATGCGCCATCTCCGCGAGCGTGTGCTGGATGAGGCGAAATAACGCGCTAACGCGCCACCGCCTCCCGTCCCTGCTTCTCGCGCACCACCTCCGAAAAGATGTCGCTCATCGGTGGGGCCGTCACCTCAAAGCGGTGGATGTCGTCGGTATGCTGCATGGCCTCTTCCAGAACGCGACGAGCGGGCGTGCCGTCCACAAGGCGCATTTCCGCGCGGTGATGACTCCGGTTACCGATGCGGATGCGATTTTCCTCTTCCAGCCGGTCCAGAAACGCACCGTCGTCGTCGTCCTCAAACTCCAGCACCACGGCGTCGCGCCCGAACCGGTGCTTGATCTCGCGGAGCGGGCCGTTCAGCACGATGTTGCCCTGACTCATCAGGCAGATGTCGTCGCAGAGCTGCTCCACCTGCTCCATGCGATGCGAGGCGAACAGAATCGTGACACCCTCCTCGCGCAGTTCCAGAATGATGTCGCGCAGTAGCTCGGAGTTGAGCGGGTCGAGACCGCTGAACGGCTCGTCAAAAATATACAGCGACGGCTCGTGCAAAAGCGTAGCGATAAACTGAATCTTCTGCTGCATCCCCTTCGAGAGTTCGTCCGTCTTCTTGGGCTTCCAGTCCGTCGCCTCGAAGCGTTCGAGCCAGTAGTCGATCTTCTCGCGGGCCGCGCGACGGGAGAGGCCGCGCAGCTCCCCCAGATAGAGCAGCTGCTCCTCCACGCCCAGCTTCTTGTAGAGGCCGCGCTCTTCGGGCAGGTAGCCCATGCGCCGCTGGCTCCACGCGCCCACCGCGCGTCCGTCGTAGGTAATCGTGCCGTCGTCCGGCGCGGTGATGTGCGTAATCATGCGGATCGTGGAGGTCTTGCCCGCGCCGTTCGGCCCCAGCAGGCCGAGGATGCGTCTGGGCCGGGCCTCGAAGGAGATGTCGTTGACCGCCACGGTCTGATCGTAGCGCTTCGTGACGTTTTCGACGGAGAGCAGGGCCATATTCGCGTGGCGGATTTCGCGTTGGTAATGCGAGTCAAGAGTAGCACAGGATGGTCTGTTCAAGGTGGCTGACGGATCCGTCGCCGCCGACTTCCAAAAATCAACGACAGAGCGTGTATGGGAAGCTGATGCGTTTTGTCTCTTGGCAAGTTAAAGGTTGGTTTCTAATCTTGCAAGACCTGCAACTCGCAACTTGCCGACCTGCAACCGGATCAGTGAAAAAAGCGCGCGTCAATCGAGGGGCGGATATGTTCGCTCGAACGACGCGACGGCGGCGGCGCTTGCACGCCTCCGGCACAGCTCCTATTCTTTACCTTCACACTTCCAAAACGTTTACAACCTCACACGCAAACGTCATGGATCGACGCGATTTCGTCAGTGGAGCGGCAGCGGGCGCGGCAGGCGCTGCACTCGCCGGGTGCGGGCCGAGCACCGAGGGGGGCGGCGAGGCCGCGAACGTGCAGCCGCAGCAGAACGTGCGCTGGAACCTGGCCTCCAGCTTCCCGCAGTCGCTGGACACTATCTTCGATGCGGCCAACATCCTGGCCGAGCGCGTCAAGCAGCTCACGGGCGGGCGCTTTCAGATCCAGACCTACCAAGCGGGCGAGCTTTTTCCGGCTTTCGAGGTGCTCTCAAACGTGCAGGCCGGCGCGGTGGAGATGGGCCACTCAGCCAGCTACTACTTCAAGGGCAAGGATCCGGCGCTCATCTTCGGCGGCGGGATGGAGCTTCTGCGCGAGCTGTTCGCCAAGTTCAACGTGCGCAACCTGCCGGGCGGTAACACGGGCATTCAGATGGGCGGTTGGTTTCGCAACCCGATTCAGGGGCTGGAGGGCCTGCAGGGCCTGCGGATGCGCATTCCGGGCTTTGGCGGCGAGGTGATGAGCAAGCTGGGCGTGAACGTCCAGAACTTATCGGGCGGCGAAATCTACCCGGCCCTGGAACGCGGGGCCATCGACGCGGTGGAGTGGGTGGGGCCGTACGACGACCAGAAGCTCGGCTTTCAGGAGATCGTCAAGAATTACTACTATCCCGGATGGTGGGAGCCGGGGCCGGCGCTCACGTTCTACGTTAACCAGAGCGCGTGGGAGGGCCTGCCGCAGACGTATCAGCACGCACTGGAGGCCGCCGCCGCCGAGGCTAACGTGCGCACCCTCGCCCGATACGACGCGCGCAACCCGCAGGCACTCAAGGAACTCGTGGATGCAGGCGTGAAGCTCAGGCGCTTTCCCGACGAGATCATGCGCCGCGCGGAGACGGCCACCGAGGATCTCTTGCGCAGCCAGTCGTCCGGCGCGCTTTACGACAAGATTTATGAGAGCTACCGCAACTGGCGCCAGACCGAGCAGCGCTGGTTTGCCACCGCCGAGCAAGCCTTTGCCAATTACGCTTACCAGGGCGTGCAGTTGTCGAATCCCGGATGAGCGATTTTCGTCTCGCAGTCTTTTCAGCACATGGCAAAAACTTGGACCGTAGAATAGCACACGGATCCGCACGGATAGGATGGAAGGAACACGGTTATCATTCCGCCTTTCCGTAATACTCCGCCTGATCCGCGCCCATCTGTGTGGTCTCTTTGTCGTGCTCTGCGGTTACTGACTTCATTGTCGAACTCGCAGCACGTTTGGAGGTAACAGCACCCGATTCATCGAAGCAATTGACCGCTCAGTTCGGGAACGGCGGTCAGCGGTCTGCCGTCCGCCGTCCTGCGAAGCAGACTCACGCAACACGCAATACAAGAAACCATGCACGTAACGGAACTGCTGGAACAGTCCGTCGGCCCGCCCATCTCCTACGAAATCATTCCGCCCAAGCGCGGCGGCTCCATTGACGAGGTGATGAGCGCCGTCGAAGCGGTCATGGAATACGATCCGCCGTTTATCGACGTGACGAGCCACTCGGCGCAGGCGTATTACGAGGAGCAGCCCGACGGCACCTGGAAGCGATACATCAAGCGCAAGCGGCCCGGCACCATCGGGCTGTGCGCGGCCATCCAGAGCCGCTTCGACGTGGAGGCGATCCCGCACCTTTTGTGCGACGGCTTCACGCGCGAGGAAACCGAAGACGCGCTCATCGAGCTTAATTATCTGGGCATCAAAAACGTGATGGCCCTCAAAGGCGACGGCGGCGCGCAGAAGCCGGTCCGCGACAGCCGCTCGCGCAACGAGCACTCGACGGATCTGGTCCGGCAGATCGAGGACATGAATCAGGGCACGTACCTGGAGGAGATGAAGGATGCCGCGCCCACCAACTTCTGCGTCGGCGTGGCCGGATATCCGGAGAAGCACGTGAAGGCCCCCAACCTGACCTGGGATATCCTCCGGCTCAAGCGCAAGATAGACGCCGGGGCCGACTACATCGTCACGCAGATGTTCTTCGACAACGAGCGGTACTTCGAGTTCGTGGAGCGCTGCCGCGACGTGGGCATCGAGGTGCCCATCATTCCGGGCCTCAAGGTCCTTTCCAAGAAGCGCCACCTCACGTTCCTCCCGAGCTACTTTCACTGCGACATTCCGGAGGCGCTGGCCGCTGAGGTGGAGGCCGCCGACGACGATCACGTGGCCGATATCGGCGTGGAGTGGGCCATCCAGCAGTGCGAGGAGCTGATCGAAGCGGGCGCGCCGTCGATTCACTTCTACATCATGCAGAACGCCAGCGTCATCCAGCGCGTCGTCGAGCCGCTCCGAGCGATGGCGTGACGGGTTGGCTGGTTAAGCGGTTTGCGGTTGTGCGTCTGTGTGACCCTCCGGTCTTGACTGACTTGCGACTTTTCGACCTTCGACTTGCCAACCTGAAACCGCGCCGTGGCTTCTTCAAACAAAGCGATTTACGCCGCCATCGCCGGCAACGGCCTGATCGCCGTCACCAAGTTCATCGGCGCTGCCATCAGCGGAAGCTCCGCCATGATCGCCGAGGGCATCCACTCCGTCGTAGACACTGGCAACGGCGGCCTGCTGCTTCTGGGCAAAAGTCGCAGCCAACTCCCGCCCGACAAGAAGCACCCGTTCGGCTACGGCAAAGAGCTGTACTTCTACACGCTCATCGTGGCCGTGCTGATTTTTGGCGTGGGCGGAGGCGTGTCGATCTACGAGGGCATCCTGCACACGATGCATCCGGGTGAAATGAAGGAGGCGGGCTACTCGTTTTTCGGGTTTACGTTCGGCGGGCTGACGCTCAACCTCGTGGTGCTGGGCCTGGCGATGATCTTCGAGGGCTATGCGCTGACGGTGGCCTGGAACGAGTTCAAGAAGGTGCGCGGCGACACGCCCGTGTGGGAGGCAGTACGCACCGGCAAAGACCCGACGGCCTTCATGGTGCTCTTTGAGGACGCGGCGGCGGAGGCCGGCCTCATCGTGGCCGCCATCGGCATCTCGCTGGCGCACTGGCTCGAAATGCCCGTCCTCGATGGCATCGCCTCCATCGGGATCGGCGTGATTTTGTGCATCGTGGCCTCGTTTCTGGTCTGGGAGAGCCGAGGGTTGCTCCTGGGCGAAAGCGCCGCCCCCGCCGTCACCGGCAGCATCCGCGAGATCGCCCGCGCCGACGATGCTGTGCAAGAGGTGAGGCGCGCGCTCACCATGCACATGGGGCCGCAAGACGTAATCCTGAATCTGGATCTGACGTTTTTCGAGGACCTTTCTGCCGAAGAGATCGAGGAGGCCGTCGACCGCATGGAGCGCAACGTCCGCGAGAAGCACGCCGAGGGGAATCACATCTTTATCGAGGCCGAGTCGCTGGCCGGGCGCAAGCGACCCGCCTAACGCGCCGCGCAACGACAATTCGGAAACGCACGAGCGCACGTAAGCGTTTGTGAGGCGACGATGCCTGCGCATATCTACCTCCGTCGCTGCTATGCCTGATCTCAAACAGCCGCCGCCCGCTTCCCCCTCGAAAGCGGAAGTCTCTTCGTCCCGCCTTGTCCTGGAGCTTGAGGGCGTGCTGGAGCTTTCCGACGACGACCTGCTCCGGCTCTCGTCGAAAAACGACCACCTTCAGTTCGAACAAGACGCCTACGGCAATCTCGTCATTATGGCTCCCGCAGGTGGAACGACCAGCAATCGTAACATTCGTTTAACCACGAAGGTGTCTAACTGGAATGACGATGCCAGCCTCGGCGTGGTCTTCGGGCCGGATGGCGGCTTCAAGCTGCCCAATGGCGCCACGCGCGCTCCCGACGTGTCCTGGATTCCCAGTGAGCGCTGGGAGGCGCTCTCCGACGAGGAGCGCGAGAAGTTTCCCCCGCTCTGTCCGGACTTCGCCTGCGAACTGCGCTCCGCTTCCGACAGCCTCGCTCCGCTCCGCGACAAAATGGACGAGTACATGAACAACGGTTGCCGCCTCGGCTGGCTCATCGACCCATTCGAGGAGCAGGCGTTTGTTTACGAGCCGGACGCCGAACTCCGGCACGTCGATTCGTTCGAGTCGACGCTCTCCGGCGGCGACGTGCTTCCGGGCTTTAAACTTGCGCTGGACGCGTTGCGGTAAGTGAGCGTCAAGGGGGAGCGTCTACACGGCTTGCGCTTTGCCGAGGACCGCGCCCGCGCCGAGGCGCTGCTTGCGGTGGGCGTCGCCATCGAACGGCACGAACGCCTCGAACAGGCCGGGCTGCGCGGCGGTGATGAGGCTCTGCCCCAGCGCGTCCGACTGCAAAAGCCCCAGAAACGCCTCGGAGCGCTCGCGGTCGAAGTTATCGAAGATGTCGTCCAGCAAAAAGAGCGGCGTCTCCTCCAGGCGGTCGCGCAGCTGTGGGCCGATGAGGGTGCGCCCCCGTTCACGCTCGTCCTCCGAGGTGCGGCGCAGCGCCTGCCGGAAGGCGTCCTCGGCGTCGTCGGGCGTCGCGTCGCGGGGCACTTCGTCGAGCGTGTCGTATTCGACGGTCGGTCGCTCGGCGACGCTTTCGACGTGGCGGTACGCATCCTCCAAGTACGACGAAAAGCTGCGCAGGAATTCGATCCGCCGCGCGATGATGCGGCTGCCCAGCACGGTGATCTCCTCGTCCCACGAGGCCAGCACCTCGTCGCGATGCGGGGCGGGCGGGCGGCCCCGATGCTGCTTGAGGAGCGCGTTGCGCTGCCGGAGCGCCTTACGGTACTTAAGCAGATCCTCCATGTACGTCGGATGCGCCTGGCTCAGCAGCTTGTTGGTAAAGCGCCGCCGCTCGCTCGGCCCCTCGGCGGTGAGCGCCTGATCCTGCTGCGAGAACACGACCACCGGCACCCGCCCCACGATCTCGGAAAGACGCTCCAGCGGCGCACCGTTGACAAACATGCGCTTACCCTCGCCCGGCACGTAGGCCAGCCGCACCTCCAGTTCGGAGCGCTGCTCGCCCTCAAACGCACCCTCCAGTTCGAAGTGCGACGCGCCCTTGCGAAGCGCGTACTTGTCGCGCGCGGCCAGAAAGCTCTTCGAGAGGCACAGGTAGTGCACGGCCTCCAGCAGGTTCGTCTTGCCCGCACCGTTGGGACCGTGCACGAGGTTCACCTTCGGGGCGAACGTCACGCGCGTCTCCTCATGCGCGCGGAATGATTGCAACCGGAGCGAGCGAAGGATCATCGAAGAGCCTATTTCACGGAAGGGAAGGAAAAGTCGTCGGCGGCCAGCCTGTGAAAATGATCGGTGCTATTTTTTCGCAGCCCAAACGCTCTCACGTCAGAAAGTACAGAATCAGCCCACTGGATGTGGCCCAGCACGCCACGTTCAAGAGCAAGAGCGGGCTACGGAGCAGCACGCGCTCCGGCGCTTCGCCCAGGCCTTGCTCCGTCAGATACTGGTAGCGGAAGATGCCGTACATCACGAACGGCACGGTGGCGAGCATCCAGGGCGTGCCCGCGCCTTCGAGCGTCCAGAGCGCGTAGGCCATGAGCGCGCTGGCCGTCACCACGCTCTCCATGCGCTCCAGCCAGCGTAGCGAGTAGGCGTCGAGCACGGCGCGCGTGGAATGGTCGCCCTGCGCGGCGCGCAGCTCGGCCTTCCGCTTCTCGATGCCTAGAAAGAACGCCAGCAGGCCCACGCACAGCACGAACCATCCGGAGGCCGGGACGCGAACCGCTGCCGCTCCGCCGAGGGCGCGCAGGACGAAGCCGCCCGCGATGCACATCACGTCGAGGACCGGCTCGCGCTTGAGGCCAGCGTTGTAGCCTACCTGCACGAGCGCGTAGGCCGCCACGACTGCGCCCAACCACGGCGCCAGGAGCGCGCCGCCCGCCAGCCCGCCGGCGAGCAGCAGGCCCGCCACCGCGAGCGCCGCCGGAACGGGTAGCGCGCCCGATGCCACGGGACGATGTCGCTTTACGGGATGCGCGCGGTCGGCCTCGCGGTCCAGCACGTCGTTGACCAGGTAGAACGCGCTCGACGCCGCGCAAAAAACAGCAAGCGCGCCGAGGGTACGGAAAAGCGATCCTGCACCGAGTGCCAGCGCGAAGAGCGGCGCAGCAAACACGACGACGTTCTTAATCCACTGCGCCGGGCGCAGGGCGCGCATCAGCGCCGCAAGGCCAGATTGATCGGTCGAGGTCAGAATGACGTGCCTCGAAGTTTCGGTCTACAAAAAAAGCGAATACCCAACGCGCAAACTCGGAACCCGAAGCGGCGCGCGTGTGAACAACTTGCGTCACCATAATCCCAAATCCCCAACCCAAAATCCAAAATCGAAAACCCAGAGCCCCAAACCCCAAACCCCGAACCGGAAATCGTTCTGATCGCCGCCGTCGCCGAACAAAACCGCGTCATCGGCCAAGGCAACGATCTGCCCTGGCACATTCCGGAGGACCTGGAGCGCTTCAAGCGCCTCACGACGGGCCACCCGATGATCATGGGCCGCCGCACGTTCGAGTCTATCGTGCACCAGTTTGGCGGGCCGCTCCCCGACCGCCGCCTCGTGGTGCTTACCTCGCAGGAATCGCTGGAAGACTACCCGGACGTGGAAACATATTCGAGCATCGAAGACGCCGTGGCCGCCGTGCGGGGAAGCGAGCGCGTCTTCATCGGCGGCGGGGCGAGCATCTACCGTCAGTTTTTGCCCGCCGCCGACCGGCTGGAGCTGACGCTGGTCGAGGGCGACTACGAGGGCGACACCTATTTTCCGGAGTACGAGCACCTGATCGGTTTCGTCTTCGAGCAGACCGCCGAGGACGCCCGCGAGGGCTTCCGCTTTGTGACGTACGAGCGGAAGTAATGAGTCGGGCAAAAGTGGGCCGCGCGTTACGTGTCACGCATCCTCCAGCGTCCGCAGCACCTCACGCGCGGCGCCCGCTTTGCGGCCCTGCCCCTCGATCACGCGCCGCAGCGACGTGCGTGCTGCCTCGCGTTGCCCCATCGCAAGTTGCGTCTTGCCCAGAAAGTAAAGCGCCTCCAGGTGCAAAAACGAGTCGCTCTCGGTCTGCTCTGTAACCTTCCGGAGAAGTCGCTCGGCGCGGCGCAGCCGCTCGGCGTCGTAGCGGGGAAACAGGCCCAGCGTGGAGGAGCGCGCCTTGCGGAGCAACGCCAAGGCGCGCAGGTAACGAGCGTCGGCGGAGGCGCTATCGGTTGGCGTAGACGCGCCGCCGTCCCGCATCCGGTAGCCCTGCACGGACAGCTCCTCGTCGCTGAAAGCCGCCAAGCGCTCCGTCTCGGATTGCGAGGCGCGGCTCTGCCACGGCGGCGCGCCGGCTCCAGCGCGTCGCCATCTGATAGACGCGCGCCGACGAGTCGCGGTCGGGAGCGCGCTCCGGGCGCTGCTCCGACCGGTGGCGCGCGTCACCGGGTTCGCGTGCTTCGGAGGGCGGCTGCTCCGCTTCGTCCGCCAACGCGTGCCCCGTTAGCTCCTCGAACTGCCGGGCCGGGTCCGTGCTTTCGGCCTCCACGTCGTTCAGGCGTTCCTCGAATGTGCGCAGCCGCTCGCGTTCCTCCGGGTGCTCCTCGAGGTGCGCCTTCACGCGGTCGTGGGCGTTCCGCACGGCCTTCGGGAGCGCGTGCTTCGAGCCGAGGCGCTCCGTGACGAGGTAGTGCGCCAGAGCTTCGTCGCCGGGCGGCGTCTTCACGAGCAGCCGGGCCTCCGCGAGCACGTCCTCCAGCGCCTTCGCCTCACGCAGAAGCGCCTGCAACTCCGGGCGGTCCTGCACGCGCGCCTCCACCTCACGCTGCTCCTCGCGGGAGAGCGCCGGATACTGCAATATTTTGTCTTCGAGGGATTCAGGCATTATCCAAAGAGGCGAAGTTGCCCATCAGTGTCCAAGTGGTAAATCGTTCCATCCGAGACATATCGCAAACCACCATAGTGGTTCACTGTTCTTCTGATCTCACGCAAGCAGTGATTCAGACGGTTGTTGATCTTGCCCTTCGCTTCGTTAGACACGCGAGCCGCGCCGATATAACGTCTCCCCCCTTTGCTTTACATGTGAAAAAGACGAAGAAACAGGTTGCGATCCACAAACGCACGAACTCACGAACGCATGAACTCACGAAAGGCGCTCAGGTGTTCGTCCTCTTGCAGCTTCTTGCGCGCCCGGTTGACGTAGGTGCGCATGCTCGCCTTCGACTTGCCCGTAGCCTCGCTTATCTCGTCATACGACTTCTCTTCGAGCAGGCGCAGCCGCGCCGCTTCCGCCAGATAGTCCGGCAGCCGCTCGATGGCCGCGTGCACGGCCCGGAGCGCGCGCTCCGCATCGCCGCTCCCCGCAGGCGGCGCATCGGCCTGCAAGGCGGCCTCGTCCTCGCCGGTTTCTTCCTCGTCGTCCTCCACCGACACGTACTCGCGCCCGCGCCGCAGGTAATTGCGATACGTGTTCTGGCAGATCACGCTGACCCAGGCGGCGTAGCGGTCCGGTTCGTCGAGGTCGGCGCGCGCTCCGTCGATCTTCCGGTAGGCGCGAGCGACCAGATCGTCGAGGTCGGCGGCGCTCTCGGCGGCTCGCTTGGCAAACTTGATCGTAAAGTAGCGCCGCACGTAGCAGTACGTCCACAGGTCCACCACG
>PXTQ01000063.1 GCA_003022505.1 Bacteroidetes bacterium QS_8_64_10 | reverse complement strand
CGCTGCGCACGCGCTCGATGGCGTCCGCGCCGTTGGTGGCGCTCTCCACGTCGTAGCCCTTCTCCTCCAGAAAGAGGAGGTGGGGCTTGAGGAGTTCGATCTCGTCGTCTACCCAGAGCAGTTTCGGCATACCAATTTTGGATTGGGGATTGGGGATTTGCGATTTACAGCCGTATCCGTTGCTCAGATAGCTCCTCCGTTCTGGGTTTGAAAGTGTGTACGTTTGCAGGTGTGAATGTGCGTGACCTTTATACGTTCACACGTACAAACATCCACACCTGAAAGTTACTCCTGCCAGACGTACGCGCCGCTGCGGTCGATGTAGCCGTACTCGTCGCCGGTCTTGACGAGCGCGAGGCCGCCGGAGAAGTCCCACGCCATGTCGTAGCGCGGTTCGATCACCAGCTCGCCGCTGCGGTTGATGTAGCCCCACGCGCCGCCTCGACGCACGCGAGCGCGGCCCTCGGCGAAGTGCCACGCCTGATCGTAGCGCGGATTCACGACCATCTCGCCCTCGTCGTTGACGTAGCCGTACTGATCGCCGCGCCGGACGCGTCGCAAGCCTTCGGGCGCTGCCTCCGCGCTGCCGCCTTCTTCCAGCAGTTCCGGCTTGATCTCGAAGCGCGGCTCGATGGCGATGTCGCCGCTGCGATCTACGAAGCCCCACTGCTCGCCCTGCTGCACCGGCGCGAGGCCGTCCGAGAAGTACCAGGCGTCCTCAAACTGCGGCTCGATCACGACCTCGCCGTTGCGGTCAATATAACCGTAGCGCCCGTTCCGGCGCACCCACGCGCGCCCTTCCGAGAAGCCGCCCACCTGCTCGAAGCGCGGCTCGATGACGACGGCTCCGCTCCGGTCGATAAAGCCCCACTGGTCGTTTTCGCGGATCGGGTACAGTCGCTCGGTATCGCCTGCGCCGCCGAGGCCGAGCACGCGGCACCCGCCCATGAGCGTGAGCACGAACGTGAGCACCAGCAGCATCAGGCTGCGGCGGAGGAGCGCGTTGAGGTTATTTTTGCGTGAGATCAGCTTCAAGGTGTCAGGGAATTTCTATGATTGTACGTGGGGGCGACTCGGCGAGTCGCCCTACAACAGGATTAAATGCGACATCATGCTCCCCCCTCGCTTTTCATCCCGATCACGCCCATCATGCGGCCCGTGGTGCCGCCCTCGGCGCGGTGCGAGTAAAACGTATCCGTGTCAGCGAAGGTACACTGCGGGTCCACCTCGATCTGGACCGTCGGCAGGCCCGCGTCGCGCAGCTGGTCGCGGAGAGCGGCTTTGAGATTGACGTGCGGGTTTTTGCCGTTCGCAGGTTGCGTCACGTAGTCGTCGTCAAACTGTTCGGCGACCTCCGGCCCCACCTCGAAGTGGCGCTCGGAGATGCACGGGCTGATCCAGGCGTGCGTGTTCGACGGATCGGCGCCCAGCTTCCGCATGGCGGCTACCGTTTTGGGCGTGATGCGGGCGACCGTGCCGCGCCATCCGCTGTGGCAGGCTCCCACAACGCGCGCTTCCGGGTCGCCCAGCAGGACCGCCGCGCAGTCCGCCGCCGTGATGCCCAGCAGCAGGTTGCGCCGGTCGGTGACGAGACCGTCGTAGCCTCTAAACAAACCGGGTTCGTCTACGCTAAGGATGTCGTCGCCGTGCACCTGGCCTGCCAGCGCGAGCTGTTCGGGCGTAAAGCCCAGCGCCTCGGTGAAGGTCCATCGGTTCTTCCACACCGTTTCGTCGTCTTCTTCGGTGCTCAGGCCGAGATTCAGCGACGCATACGGCCCTTCGCTCACGCCGCCCTCGCGCGTGCTGAACGCGGCGACGACGCCTGGCAGGTCGTCAAACAGGGAGGGACGAATGAGCGGATCGGCGCGTGTTTCCATGTTGGCGTTTTCGCGTTATTGCGTTGGGGTGGGTCGGTTATGTGTTTAGCGTAGACGCCGAGAGCCGTCCGTGGAGACGTTTCGCCGAAACGTGTCCACGATAAAAATGAACCGCGTGTCGAATGATAGCAACTGGTGCTTGCGCACGTTGTCCTATCTGCGAGGGCCGGCCAGGATCCCGGCGCAGCGTTACATCGAGGTTGCGCGTAGCGCTTCCTTTACGACCTCGGTAGGCATGTCGCGCTCCGTCCAGGCGCGGTAGGCGGCGGCGGCCTGCCCTACCAGCATCGCCAGCCCGCCGATGGGCGTCGCGCCCCGCTCGGCAGCCTCCCGGAGGAAGCGCGTTTCGACGGGGCGGTACACGAGGTCGTAAGCGAGTTGCCCGCTCGAAAAGTCGCTCGCCTGCGGCCACGGCGTTTCATCGATGTCGGGCGTCATGCCCACCGGCGTCGCGTTGACGAGAAGCGTGCTCTGGCGCACGGCACGGGCGGCTTCTTCCAGCGGGACGGCCTCCAGCGCGCCCTGCTCGTCGTGCGAGGCGAGGTCGCGGGCGAGGCTCTCGGCCTGCTCCGGGCGGCGCGCGGCCACCACGAGCGACGACGGTTCGTGGCGCGCGAGCAGCGCGTAGCAGACGGCCCGCGCCGCGCCGCCCGCGCCGAAGACGAGCGCCGGCGCTTTGTTCAGGCGTTCGGCGTGCTCTGCCAGCGGCGCGAGGAAGCCCGCCACGTCGGTGTTGAGGCCGCGCAGCCGCGTGCTACCGCCAGGGCGCTCGGCCACGACGGTGTTGACCGCGCCCATCGCCTCCGCTTCCGGGGCGAGCGCGTCCAGGTGCGTCACGATGCGTTCTTTGTGCGGTATGGTGACGTTGGCGCCGGCCATCCCCAGTGCTCGTAGACCAGCGACGGCCTCGCCGAGATTGTCGGGACGGACTCGCGTTGCCGCGTACGCCCAGTTGAGGTGCTGCTCCGCGAAGGCCGTGTTGTGCATCAGCGGGGAGAGCGAGTGCGCCACGGGATCGCCCAGCAGAGCGACAAGTTGCGTTTCGGCGTCCAGCATCAAGAAGATCTTTCAGGTCAAAAGTCGAAGGCTGGAAGGTCGAAAAGACGTGAGACCTGTACCCCATGACAAAGTGGGCCTTCTAATCAGGTTCGATGGCATCGAGGTCGTATTTTTCGCCCACCGTATCGACGATTTCGTTGTAGAGGCGCTCCCAGGACGGATACGGGTTGTTTTCGCCGTGTATCTCAGAAAGGCCCTCGTAGCGAAACTGACACGCCTTTTTGACCGCGCCCTCGTTGCCGTGTTCGAGCGTCGAGAGCGTTTGCATGCGAGTCGTGTCAGCTTCGCCGACCACGTGCGCCCGAACGTGATAATAGGTTTCGCCGTGCTTGTTTTCGCGCTCGTAGAACATCACGCCGGGCACGCCGCTGTTGTTACGTTTTTCGCGGCGGCGGTACGGCTCGATCTCGCTGTCGCGGTATTCTTTGAGAAAGTCTTCGATGTTGTCGTCGCGGTACTCAATGGCCGCGTCCCACGCCTCCTGGCGGCCCCCGTGAACGCCGTCGCTGAACAGCTTTGAGTGGTATTTCGTCTCGCCGTCCTCGTTCTGGTAATAAAACCGGACCTGCCAGCCTCTCGTGGTGCCGGTTTCGATGCGGACGGGTTCGTTTTTAAGCTGCGGCATGGGCGTTTCGAGGTGAAAGTCGGGAGGTCAAAAGCCGAACGTCAGAAGGTCGGGCGGGCGACTTACTGATTTTCTCGCTTACGTAAGTGTGGTTTTGATTCGAGTCAAAAACCTGTTCAGGGTTGGCTCCCGCCAACCGATAGAAACTTGGAGAGAAGACCACTTATCCTCAAACCAATATTTTTACGCCTCCCGATGAGCGGCCTGCGTGCGAGGCGAAGCAGACTTCTCCGCGTCGGCCACGGTCAGCCAGTCCCCTTCCTCAAAGACCGTCTCCGGCCCCGGCTGCAGCACGGAGCCGTCCTGTCGTTCCAGCAGAAGAACGTCGCCCGCCGCCAGGTCGGAGTCGCGCAAGGTGCGCCCGATGAGCGTCGCCCGCTCGCCGTCCGGTGTGATTTGCACCTCCTGGTAGTGTTCGGGATGAGGAGCGTCTCCTTGAGGGCGCGTTCGCTCTCCGCCTCGCGCCAGCGCTCCTCGAAGTCGTCGCGGTCGAGGCAGCCGGCGATGTGCGAGAGGACGTGCAGGTGCCGGTTGGGGTAGGCTGAGGGGCTGACCAGAAAGAGCAGCGCGTAGACCGGCTCCTCGGTGTGCTGCGGCGGGGCGCCGTCGCCGCGTTGCTCCCCCTCGACGGGTAACTGCACGCCCTCGCGGCAGCGCACGAGCGCCAGCACCGACTCGCTGATGCCGGACAAGCGGCAGTGCGGGATGGCCGCCCCGTGCAGGTGCGGCGTGGTGGAGCGTCGGGCGTTCTCCATGAAGCGCTGCGCCAGATCATCCGGCGAGGCGTTCACAGTGGGCGCAAGCCGCTCGGATACGCGCTCCACGGCTTCCTCGAACGAGGTCGGCTCCGCCACGTCGATCAAGGGGGCCTGCGCCACAAACTCGTGCATGGCCTGCTCGGACGATGCTCCTTCGGTGAAGCGCGCGACCTCCTCCGTCACCGGCTCCGCGTCGGGAGACAGGTGCAGGTCCGTCTCGTCTGTTTCGGGATCCGCCATGACCACGAGCGTGTCGCCGGGTTGCGGCGTGGCCGGGGCGTCTTCCGAAAACACGAACACAGACCCGCTCTTTTTAACCAGAAAAAGCGGCGTGGTCTGCTCGCCGTGCTGCTCCTTGAACGACTCGTAGCTGAAGCCCTCTTTGACTTCCAGGCTGCGCACCTGGGCTTTTTGCTCGAAGCGCTCGGTGAGAGAGGAGTAGGTGACGCCCGCGCCGAACAGGGAGCGACCGCGCAGGTGCGAGGGCAGATCGCCCTCCTCGTCACGCTGCACCTCGGTACGCGTGGCGAGTTGCAGGACCTCGGCGCTCTCGAAGATCTCGCTGAAGTGAAGCGCGGCGAGCGAGTTGACCTCGTCGTTGGGCGTCAGGGCCACGAGCTTGCCGATGCCGCTCAGTTCGAGCCGTTCCATGACGCCTTCGCTGAGCACGTTGGCTTGCTGGGCGGGCAGCCCCTCGCGGCGCGCCTGCCAGACGGTCTTCGGGTTGGCGTCCACCATGAGCACCGTCACGTCCTGCTCGACGAGCGCGCGCGCCATCCGCCTGGCCCAGCCGTGCGCGCCCACAAACAGCACGCCCTGCGGGTTGGGCTGGGCCAGCCCCAGCCAGCGGCCCAGCGGCGCAATCGTCAGCCCGTAGACGGCCACCGTGCCCACGATCACCAGAAAGATAATGGGGACGAGGCCGCTCACGGCGGCCTCTCGTCCCCATCAGCGACAGAAACACGCTGATGGGGCGCACGAGCACGATGAGCGCGCCCAGAAAGAGCAGCGCCTGCCCGTCGATGTACTGCAAGGCGCTCATTTCCAACCGGGCGCTCAGCACGATAAAGAGCGCGGCGATCAGAAGCACTTGCAAGTCCTCCTTGAACTCCTCGATGCGGCGCATGGAGGCGTAGGACTGATTCGCCAGGAAGATGCCTATGAGCGTCGTCGTGAGCAGGCCAGACTCGTGCTGCAGGAGGTTTGAGATGGAAAAGGCCCCGATGACCACGGTGAGCGCAATCGGGTTGACCAGGAAGTCCGGCATGAGGCGACGCCGGATGAGGTCGATCAGGATGAGCGCGCCGGTGATGCTGACGCCCACGCTGATGAACAGCGTGCGCAGCACGCCTTTGGCGGTGTGGAGGGCTGCGCCGTACTCACCGCCGTGCGCGCCCGGCTCGTTGATGAAGAGCAGCGTCTCCAGGACGAGCACGGCCAGGATCGCTCCCACCGGGTCGATGGTAATGCCCTCCCACTTGGCGAGCGCGCCAACGCGCCCGGCAGGCCGCACGTGACGCAGGAGCGGAACCACAACCGTCGGGCCGGTGACAGTGAGGATCGCGCCCGTCAAGACGGCGAGGCCGGGTGGAAAGCCGAGCAGGTAGTACGCCGCCGCGCCGGCCATCGCCCACGTGAGGAGCACGCCGAGCGTAATCAGATAGAGCGCGGCGTGGCCCACTTCGCGCAGCTCGCGGAGGCGCAGCGTCAGCCCGCCCTCGAACAGGATGACGCCGATGGAGAGCGACGTGAACGCGAACACCCAGTCGGCTTCGCGCAGCGCGCCCGGATCCAGCAGCAGGTCGGGACCGGTGACGGGGCCGGCCACGAAGCCGAACACGAGAAGCAGCAGAATGGACGGCACGCGGAAGCGCCAAGCCAGCCATTGCGCCAGGCTGCCCAGCGCGATGACGCACACGATGCCGAAGAGGATGGCGTTAGGCACAGGAAGGGAGGTTGGGTGAAGGGGTGGCCCTCGTTATTTTACTACTGACGCGAACATGGATAGCTAAAGATTTCGGACGTACATTCTACCCAGGAGGAGATAGGAAGATGGGAAGGCGGAAAGAAGGGAAGTCGGACGTTTTTGAGTGTGCTGAGACCGTTTCCGCTTCCTACCGTCTTATCTTCCCGACCCCTATCGCTTTCTGAAGCAAATCCCGTGAAGTTTAGCAGACAACCTTCGGGTCAGTAGTGAGACATGCTCGCATCAGTATGAACGACGGGGAGGCGCGGGCGGGTTCCGAGAAGGCAGGTTGCAACTTTATCGTTGTTGGCCGCTCCACACGTCGAACTCGCGGCGCTCGATCTCGCTCAGCACTTCGAGCGCGCCGAGCCACCAGCGCTTGAAGTGGCGTCCCAGTCGTCCTCGGAGGTCGTCGGCCAGGGAGCGACCCTGCGCCAGGTAGTCGCGCGCCCGCACAGTTTGCTTCCAGAGAAGCCGCCGCACCGACTCGTCGAGGTGTCCGTCGCGGAGTTGTTGCAGCGATACGCCTTGCTGTTTGAGGCGTTCCTGCGGGATGAACAGCCGGTTGGCGTCGAGGTCGGCGGAGAGTTGCGCCAGGCGTCCCGTGCTGAAGAAGCCGCGCGCAAGCTCACGCACGGGCTTGCGCTGCCACGATCCGGTCGCGCCGCCGAGGTGTGCCAGAAGACGAGCGTGCGGCACGACCCACCGGTCCACAAAGCCGCGCAGCGCTTTCGCGCTTTCGAAGCGTACGGGCGGCACGCGGCGATGCGCGCCGTCGATTTGGCGAACCAGCGGTTCGCGTGGCAGGTCGTGCTCGGCGCAGGCGTCGTAGGCGCGCTGCCGCACGTCCTCCGGCACGATATCGAGCGGCTCCCCGGCCTCGGCCTTCTCGCGCTCGGCCGCGAAGTAGGCGGCGAGGTCGTTGCCATCGAGGGCCGGGTAGTGCGGGTCGCAGAGCGCGAGGTGCCAGTCCCAGATCGCCCGCGCCGCGTCACGCTTCGGGCGCGGCCAAGCGCTGTCGTAAAAGGGGCGATGGCCGGCGGCGGTGTCGGGCATAGCGCAGCGAGAAAAATACAAAAGCGAACGTTTTCAATTGAATGCATCCCAGCCCTCTACGTGCTTGCAATTTGCTTACGGAGCGCCTTCACCGTCCGGCGGGTGCGCGGGGCGCGAATCGACGGGTCCGCGTCGAGGTCGTGGGCGAGGCGGCGCAGGTCGGCGGGTGTGTCTACGTCGTACCACGAGGGCAGCACCGTCAGGTCGGCGCTCGTTCGGCGGGTGCGTTCGAGCGTTTCCTCGAAGACGTCGCCCCGGCTGTACGTCATGTCCGCGAAGAGCTGCGGGTAGAAGGCATTCATGCCCAGCAGGTAGTAGCCGCCGTCGTCGCTCGGCCCAATGCAAATGCGCTCTGGCTCGTCGAGCGCCGCGAAGGCCCGCTCGACGAAGGCCGCCGGCAACGTGGGATGGTCGGTGCCGACGATGACAGCGCGTTCTGCACCTGCGTCCAGCGTTTCTCGGAAGGCGCGGCGCATCCTCGCGCCCAGCCCGTCGCCCTGCTGCACGTGCTCCGAGAGAGCGTTGCCTGCGGGAAGTGAGGCGTCGCCGTCGTCAGGGGCGCGGCTCCAGTACAGGCGCACGTCAGCGGCCAGATCCGCGTAGCCGTCGACCGTGTCGCCGAGGAACGCCGCGTAGAGCCGGGCGGCCTCTTCGTCGGAGAGCGCGGTCGTGAGTCGCGTCTTGACGCGGCCCGGCGCAGGCGGCTTGGCGAATACAATAAGCGGATTTCGAGTTTCGATTTTCGAATTCGGATCTACCATTCGCCCTTCGTCACTCGACACTTGCAAATTGGGAGACGCGCTCGACCACCTCGGCCAGCGTGCGGGCGGTTTCGTCCATTTCCTCGTCGGTATTCTCTTTGCCCAGCGAGAAGCGGAGTGCACCGGCAGCCACGTCGTCGTCGAGGCCGATGGCTTGCAGCACATGACTCGGCTCCAGCGCGCCGCTCGTGCAGGCGGATCCGGCGGAGGTGCAGATGCCCTCGGTGTCGAGGTTCAGAAGCAGCATTTCACCGTCGAGGGGGGCGCCGTCCTGCGGGCGAAGCGCGATGTTCAGGACGTGCGGTGCGGCGTCTACGTCGCTCGCCCCCAGCGGCGTGTTCACGACGAACGCTTCCGCGCCCAGCTCCGCGCGGAGCTGCCTGAGCAGCCGATCGCGGAGCCGCGTGATGCGCTCGCGGCGCGAAGCCGCCTCTTCCACGGCGGGCACGTTTTCGGTGCCGCCGCGCCGGTCGCGCTCCTGCGAGCCGCCCTCCACGAGCGGCAGCACGTCCACGCCGCCGCGCACGTATAGGAGGCCGACGCCCTTCGGCCCGTAGAACTTGTGCGCCGAGATCGAGAGCAGATCCACGCCCAGCGCCTTCACGTCAAGGTCGTAGAGGCCTGCGCTCTGCACGGCGTCGCAGTGCAGTCTCGCGCCCGCCTCGCGGCAGAGTTCGGCGATAGCCGGAATGTTCGTCACCGCGCCCAATTCGTTGTTGACGTGCATGAGCGAGACGAGGCCCGTTTCGTCCGTGAGCGCCTCCTGCACCTGATCGGGCTGAGCCGCGCCGTGCGAGCCGGGATTCAGGATGGTGACGGGCCGGTCTGACGATTGCATCCGCTCGGCGGGACGCAGCACGGCGTCGTGTTCGGCAGCAGACGTAATCAGATGCGGGCGGCCGTCGGTGAGCGCGCCCTTGAGGGCGGCGTTATTCGACTCGGTGCCACCGCTTGTAAACACGATCTCGCTCGTTTCCGCGCCCAGCAGCTCGGCCACGCGCTCGCGGCTGTCCTCCACGGCGACCCGCGCGCGCCGGCCCATCTGATGCACCGACGAGGCGTTGCCGAAGTGTTCGGTCAGGTACGGCTTCATTGCTTCCAGCACGCGCTTGTCGAGCGGCGTGGTAGCGGCGTGATCGAGGTAGATCATGCTGGTTGGCGGGTTTGCGGTTGGCGGTTTGTTGGGGTGCGGTTGTGAGGGCTTCGTGCACCTGCAACCTGACAACTTGTAACGTGCTAACTTGCAGTTTGCCGTAAGGTTGTAAAAATCGCGTCGTGGGCCTTGCACCACCGATCAAAAGAGGCATTTCTTGTGTATTGATTACGCACCACTATTTTCAATTTAGGTTCCAAAAGTATTATGGACAAGCTCGTTGTTGAAGGGGGCAATTATTTGCGCGGATCGCTGCCCGTGGGCGGTTCGAAGAACACGGCGCTGCCGCTGATGGCCGCGTCGCTCTTGGGCGGTGGGTCGTGCACGCTCACCAACATACCGAATCTGAAAGACGTAACCACGTTCGCCCACGTCTTGCGCGTGGCGGGCGCGAAAGTACAATTCGATCCCGACACGAACGAGCTGGACGTGGACGCCTCGACGGTGGATTACCCGGAGGCGCCCTACGATCTGGTCAAGAAGATGCGCGCTTCGTTCTACATGCTGGGCGCGCTGCTGGGGCGCGTGGGCAAGGCGCGCGTCTCGATGCCGGGCGGATGCTCGTGGGGACCGCGTCCGGTGGATCTGCACATCAAGGGCGTCAAGGAGTTCGGCGCGAGCGTGGAGCTGGATCAGGGCTACGTGATCGCGGAAGCGCCGAACGGGCGGCTGCCGGGCGGCTCGTTCAAGATGGAGCCGTCGAGCGTGGGCGCGACGATCAACCTGCTCTTGGCCGCCGTGCGCGCGAAAGGCGGCTCGCGCATCGAGAACGCGGCGCAGGAACCGGATGTGGTTGTTTTTGGCGAGGCGTTGAAGGCGATGGGCGCGAAGATTGAAGGCCTCGGCACCGAGACCATCGAGATTGAGGGTGTGGACGTGCTCGATTCCGTCGATTTCCGCAACAGCGCCGACCGCATCGAACTGGGCACGTACATGATCCTGGCGGCGATGGCGGGCGAACCGGGCGACACCGTTCGTCTGAACGGCGCGGGGACGAAGTTCCTGGGCAACGCCTTCCGGGACGTCTTCCGCGAGACGGGCGCTGATTTCACGTCCGAAGGCGAGGGCGCGGACAGCTACGTGGAGATCGCGGTGCCCGACGAACTAAAACCGGTCTCGATCACAACCGCGCCGTACCCCGGCTTCCCGACGGACCTGCAGGCGCAGTGGACGGTGCTGCTCTCGCAGACGCGCGGCGAGGCGACCGTCAAGGAAACGATTTACAAGGACCGCTTCCGCCACATCCCGGAGCTTCGGCGTATGGGGCTGATGGCCCTTCAGGGCGACGGGCAGGTGGACGTGTACGGCAACGCGGAACTGAAGGGCGCGACCGTCATGAGCACCGACCTGCGCGCCAGCGTCTCGCTGGTGATGGCGGGCATCGTGGCGGAGGGCCGCACCGACGTGCTGCGCGTCTACCACCTGGATCGCGGCTACGAGGAACTGGAGCACAAGCTCTCGGACGCGGGCATCGACATCCGGCGCGAGGAGTACGACCCGCAGGAGGCCGAGCCGCAGCGCGCCGCCGAACTACCGACCTGAAGGTTGGAGGGCAGATGATGCGTTGTCAACCTAAATCAGAACGGCACGCGGCATACGCGTCACGCATCAGAAATAGTACCGCGCACCGAGGCCGCCGCCCAGCCCGACGTCCGTGTCGGGGAGCACGTTGAAGCGCGGGCTGACCTGCACGAACAGTTCCAGCGGTGCGATGAAGTAGCTGAGTCCCGCGCGCCCGCTCGCGCCCAGATCGAAATGATCGTCCCCGGCGCTAAGGTACGCGCCCGGCCCGATGAAAAGATACGCCGGCGCGCCGTCTTCGAGGGGAAGCGGCTGCTCGAACAAAATCAGGTGGCCGCTTGCAAACAGCGCGCCGCCCGCCAGATCCCAGGCCACCAGCCCTTCGATGGGCGAGCGGTAGGCCTGATCGGTGCGGAGCGTCACGCCCACCGGGTTGCCGATCTGCACGCCCACGCCGAGGTCGCTCTCCGGTCGTTGCGCCTGCGCCGGAGACGTGACGGGAAGCGCGAGCAGGCCGACCACCAGCAGCAGGGGAAGAGACAGGCGCACGGTTGGGATAATACCGATTTGACACGTTGATGTCGTGATGATGGCGAGCGAAGAGCGTCAGCGTGCAAATCACGTAGAGACGCGGCCCGCTGCGTCTAAGCCGGCAGGGGCGTATGTGAGCTTTTCTCCCGAGCACACACTCCCGTGCTCCCATACGCTCCACATAGAAAGCAGCATTTTTTTACTTATCAACCTTCGGCAAGACAAAAAAGGAGAAAGGCTCCCCGATGGGGGCTGAAAACGAGAGCCTTCCCCCTGTGCTGCTCTTTGCCTTACCGCGAACGCACGTGCGGGATTACCCAGCCAACCTTGCACCACGGCGTCAGAACGATGCGCGTTGGCCGTCTGCAAACTTGTCAACCTGAATCACCTGATAAACGGGCTGGTTGGTAACATTGGGAGCAGCGCCTCTGCAAGTGGGAACACCCCGGCGCGAGGAGCCGTGCCAGTCTGCCCGCGTACGGCAATTCTTTCCGACGGACGTGCAGCTTCCGAACGCAAATGGCAGTCCCCGACATGAGTGACACGCTCACGCAGCTCTCCACCCTCGGCGAACTCAAAGAGAACAACTACCGCGTCCGGCCCGTCAAGGACGAGATCCGTCGCAACCTGATGCGTCGCCTTCGCAACGGCGACGAGATTTTTCCGGGCATTCTGGGCTACGACGAGGTCGTCATCCCGCAGATCCAGAACGCGCTCTTGGCGCGGCACAATTTTATTTTGCTGGGCTTGCGGGGGCAGGCCAAAAGCCGCCTCATCCGTATGCTGCCGAGCCTGCTGGACGAATACGTGCCCATCGTGGAGGGCAGCGAGATCAACGACGATCCGTTCGATCCAGTCTCCAAGCACGCCCGCGAGCTGGTGGAGGAGGCCGGCGACGAGACGTCCATCGAGTGGCTGCACCGCTCCGAGCGTTACGGCGAAAAGCTCGCCACGCCCGACACCACGATTGCCGACCTCATCGGCGACATCGACCCGATCAAGGCGGCCAACGAGCGCCTCACCTACGCCGACGAGGAGGTCATTCACTTCGGCATCATCCCGCGCACCAACCGGGGGCTGTTTGCCATCAACGAGTTGCCGGATCTCCAGCCGCGCATCCAGGTGGGGCTGCTCAACATCATGGAGGAGCAGGACATCCAGATCCGGGGCTTCAACATCCGGTTTCCGCTCGACAACCTGATGATCTTTACGGCCAACCCAGAGGATTACACGAATCGCGGGTCGATTATTACGCCGCTCAAAGACCGCATCGACAGCCAGATCCTGACGCACTACCCGGAGTCCATCGAGGTGGGGATGGAGATCACGGAGCAGGAGGCCTGGCAGGAACGCGCGAACGGTGAGGAGGAGGGCGTGTCCGTGAGCGTGCCGCACTACTTCCGGGAGATCGTGGAGCAGGTGGCTGTGGAGGCGCGCCAGAGCGAGTACGTCGATCAGCAGTCAGGCGTGTCGGTGCGCGTGACGCGGGCGGCGCTGGAGGATCTGATCTCGGCGGCGGAGCGGCGCGCGCTCGTGCACGGCAAGACGGAGACGACGGCGCGCATTGTCGATTTGCAGCACGTGGTTCCGGCTATTACGGGCAAGGTGGAGCTGGTCTACGAGGGCGAGCAGGAAGGGCCGCAAAACGTGGCGCGCTTGCTCATCGGGCGTGCCATCAAGTCGATCTACGGGCGCTACTTCCCCGATCCGTCCGACAAGGACGGCGGCGGGCGCGATGCCTACCAGGACGTGCTCGGCTGGTTTGGGCAGGGCAACGATGTGGACCTCACGCCCGACATGCCCTTCGAGGAATACGCACGGGAACTCGACCGCGTGGACGGGCTAAAGGCGCTCGCCCGTAACCACGTGCAGCCCGGCTCGCCCGCCGAGACGGCCTCGGCGATGGAGTTCGTTCTGGAGGCGCTGCACCAGCACTCGATGCTCGGCAAGGACCTCGTGTCGCACCGGCGCACGTACAGCGACATGATGGGATCGGTGCTGTCGTCTATCGACGACCTTGACGACGGCGACATCGACCCGGAAGACTACCGGCGGTAAGTAGTCAGGTCGAAGGTCCGAAAGTCAAACGTCACAGGTCAGCGTGTCTTTCCCGTCCTTCAGACGTGCGACTTTTTGACCTGACAGGCGTTATTGACCTGCGACCTCATCCAGAAACGACGCCAGCGCTTCGTTGAACGCGCGAGGCCGCCCGACGGGCAGGCCGTGGCGCGCCTCCGGGATGACGACGACGCGGGCGTCCGGCATCCGCGCGGCGTAGGCCCGCTTGTGCGCGGGGGAGGTGTAGTCGTGCTCGGCGGTAAGCACGAGCGTCGGATGCTGGATCTCCGGCAGGCGCTCGCGCACGCTCCACCCTTCGATGGCGCGCATCGAGGCGAGATAGGCGCGGTGGTCGTTCTCAGCCCAGCGGCGCGCGAACTCGCGGCGCAGGTGCTCGTCGTCCGGGAAGAGCCGTCGGCCCAGCACCCAGCCGACGGCGCGCATCCCCAGCACGCGCACGAGAAGACGACGCAAGCGCCAGCGCCATCTGCTGCGCCAGCCGCACACGGGCGCTGCCGGTGTGCTGTTGACCACCGCGAGGGAGCGCACGAGGTCGGGCCGGTCGGCGGCGAGTTGCAGCGCGATCATGCCGCCCATCGAGACGCCGGCGACGTGCGCCGGGGCGCAGCCGAGGTGTTCGATCAGCGCGGCCGTGTCGCGGGCGAACTGCGAGATGCCGTACGGTCCCGGCGGCTTGTCGGATCGCCCGTGGCCGCGCACGTCGAAGGTGACGACGCGGTAGCGATCCCGGAAGGCGGGCAGTTGTTTTTCCCAGTCGCGCGCCGAGGAGCCGAGGCCGTGCACGAAGACGAGCGGCGGGCCGTCCCCGGTGGCCTCGTAGTGGAGGGACATGCCGCCTTGCACGCGCAGAAACGGCACAGGTGGTCGAGCGATTGCTGAGGGGGGTGGTTTGCTTGGTTCAACAAACGCCTCAAACAGCAAATGAACAAACCCGACGACCTGATCGAGGCCGCGCTCGTGTTCGCCCGCTGAATCGCCGTACGGACGATCCGGTGTGATCCGCCCCGTCAGTACCAGCTAACCGGAACCAACCGGCGTCACGGCCTGCTCATCCTCCTCACCCGTGCGGATGCGATAGACGTGCTCGACGGGCTGCACGAAAATCTTACCGTCGCCCACCTCGCCCGTGCGGCCCGCCTCCATGATGGTCTGGACGGTCGGCTCCACGAACGAGTCGCTGACGCCGATCTCCAGGAGCGTTTTCTCGTGGAGTTCGCTCTTGCTCTTTGCGCCCTCGCGGCGGATGATGGCTTTGACGAGTTTCATGGCGTTGTGGCGTTTGCGAGTTGTCGCGTTAGCGTGTTTATACGTTACTGCATTAGTGTTGTAGGGTGAATCACCGACTCGCCCTTACTTACGCGCCGGCTCGTTGTTGTATGGTATCTCCGTCAGCCGTTTCGCAATGCCCAAACGTACTTGTACCGAATCCCAATGCCAGTGTCGGGATGTGATTTGACGTAACGACGCAGCGCGCTGCGTCGCTTCACATCCTGCAAACAACGATAGCGACATCATGAGTTGGATTCGGTATATATTAAGCGCCCGCTCTCCCATTCTCCCACTCTCCCTTTCCTGCCCAAGTTAGGCGTTGTCGTGTTCGCCGGGGCGCTACCGGCAACAAAACGCGAAACGCAAAACGCGGAACCCGAAGCCCGCCAATCTGCTCAACGCACTGCCGCCGGTTTCTCGGAGTGCCCGTTCGTGTTGACGGCGAAGTCCGGGTAAGCGTGCATGGCGTGTTCGCCCACGTCGAGGCCCTTGTACTCCTCGCGCTGCGAGACGCGCAGGCCGAGCGTGGCCTTGAGCGCACCGCCCGCGATTCCGCAAAACGCTGCCGTGAACGCGCCGACGGCGGCGATGCCGATGAGCTGATCGATGAATTGCCCCGGCCCCGCCATGCTGCCGAAGAGGCCCACGGCGAGCGTGCCCCAGACGCCGCACACGAGATGCACGCTGATCGCGCCGACGGGGTCGTCCACCTTGAGCGTCTGATCCACGAACACCACGGAGAAATACACGAGCGCTCCGGCCACCGCGCCGATCACGACGGCCTCCCAGACGGCCATCAGATCCGCGCCGGCGGTGATGCCAACGAGGCCCGCGAGGATGCCGTTGAGCGCCATCGAGAGGTCGGGCTTGTGGTCGAAGAGCCACGAGACGAAGCCTGTCGTGAGGCCGC
>PXTQ01000062.1:23090-29328 GCA_003022505.1 Bacteroidetes bacterium QS_8_64_10 | reverse complement strand
CTTTCAGACGGTGTTCGGCTACGACGCGCCGGGCGACACGCCGACGAGCCACGTGACCGACCTCGCGGCGCGCTTTGCGGAGCTGAACGTCGAATCGCTGGGCGTCGAGACGGGCGTGGACTTTCGCCGCGTGGCGGAGGTCAGCAAGGACGTAGAGGCGTTCCTGGAGAAACAATTTCCCGGCAAAATCCACCGCCTCCTGGAGCGCGGCGCTGACGTGCGCGTTGCGTGATTAGTTGCAGGTTTGTAAAGTTGAAATAGTTGCTTTTTTTCATCCACCCGTCCATCACGTATGCAACTCACCGACAAGATCACGCTCGTCACCGGCGCGTCCAGCGGCATCGGGCAAACCATCGCCCGGCACCTCGCGGAGGAAGGCGCTACGGTCTACGGCCTCGCCCGCAGCACCGGCAAGCTCGAAGCCTTCCGCGACGAGATCGGCGCAGAGCGCTTCCGCCCCCTGACCGGCGACGTGCGCGACGATGTGAGCGTTCAGGAGGCCGTCGATCAGATCGAAAACGAGGCGGGCCGTCTCGACGTGCTCGTCAACAACGCGGGCCTCGCTCAGTTCGGCGACGTCGACGAGCAATCGCTCGAAGAGTGGAACGTGCAGATGGAGACGAACGTGCGCGGCGTGTTTCTATGCACGCGCGCCGCCGTGCCGCTCATGAAGCGCCAGAACGACGAGAGCGGCTTCGGCGGGCATATCGTGAACATCGCCTCCATCGCCGGCCTCGTGAGCAATCCCGGCATGAGCGGCTACAATGCCTCGAAGCACGGCGTGCGCGGTTTCTCGAAGGCCGCCATGAAGGAGCTACGGTCAGACGGCATCAAGGTGAGCTGCGTCTATCCCGGCTCGGTGCAGACGAACTTCTCGGACGTGGCCGGCTCCGGCGGCGGCGCGGGCAACCCGATGCAGGCGGACGACGTGGCGGCCACGGTGCTGCACCTGCTCCGTACGCCTGACAACTACCTGATCAGCGAGGTGGTGATGCGCCCGCTTCGCCCGTAAGGAGGTGTATGTAGGTGTGGAGGTTGGGAAGTCAGGCGGTTGGTACGTTTATACATCCACACCTACGTACCTTTCATACCCAAATCCAGCTCCTGGATTGGGGATCAGAGTTGATCCAGCTTGGACTCGGGGATGTGCACGAGATACTCGCGCCGGAACAACTCCTGATGCACGTCGAGGTAGCCGGTGCCTCGGAAATCGACGACCACGAACGCATCGGTGACGTGCTTGATCTCGCCGATGCCGTAGTAGAGCGGCATCGGGCCGTAATACACGAGGTCGCCATCCTCGAAGTCGCGCGCGTCGCGCACGTTGCGGTCATGAGCGGGTACGACGGGGAGAAGATCGAGCTGATACGGACTCGATCCGTTCTTGACACCTTGTCCGGGATCCATAGCGGGGGAGTTGACTGAAATAGAACTACGCCCTTCAACGTAGGATGGGCGTCAAGGTTCGTCGAGAACGTGGAAAGATGCTTTCCAATTTCTTCGCGGAGGAGGCTGGATCCGGGATCCGTGATTGACTACTTTGCCTGATCTCACGATGTTTGTGGAAATCGAGTTGCCGTCCGGATGGCTCGACGTGCCGACGGCTACGGAAATTTGGCCTGAACCCTTCCGCTTTTCCTCAGGCTGACGTAAATCGGTGTAACTCGCAACCTGTCAACTTGCCAACCCGAAACCACAAAAATGGGGCACAACACCAAAATCATTGATCGTGACGTGGGGCGCAACGCTCAGCTCTTCGCACGGGCCATCGCCGACCTGGAGACGCCGGAGGAGCGGTATCCGTACCTGCGCATCTTGGTAAGCGTCATCGAGCAGGCCCATCCGGAGTGGGACGAACTGGGCGGCAAGGACGTGCAGATCGCAGGCCTGGCGCATCGCCTCAGCGACGGCGCGCTCGATAAGGACGAGGTGGCGGAGGTCGCCCGCGTGTTCGAGGAAGAAGGGTAGCTGGTTGGCGGTTGAGCGGTTGTCGGTTGGCAATCAGAAGATCCAACTGCAAACCGCCAACCGATAACCGCAAACCAGAAACCAGCTAACCGGAAACCCGGTCCGGGTTGTCCTCCACGAAGCCGGCCCATCCGCTGTGCTGCTTGGGCGCGTGGCCCGTTTGCCGGTTCTGATGGCAGAGCGCCACGGCAAGCGCGTCAGAGGCGTCCAGCGCGAGGTCGTCGGGCGGGTCCACGCCCAACATCGAGGCGATCATGTAGCGGACCTGCTTTTTGTCGGCGTTGCCGTTGCCGGTGGCGGCGCGCTTCACCTCCTTCGGCGCGTACTCCGTGACCTGCATGTCGTAGTGCAGCGGCGCGAGCATAGCGGCGGCCTGTGCGCGGCCCAGCTTGAGCATCGACTGCGGGTTGCGCCCGTAGACGGGCATCTCGATGGCGCACTCGTCCGGCGCGTGCTCGTCGATAAGCGCGTCTGCGCCTTCGTAGATGTCCGCCAGCCGCGCGGTGTGAGGTGTGTCGGTGTCGAGCCGCAGCACGCCCTGATCCAGCAGTTCCTGCCGACTGCCGTCGGCCTGAAGGACGCCGTAGCCCATGCAGCGCGATCCGGGGTCGATGCCGAGAATAATCATAGCGGTGGGCGGGTTCGGGGGAGAGCTGATTGGACGAGTTCGTGTCAACATCCCGGGACGAGTCGGCGACTCGCCCTTACAGGCAGATCAGCGTTCACGCGGTCACCGTTTCGCTGTCATCAGCCAGCGTCGTGTAGACGGTCTCCACGTCGTCGAGGTCGTCGAGCGCATCGAGCAGTCGCTCGACCGAAGCGCGCTCGTCACGGTCGAGCGTTTGCGTGGTCGTCGGCACGCGCACGAAGGTCGGCACATCAGCTTTCCATGCACGCTTTGTCGTTGATTTTTGGAAGTCAGCGGCGACGGATCCGTTGCCGCTGGCAATTTCAAACAAACAATCCTACGCTACTCTTGATTCGCACAACTTACGTCCATCTATTGTTCTCATCTCACTCTTCTTTCCGTTGCTGCCTACGGTGCTTTTCCAGCAACGCTTCAGTGCGCTCTTCGGAATGGGGGTGGCCTCGTCATTCCTCCATTCACCACCTCGCCAGAAGTGCCTGTCTCTCCACTGGAGGTAGCCCATTCCTATCACGCTGAGCGCGACAAAAAATGACAGCGCCGGATTTTCGACGATCATGTCGAGAAGGAAGCCGAGCATATCGAAGACCGTCAGAAAAGAGTCCATGTCGGCAGTGCGCTGTTTCACGGGAGTTTGCGTGCCGGTATAACGCTTTGCGGCGGCTGACGGTTCGCCTCGTGCCGTCAGGCGGGAATACGCCCAGCCCGCGAACGCGAAACGATCAACATCCAAACGCACCAACGCAAGAACGCGCTGACGCGAAAATGCTTGGACGCTACAACGCCTTTTCCAGCCGCAATCGGTAGTCCTCGTAGCGCGGGTTGTAGTCGGCGCGGGTAACGCGAAAGCCCTCGCGCAGGCCCAGCACCGCCATGCCCGGATGCATGTTTGGAAACGTGTCGTACGTAAAGCGCTTGTAGCCCTGCTCGCGTACGCGACGCATCATCTCCATCATCAACGCGCGCGCCACACCGTTCTCGCGGTGCTCATCCAGCACACCCCCCTTCGCGCTGTAAAAGACGCCTGGTTCCAGCCGATAGCCGATCTTGAAGCCCACCGGTTCGCCCTCGGTTTCAGCCAGCAGCATCAGCAGGTCTTCGCGGTCGAACGTGTTGATGATGCGCTGCTCCTCGAAGATCGCCGTGTTGAGGCGGCGGATCATGCCGAGGGCCGAGCGGTCCACGCGGCGGATGTGCACCGAGGCGGCGGTCGTTGTGTCGGGCGGGTCGGCAACGTCCATTGCTGTGGGGGGGGGCTTGCTTTCGGGTTGGTTGTACCGCAGAGGGGTTGAAGGTCCGAGCGTCGAAAATAGGGAATCGAGAATAGAAGATAGAGGATGGCGGACATCTTCGAGATTGCGACGCGATTCTCTATCTTCCATCTGCTATTCTCGATTCGCAACCCTCTGACCTTCAGCGTACTCAGCGGTGAGAATCGCTAAAACGGAAGCTCATCGTCCCCGCCGATGGCCCCGTCGCCCGAAGCGGGCGGAAGCGTCTCCTCGCTCTCGTTGTCGTTCGGCGGGTCGCCCTCCACGAGGCGGCACGGCTCCAGGATCTCGTCCGGCACGTCGCTCAGGAACCGGCTCGGATCCGTCATGTACTCGCCGCGCCGCCGCCGGTAGCTCGTCATCGGGTAGCTGGCAAACAGGTTCTCCTCGGCGCGCGTGATGGCCACGTACAGCAGGCGCAGCTCTTCGTCGAGGGCGTCGGCGTCGCCCAGTGAGTAGCCTGACGGCAAGACGCCCTCCAGCGCCTGAATCAAAAAGACGGTATGAAACTCCAGCCCCTTTGCCGAATGGATCGTGCTCAAGATGAGCGGCGCTTCGTCGTCCTCCGACGGCTCTGCGCCGAGGGCCGACAGCTCGATGGGGTCCAGCGCCAGGGACGCCAGAAAGTCGGTGCGATCCGAGAAGTTGTCTGCGAGTGCTACGAAGTGCTCCAGGTCGGGCTGCCGCTTCGGGAAGTCCTCGTGGTACTTGTCTTCCATGATCGGCTCGTAGTAGCGCACCAGCGTCTCGACCTGCTCGGCGAGCGGCGTGTCCGCTTCGTAGATCGAGTGGAGCGTAGAAAAAAGCTCTTTGAGCGCCTCGATGTAGCGTGAGGAGTACGACCAGTCGTCCGAGAGCGTGTACGGCTCGCGGCTCGCGTCCTCATCGGTCAACCAGTTGATCAGGTCACGCGCGGTCTTCGGCCCGATGCCGTGCAGGAGTTGCAAGACGCGGTTCCAGGAGGCGGCGTCCTGCGGGTTGTCCAGCACCTTGAGGTGGGCCGTCAGATCTTTGATGTGGGCGGCCTCGTTCAGCTTCATTCCGCCGTATTTGACGAACGGAATGCCGCGCCGGTTGAGTTCGGTTTCCAGGTCGTACGAGTTGTAGCCGCTCCGGAAGAGCACAGCGATTCGATTCAGCGGCACGCCCTGCTCGCGCAGCTCGAGCGCCATCTGCGCTACGAAACGGCTCTCCGTATTGGCGTCCGGTGCGGGGACGAGCGCGGGTCGGTCGCCCTCCGGCTTGCCCTCGCTGAATAGCTCTTTGTCGTAGCTGCGGTTGGCCTGCTCGATGACGTGGTTCGCCAGATTCAGAATCGTCTGGGTGGAGCGGTAGTTTTGCTCCAACTTGAGGACGCGCGTTCCCTCGTGCTCGTCGGGAAAGCGAAAGATATTGCGGAAGTCGGCCCCGCGGAAGCGGTAGATCGACTGGGCGTCGTCCCCCACGACCATCACGTTGCCGTGCACGCTCGCAAAGTGCTTCACGAGCTCGGCCTGCAAGACGTTCGTGTCCTGATATTCGTCCACCAGGACGTGCCGGCAGCGGCCCGCGATGCGCTCGCGCACGTCGTCGTGCTCCTCACAGAGCCGCAGCGCGTGCACGAGCAGATCGTCGAAGTCCATCAGGTCGTGCTGCTCTTTGTATTGGCGATAGTCGCCGCGCAGCTTGCGGATCTCGTCGGTAAACGCCGCGAACTGGGGGTACTCGTCGTTCAGGAGCTTTTCCAGCGCGAGGTCGCGGTTGGTGGCTTTGCTGCCGATCTTCTGAAGGGTGCGCTTGTTGGGGAAGCGCTTTTCGCCCTTATGGTAGTTTTTGCGCGTGCGGAGGACGCCCCACACGTCGCCGGCGTCGGAGGCGTCCAAAATGGAAAAGCTGCGGTCGAAGCCAAGTTTGGGCGCGTGGCGGCGCAAGAGCTTTAGACAAAAGGCATGAAACGTGCCGCCGCGCACGTCCCGGCAGCGCCCGTCCAGCAGGTCGGCGGCGCGGGCCGTCATCTCGCGGGCGGCGCGGCGCGTAAACGTCAGAAGCGCGATCTCCTGGGGGCGCGTGCCGGTTTCCACGAGGTAGGCCAGCCGGTAGATGAGCGTGCGCGTCTTGCCGGTGCCTGCGCCCGCTGCTACCAGCACCGGACCGCCGCCCGCCGTGGCCGCCGCGTGCTGCTGCTCGTTCAGTTCATCTTCGTAGTCGAGCGTCAGGTTATCGTCAGCACCGCCTTCGGGCGGCTCCTGTTCCGGCTCCAGCGTAAAACGACGCATCTATTCGATTGACGAGTTTCGAGTCGCGAGTTTCGAGTAGCGCGTGGCAGTCAGGGCGAGGAGTGTTGCTTGAGGCGACGGGCGAAGGCGGCGTGCTC
>PXTQ01000062.1:0-23058 GCA_003022505.1 Bacteroidetes bacterium QS_8_64_10 | reverse complement strand
GCCGAGGTGAATGGTAGAATCGTTAGCTGTTTCCACACCCGGCGTGGCCGCCGTGTAGACGCCGAGCCAGGTTTGAATGTGAGCCGTGGGTTCTCCGTGATGTTTGACGCGGACGGGTGAAGGCATGTAGACGATTCCGTTGATGCGTTCGGCCTTCATGCGGTGGCATAGCCTCGTAGCGGCGCTCGAACTCCGCGCGCGTGAGCTTGTCGCCGGGGGGCACGGGCAGGTCGCGTTTCGGGTTGTGCGTTTCGGATCCTGCGTTCGACGTCCTGGCTCATGGCTTTTCGGCATAGTGAGAGGCGCGCAGCAAAGGTCAATCCTTTCGGTACGATACGAACAGCCGCGCCGGGCGTTCGGAGCGTGCGAGGCAATTAGTATGATCCACTTGCTAACCTGAAACCTCTACCGCAGCGGCACGCTCAATGCGGCGTGCTCTGCGGTGCCGTCCAGATCGGTTGCGCCCGTGCGGAAAATGTTGCCGTGAGGAGAGTGAGTACAACGATCAACTTTTTCATGTGAAGTCGTGAAACGGGTGAGTGAGATCTGCGGTAAGTTGACGGGCGGGTCTGAGCGCAAGAAATCGTAACGACCGAGTAGGTGACTTGCATCTTCCGCCGCTCATAGCGAAACTAATTAAGAGCACATCCGCCGCGCAAGACGGCCCCGCCCCTGATCGTCATCCGGCTGTTTCAATGAGGACGTAGCCTGCCCCGCCGCCATGGGAAAAGTCATCGCCGTTGCCAACCAGAAAGGAGGCGTCGGAAAGACCACCACCGCGATCAACCTCGCGGCCTCCTTCGCCGCCATCGAGCACCCGACGCTGCTCATCGACATTGACCCCCAGGCCAACTGCTCTTCCGGCATCGGGATGGAGCCTGAGGAGATCGAAAACTCTATCTATGAGGTGCTCATCGGCGACGTGCCCATGGAAGACGCGGTGATCTCCTCGGAGATGCCGTTTCTGGACGTGGTGCCGAGCCACATCAACCTGGTGGGCGCGGAGATCGAGATGATCGACGTGTCGGAACGGGAGCGCATCCTGAAGAAGGCGCTGGAGCGCGCCCGTCGCAAGTACGAGTTCGTCGTGATCGACTGCCCGCCCTCGCTGGGCCTGCTCACGCTCAACTCGCTGACGGCGGCCAGCAGCGTGCTCATCCCCGTGCAGGCCGAGTACTTCGCGCTTGAAGGGCTGGGCCAGTTGCTCAATACGGTCAAGATCGTGCGGCAGCACCTGAACCCGGAGCTGGACATCGAGGGCGTCTTGCTCACGATGTTCGACACGCGGCTCCGACTCTCGAACCAGGTGGCCGAGGAGGTGCGGCGCTACTTCGGCGACAAGGTGTTCGAGACCATCGTGCGGCGCAACGTGCGCGTCTCCGAGGCTCCCAGCTTCGGCCAGCCCGTGCTGCTCTACGACTCGACGTGCAAGGGCGCGCGCAACTACATCGCTCTTGCCAAAGAGATTTTGGAAGACGGCACGCCCGCCCCGGCCTCCGACGACGAGGACGGCGTGGCTGAAGAAGCCGTCCCCGACGAGACGCAGCAGACGCCTGCCACCGGCTTCACGCTCGGATCGTGACTTCTTGCAATCACCGCATCATCAGATCCTACTGTTAGCACTTTGTTGCCTCTGGCCTGCTTGACGAACGCAAAAACGTAAAACGTATTGCGTAAGGAAGCTTTTCTTTTACGTTTTCGCATTACGGATTTACGCTCGATTGAGAGCAGTACCAACTTGTCTGTAAAAACACACATAGCTAAGCATTCCAACCATTCAGTCCTGAAAGCATGGCTTCCAACAAAGCAGCCCTCGGACGCGGCCTCAAGGCGCTTTTGCGTTCCGACGAGGCGAAGAAAGAGCAAGACCGCGACGACTCCAATGGCGGCGAAGGCGGCGAAAAAGAACAGGAAAACGACCTTTCCTCAAGTCGTCTCTACCGCTTCGAGGATCACAAGCGGATGGTGGGCAAGGTGGCCGAGATCGAGGTTGCCAAGATCCGCCCGAACCCGTACCAGCCGCGCAAGGACTTCTGCGCTCACGCCTCAGCACGCAGGTCGCCATCCGCCCGAAGAAGGACGGCAGCGGCACCGTCGAGCTGGAATTCTACTCGAAGGAAGACCTGGAGCGCGTGCCCGCCTACGTGCGCGACGCCGACAGCGAGCAGATGCTGGAGATGGCGCTCGTGGAGAACGTGCAGCGCGAGGAACTGAATCCGGTGGAGGTGGCGCTCGGCTACCAGCGCCTGATCGACGAGTGCGACCTCACGCAGAGCGACGTGGCCGAGAAGGTGGGCAAAAACCGCACGACGGTATCGAACTTCCTACGTCTCCTGAAGCTGCCGCCGCGCATTCAGGCGGCCCTGCGCGACCGCACCGTCTCCGTGGGCCACGCTCGCGCGCTCATCACCGTAGACGACGCCGACGCGCAGTACCGCCTGCTCAAAGAAGCGGTAGACGAGGACCTGTCGGTGCGCGAGATGGAGCGGCGCGTCCGCGCCTGGCAGGAGGAGCGGGACGACGGCGACGAAGAGGCCGCTGCTGCGCTCACGCCTCAGCACGCAGGTCGCCATCCGCCCGAAGAAGGACGGCAGCGGCACCGTCGAGCTGGAATTCTACTCGAAGGAAGACCTGGAGCGCCTGCTGGATCTCATTCTCGAGACGTAGACGCGGGTAACGTAAAACGTGGGACGTGCGACGTGAGATGAAGAACGCAAAACACGCAACGCGAAACGCAGCACGTGTGAAGCAAGGCGTAAATCGTACAACGTAATGCGTAAGGGGGCTACCTTTTACGTTTTACGCAATACGTTTTACGTTTCTGCGCTCACAGCAACAGCCTTTCATGCCAGAGGTCTCGGTTGATACCCGCGCGGCACGGCACGTTCGCTTAAGTCTTGCTGGCCTGCTGGCCGCCGTGCTTCTCGTCGCGGCGCCTTTCCCTGCTGTCGCGCAGCAGCCCGACTCGGTGTCGGGGGGGCTGCCCGACGACCACTCTCCACAGGGCGCGCTCCGACGAGCTTCCGTCCCCGGCTGGGGGCAGATCTATAACCGGCAGTACGTTAAGCTGCCCTTCGTCTACGCGGGGCTGAGCGGCCTCCTGGCCTACGGCATCTACATGCAGCGCCGAGTCGTATTTTACCGGCGCGCGCACCGCTACGCAGACTGGTTTGCCGCCGACAATCGCTACAAAGAAGACCGCGACGCCTTCTTGCAAGCGCTCCGCGAGCAAGGCGTGCCCAACCCTGAGGAGGCTGATCCAGGCACCTATGAGAACTCATTGTTTAGAAGTCGTGAAAACACCAAGCGCAGCCGTAACCTTTTCTTTATTGGCAGCGGCTTATATTATGCGCTGACTGTGCTGGATGCTTACGTGAGCGCTCACCTGCTGCAATTTGACGTGAGCGAGGATCTCAGCCTGCGCGCAGCGCCCCGCTCCAGCGGCTTCGCCGTGCGCGCCACCGTGACGCTCGGCGAATGACGAGTGGCCGAGGGACTGGACATTGTGAAAGGCACGTGCTGGTGCTCTCCGCGTACGCGCCGAAACCCGTAAATCGCAAGTCGAAACTCGAAACTGCATGGCAACCGTCATCTACGCACTTAGCGGACAAGGCCGGGGGCACACCTCGCGGGCTATGGCCATCGCCGAAGCCCTGCGCCGGAACGGGCACGAGGCGGTACGGCGCAGGACGTGCTGGAAGCAAAGGACGAGCCGGTGTTGCGGGTGCCGGCCCTGCGGCAGGTCATGGAAAACAATGAGGTGCGTCTGGGCCGGACAATCCGGGAAAACTGGTCGACCGTGCTGCACGGCCCTTCCGTCGTGCGGAGCCTGGCGCACTCGTTCGAGGAGCACGACCCGGACCTCGTGATTACGGACTTCGAGGCGTTCTCCCCGCGCGCCGCTCGTCGGATCGGCGTGCCCGTGATCTCGCTCAACCACCAGCAGGTGCTTACGGAAACGAACTACCTGTTGCCCGCTCGCTATCGCCTGGCGTCCTGGCTCACGAAGTCCGTCATCTCGTGCATCGCGCCGCGCCGCCCGGAGCACGTGCTGCTGACCTCGTTTTTCTTCCCCGACCTGAAACACCCGGAACGCGCGACGCTCGTCCCGCCCATCCTCCGATCCGCCGTGCGCAGCCGGACGCCCGAAACGCGCGATCACGTACTGGTCTACTACAATCAGACCGACGGTACGGGGCACGTTCCGCAGGCGCTCCGCGAGGTGGACGCCTCTTTTATCGCTTACAACTTCGATCCGCCCGACGACGGTCATTATGATAACGTCACGTTCAAGGAGCCGTCGCTGGAGGGCTTCCTGCGCGACCTGGCGACGAGCCGCGCCGTTATCTGCACCGCTGGCTTTACGCTCATGAGCGAAGCGCTGCACCTGGGCAAGCCGCTCCTGGTCGTGCCGAACGGAGGCGTCTTCGAGCAAGCGCTGAACGCCCTGATGCTCTGGCGCGAAGGGCTGGGGCGGGCCGTTCTCGGCGAACCGCTCTCTTCACAGGCCATCCGCGACTTTCTGGTGCAAGCGCCGGCCTACCGAGCGCGCCTCGCTGACTGGCGCACCTGCGGTAACGACGACGCCGTAGCCTGCATCGAGCGCTTCCTGCCGGACGCCGATCCCGCCGCTTCTCGCTCCAGCCCCGCCGCCTCCGAGATGAGGCCCGTGCAGGCATGACCTTCATGAAAAGCAGGATGATCTTTCGATAGCCGCCTCCGCAGCGGCAAACATATCGCACATACGCGGCTTTTCAAGGTAAACACGCAGCGGTCTTCGTCTGTACGTCAGATCGTTGCATTTTGGCCGCGCACCGTAACGCGCATTCTCTTTTTCGCTTTCTCCCATTCTACGGAACCGCCATGACGACGCCCGACCTTAAGAATCGGCAGAACGGCTTGCCGGCTTCCGACGACGCTCACGCCGCCACCTCGCACGAACCGTCGCTCTTTGAGAAGTGCCACGAGTACTTCAAGCCGTCGGGGGATTACGCGCAAATCAAAGCGGCGGATCTGTATCCGTACTTCCGCCCGATAGAGCGCAACGAGGGCACAAGTGCCATCATGAACGGCGAGGAGATCGTGATGGCCGGCTCCAACAACTATCTCGGCCTCACCGCCGACCCGCGCGTGCAGGAGGCCTCCGCCGAGGCGATCCGCAAGTACGGCACGGGCTGCACCGGCAGCCGCTTCTTGAACGGCACGCTGGACCTGCACCTGGAGCTGGAGGAGCGCCTGGCCGATTTTATGAACGAGGAGGCCTGCGTGCTCTTTTCGACGGGCTACATGACCAACATGGGGGTGATCGAGGGCGTGGCGGGCCGCGGCGACGTGGTGCTACCGCCACAACGACATGGACCACCTGCGCACCCAGATGAAGCGCGCCCACGCCGAACGACCGGACGCCGGCAAGCTCATCGTCACCGACGGCGTCTTCTCGATGAGCGGCAAGGTTGCGCAGGTGCCCGAACTGATTGACTTATGCCGCGAGTTCGACGCCGCCCTCATGCTCGACGACGCGCACGCCGTCGGCGTTATCGGCCCGGACGGGCGCGGCTCGGCGGCCTACCACGACCTCGACGCCGCCGCCCACATCACGACGGGCACCTTCTCGAAGACGTTCTCCGCGATTGGCGGCTTCGCGGTGGGCGACCACGACGTGATCGAGTACATCCGCCACGACGGCTCGCCGCATATTTTCTCGGCTTCGATGCCACCGAGCGTCGTGGCAACGGTGCTGAAGTGCCTCGACATCCTGCAAGAAGAGCCGGAACGCCTGGAACGCCTCCGCGAGATTTCCAACTACATGCGCAACGGCTTCCGCGAGCTGGGCTTCGACGTGTGGGAGAGCGAGACGCCCATCATCCCGGTTGTAATCGGCGACATGGAGATGTGCTTCCGCTTCCGGAAGGGCAGGCGCTCATGCGCAGCTCGTACATGGCGACGCACTCCGACGAGGAGCTGGACTTCATCCTGGACGCCTTCCGGCGCGTGGGACGCAAGTACGACCTCGTGGCGCGCAATGCGGCGTGATCTGGGCGCGGGAGAGATAAAAGTCGTGTTGCTTGCTTCGTGAGTCGCTTTCGTCTCGTATTGCGTAGACGCTAAAGTTGAGCATCCTTACGCAATACGTGCGGCTATTGACTGAAATGCGAGCCGACGTTCCATGACCGCCGTTTCCTCCACCGGAGTCACCGTTCGCCCCGTCGAGGGCTGGCGCGGCCGCAAGCGGTTCGTGGATTTCGCCTACGACCTCTACCGCACGAGCCGGCACTGGATTCCACCGCTCCGCCGCGACGTCAAGCAGACGCTCAATCCGAAGAAGAATGCCTTCTTCGAGCACGGTGACATGCAGCTCTTTCTCGCGCGAGACGCTGGCGGCGCGGTCGTCGGGCGCATCGCCGCCATCAAAAACGGGCAGCATCTCCGCAAGTACGACGACGGCAACGGCTTCTTTGGCTTTTTCGAGTGCGTGCGGGATGAGGCCGTCGCCGAGGTGCTCTTGGAGGCCGCCGAAGGCTGGCTCCGCGAGCAGGGCCTCATCGGGATGCGCGGCCCCGCCAATCCGTCACTCAACGACACCGCTGGGCTACTCGTAGACGGCTTCGACCGCGCGCCCGCCCTCCTGATGCCCTACAACCCGCCGTACTACGCCGACTTCTTCCGTCAGCACGGTCTGGAGCGCGTCATGACGATGTGGGCCTACTACCTGCACTGCAAGTATGTCAAGACCCAGAAGCTGCGGCGCGGCGCGAAGCTCATCCGGCGGCGCCATCCGGGTCTGGAGTTGCGCACCCTCGACATGGATCGCTTCGAGGAGGAGGCTGCCACAATCCTCGACATCTACAACGACGCCTGGAGCGACAACTGGGGGCACGTGCCCATGACCGAGGCCGAGTTCGACCAACTTACCAGCGAGCTGAAACTCATCGTGGATTCCGAACTCGTGTTTATTCTGGAAGACGAGGGTCGCCCGGTTGCCTTTGCGATCTCGCTGCCCGACATCAATCAGGCGCTCCGGCACGTTGAGGACGGGCGGCTCTTCCCGCTCGGATTGCCGAAGCTCTTGGCGTACCAGCACTTCGGCGGCGTGCATCAGATTCGGATGCCGCTCATGGGCGTGCGCAAGGAATATCAGGGGCAGGGCCTCTACGCCCCGCTCGTGCTGGAAACCGTCGAAGAGGGGCCGCGCCGGGGCTATCCAGCCTGCGAGATGAGCTGGGTGCTCGATTCCAACACGGCGCTCAAAAACGCGCTCGAAGAGATGGGCGGCGTCATCGACAAAGAATACGCAATGTTTGAAAAGAGCCTGTGAGAGTCTGGGAGTCGGCGAGGCTGCGATCTCCCATCTCACAGATTCTTAGATTCATGGACTCACGGACTCATAGATTCTCATGAATGTTGACCGCATCGAATTTGTCTATTTTGATCTGGACGACACGCTCCTGGATCACCAGCGGGCCGAGCACCGCGCGCTGGGCGACGTGTGCACCGAGTACGACGAGGCCTTCGCCGAACTGACGGAGGAGGCGGTGCGAAGTGCCTACCGCGACCATAACTCGACGCTCTGGCAGCAGTACGAGGCCGGCGAGATCGACGCCAACGAGCTGGAGCGCCGCCGCTTCGAACAGCTTCTCGAATCGCTGGCTGTGACGGGCGTGCAACCCGCTCGCGTCAACGAGCACTACCTGAATTGTTACGCCGAGCACTGGGCGCTCACCAAAGGCAGCCGCGCCGCCTTCCGCGCCGTGGCCGAACGCTATCCCGTGGGCATTCTCACGAACGGCTTTGCCGACACGCAACGCTCCAAACTCGACCAGTTTCCCCAGCTGCGCAACCGCCTCGACGCGCTCGTCATCAGCGCCGAGGTAGGCACGCCCAAGCCGCATTCCGCTGTCTTTGAGTACGCCGCGCGCGAGGCCGACACGGAGCCGGGGGCCATCCTGTACGTCGGCAACTCGCTCCGCTCCGACGTGGGCGGAGGCCTCCAGGCAGACTGGCAGGTGGCCTGGTACGGCGGCGACCCGTCACGGGCAAGCGACGAGGTTTTCTGCTTCGAGAAGTGGGACGCGCTCGTGCGACGTCTCGGTCTGGGCGACGCCGCACTGGAGGAGGCTGCGTGATCTCTCGTTAGCTACTGTCGCATCAGGACGCATCGGCGCGTTTCTCGACCCAGAGCGTCACCGGGCCGTCGTTGACGAGCTGCACATCCATCGTCGCGCCGAAGACGCCGGCGGCCACGGGCTGATCCAGGTGTTCTTCCATTGCCTCCAGGAAATCCTCGTAGAGCCGTTCGGCGAGGCCGGGCGGGGCCGCTTCGTCGAACGAGGGGCGATGTCCGCGCGAAACGTCGCCGTAGAGCGTAAACTGCGGCACGACGAGCACCTCGCCGCCATTGTCTACGTCAGCATCGCGCACCGAGCGATCCATTTTGCCCTCCTCGTTCGGGAAGATGCGCAGATGAGCGCACTTGCGCGCCGTCCAGTGCATCTCGGCTTCGGTGTCGTCCTCGTGCACGCCCAGTAGGATGAGCAGTCCGGGTCCGATGGCGCCTACCGTTTCGTCGTCCGTTTCCACGGAGGCTTTCGTCACGCGCTGTACCAGTGCGACCATATTTTCGATTTTCGACTTGCGATTTTCGATTGGCGATTGTGAGGATCAGGGGGGCGCTTTTCCTCTGTACACGACAAAAGAAAGATGCACACAGCTCAAGGCGGGTCAGGCGGAGTGGCACGGATCGAAAGCGGAATAATACTGAGGCCGTTCCGTGTGCTATTCTACTGGTCCGTGTTTGCGTTTTGTACTGAGGACGCCCCCTCACGGAGCGAACTGTTCGTACAGGAAGGCGCGCAGCTTGCGTAGGGCGCGCCCGCGATGGCTCATCTCGTTTTTCGTCTCGGCGTCGAGCTGGGCGAACGTTCGCTCCCGGCCCTCCGGCTGAAAGAGTGGGTCGTAGCCGAAGCCGCCCTCGCCGCGCCGTTCCGTGGTGATGCTGCCTTCGCAGACGCCCTCGAAGAAGTGCTCGCTGCCATCGTCGTCAACGAGCGCCGCGACGGTGCGGAAGCGGGCGCGGCGATCCGCCTGACCGTCCATCGCGCGCAGGAGACGGGCACAGTTGGCGTCGTCGCCGGCATTCGGTCCAGCGAAGCGCGCCGAGCGCACGCCGGGTCGACCGTCGAGGGCGCGCACCTCCAGGCCCGTGTCGTCGGCGAGCGCGGCGAGGCCGGCGTGGCGGTGCCAGGCGCGCGCCTTCTTGCGAGCATTGCCCCGCAGGTCGGGCGCGTCTTCGGTAACGTCGTGCGGTCCGTCCGGCCAGGCGTCCGTCGTCTCGACGCGGACCGGCAGGTCGCCGAGCAGCGCGCGCAACTCGCGCACTTTGCCCGCGTTGCTCGTAGCCAGGACCAGTTGGAGGACACGCATGAGTTTAGCCATTCGCTAAGAACACGACGGTTTCCCACGGAACTCTCGCGGCCACTCTTTGTTCACGTCCGCTGAACTTCACAATCATCACGCAACCTTTCAACAACACGAGGAGGATCAGCCTTGTCCGTAGGAGTCAAAGTTCGAGACCGCGAATCCATTGACCGGGCGCTCAAGCGTTTCCGGCGCACCGTCAACCGCAGCCGCGTTCTGCGCGAGTACCGTCAGAACATGGCGTACACGAAGCCTTCGGAGGAGCGTCGCCTGGCCGAGAAGCGTTCGCTCCGCAACGCGCGCCACTATTCGCGGAACCGGTACTGACGCGGCAGCACGTTTTTACCGAAAAAAGGGCCGGTCCCGTTCGGGGTCGTGCCCTTTTTGTGTGATAGCTGTAGTTGGGGAGGTCAGCGGCGACGGATTCGTCGCCGCTGACTCATACAGACCATCCTGCGCTGCGCTTGATTCGCATCACGATTGCCCCAGCAGAGGCGGCGCGAATTTCACGACGCGCCCTCGTCCTCATCCTCCGCGTAACGCCGCGCTCGTTTTTCGAGGTCCTCGTCGGCGTCACGGTCGCGCCAGTGATCGAGGCGCTGCCGTAAGACGCTCTCGTAGCCTTCGCCGGACGGCTCATAAAAATAAATGCCCTGCATCTCGTCAGGCAGATATTGCTGCGGCGTGTAATGGCGTTGATAGGCGTGCGGGTACTTGTAGCCCTCGCCGTGGCCCAGTCCCTCCTTATCGCGGCTCGCGTCCTTCAACGGATCCGGCACGTCCTCGGTCTGCTCCTTGCGGACGTGCGCCAGGGCGTCAAAATACGCGAAGGCGGTGTTGCTCTTGGGCGCGGTGGCGAGGTAGAGGCAGCACTCGGCCAGCAGGAACTGCCCCTCCGGCATCCCCACGCGGTCGAACGCGGCGGCGGCGCTTTCTGCAACCTGGAGCGCACGCGGATCGGCCAGGCCGATGTCTTCGGCGGCGAAGATGCACATCCGGCGCAAAATAAACCGAGGCTCCTCGCCCGCGTAGATCATGCGCGCCAGCCAGTAGAGCGCGGCGTCGGGATCGGAGCCGCGCAGGCTCTTGATGAACGCGCTGATGGTGTCGAAGTGCGCATCGCCCTCTTTATCGTAGAGCACAGCGCGCTGTTGGATCGAGTCTTCGGCCACGCTGAGATCGATCTCGATGGCCTCGCCCTCGCCCGGTTCGGTCGTCTCGACGGCCAGCTCCAGCGCGTTCAGGAGCGAGCGCGCGTCGCCGTTGGCCGTGTCGATGAGATGATCGAGCGCGTCATCCGTGATCTCCACGTCGAGCGCTCCGTAGCCGCGTTTCTCATCCGTAAGCGCCTGCCGGGCGACGGCGCGCAGGTCGTCTTCCGTCAGCGTCTCCAGCTCGAACACGCGCGAGCGGCTGACCAGCGCGCCGATGACCTCGAAGTACGGGTTTTCGGTGGTCGCGCCGATGAACGTGACGGTGCCGTTTTCGACGTGCGGCAGGAGCGCATCCTGCTGCGCCTTATTGAAACGATGCACCTCGTCCACAAACAGAATCGTGCGCTGTTCGCGCGTGCGCAGGCGATGCTCTGCGGCGGTGACGGCCTCGCGCAGGTCGCTCACGCCGGAGAGGACGGCGTTCAGCGACGTGAAGCGCGCCTCCGTCGTGTTGGCGATGATGCGGGCGAGTGTGGTCTTGCCGCTGCCGGGCGGCCCGAACAGGATGAGCGACTGCACGCGGTCGGCTTCGATGGCGCGGCGGGTCCGCGAGCGGGGCAGCGTCGCCAGGATTGCTACCATCGCCGAGCGATTCGTTGAAAAGATCGGGCATGATGGCGGGCTGGTTGGAAACGAAGCGACAGGGGGCGCGGTGAGCACGTCCTCAGTACGCGACAAGGATTCGAACCGTGGTGGAATAGCACACGGATATGCGCGGATGGAACGGATGAACACGGCGTATCATTTCGCTTTTGATCCGTGGTGCTCCGCCTAATCCGCGTTGATCTATGTGCGCTTTTTTGTCACGCCCAGAGGGTACATCACCACGGGCCGCCCCTTCGTACGTGTAGCCTCTCCGGTCGTTTTCTGCAAAAACCTTCTCTCCCATGCAAACCATCATCGAGCCGTTCCGCATTAAGAGCGTCGAGCCGATCCGGATGACGACGCGCGAAGAGCGCGAGCGGCTGCTCCGCGAGGCCGGCTATAATCTTTTCAACCTGCACGCCGACGACGTCATCATCGACCTGCTGACGGACTCCGGCACGGCGGCCATGAGCGCGCAGCAGTGGTCGGCCATGATGCAGGGCGACGAGAGCTACGCCGGGTCGCCGTCGTTCGAGCGCTTCGAGGAGGCCGTGCGCGAGTTGATGCCGTTTGAGCACGTCATCCCGACGCACCAGGGCCGCGCCGCTGAAAAGATCCTCTTCGAGGTCGCGGCGGGCGAGGACGCGCTCATCCCCAACAACACGCACTTCGACACCACGCGCGCTAACGTCGAGAGTCAGGGCGCGGAGGCCGTGGATCTGGTCGTCGCGGAGGGGCGTGACCCGAAGCGCGAGCACGCGTTCAAGGGCAACATCGACCTGGACCGGCTGGCCGAGTTGCTCGAAGAAAACGCCGACCGCGTGCCGCTCGTCATGCTGACGCTGACGAACAACTCCGGCGGCGGGCAGCCCGTCTCGATGGCGAACCTGCGCGAGGCGAAGGCGCTCTGCGACGAACACGACGTACCGCTCTTTTTCGACGCCTGCCGATTTGCCGAGAATGCGTATTTTATTCGTGAGCGTGAGGACGGCTACGCCGAGATGTCGATCAAGGAGATCGTGCGCGAGATGTTCTCGCACGCCGACGGCATGACGATGAGCGCCAAGAAAGACGCGCTCGTCAACATCGGCGGGTGGCTCGCCCTCGACGATGGCACGTGGGCGCAGGAGGCGCGCGACGTGCTGATCCTGACCGAAGGCTTTCCGACGTACGGCGGCCTCGCCGGGCGCGACCTGGAGGCCATCGCCGCCGGCCTGCGCGGAGTGATCCGCGAGGAATACCTGGAGTACCGCATCGCCTCCACGCGCTACCTGGGCGAGGCGCTGACCGAGATGGGCGTGCCCATCGTGCGGCCCGTGGGCGGCCACGCCGTTTACATCGACGCGAAGGCCATGCTGCCGCACGTCCCGCCGCTGGAATACCCCGGCCAGGCGCTCGCCGCAGCGCTCTACGAGGCCGGCGGCATCCGGGGCTGCGAGATCGGCTCCGTGATGTTCGGACGCCAAGCCGACGGCTCCGAGCAGCCCGCCGACATGGAGCTGGTGCGCCTCGCCATCCCGCGCCGCGTCTACACGCAGAGCCACGTCGATTACGTGATCGAGGTGATCGAGCAGGTGAACGACCGTAAGGACGAGCTGTCGGGCTTCGAGATTACGGACGAGCCGCCCGCGTTACGCCACTTCACGGCGGAGTTTGCGCCGCTTTGAGCCGCTGCGGCTGAAACGAGAAACGTACGCGGACTTTAGTTAGCACAAAGCTATTCGGTAAATGAAAAAGATACCCGAAACCGCGATGGAAACTGAACGACGCATCAGTCGTGATGAGTTGGCAGCGCTGGTGCGCGAGGCGCGCGGGCCTCGTTCGCAGATCGAAGTGGCACGACAGATGGGCGTTTCACAAGCAGCGGTGTCGCAGGCGGAAAACAACTTAGATGCTTACCTCGATAGCCTACGCATTCGCATCATCGAGTGCTACACCAACTGCGAAGTCAAAGGGCCGGAAGCGCAATTCACAATTCACAAAAATCAGCAGCCTTGATTGTTCCAGTGTCGAGCGCACGTTCGCGGATGGACTCGCAACAAAAGCGGCGATCCGGGAGCGACTATCCGGAATCGCCGGGCGCGTGGCACGCCGACTCAGGGGAAAGGGGAAGGACGTACGGTAACGTTCAAGCTCAAGACGGGGGACTTTGAGACGCACACGTGTCAGGCCCCCCGTACTTATCGAGAAAGCGAACTGTGACGGGCGGGCACGTATCTCCTAAACAGATTTCTCACGCAAAGCCGCGTGGGACGTGCTGGCGAAGCGATCCGCCTGGTCGGCTTATCGGCCTCCGCACTTGCTACGCGGGAGAAAACAACGTGCGCTACGCAGCTCACCTTTCCCTTCGCTTGCTACGAGGGAGCATGAGGGTCCAGATGGTTGAGAAGGGTCCTTGGCAAACTTGAACTGACGCACCGCCACGAGTTGCAAGCGGCAACGTGAGTTTCGCTCTCGGCGAAAAGCGATGGACAACCGCTTCAGGAATTGCGGTGAGTTGGGTATCGTCGTCTGGAATGATTGTCGTTCCTTTCCATCTGTACCACCTTAATGGGTTGTTTGCGTATGTTATATTAGCAAAATCTCATCTTCATGAGCCAATGCTAATTGAGTTCTAATCCGGCGCTAATGTTTCTGGTCGTCTCGACTTCGAGATTAGGGTTGTAGCGCTCATTCCCTGATTTCATCTGACGACGCTTACGCGCCATGACTCGCACCAACGTGCAGCCGGAGGCGTGGCACTCCCCGAATCCGGTCAACTCGAAAGTCGGCGCGGGGGGCGACCTGAACCTGTCGATTCCGGTCTTGACGGTGCCGGGACGCGGACTCAACTTCGATGTGAGCTTCAGCTACAAGTCCAGCATCAAGGTCAGCCAGCGCGCCAGCTGGGTAGGGCTAGGCTGGAACTTCGACCCGGGCACCATCACGCGCGAGGTACACGGTGGCGGTCTTCCTCCGAAAACGGCGGATTTCGACCATTTCTACGGTATTGACTTTCCGGGCTCGGACGTGCTCACGCGCATGGGCCAGCCAGACGATTACTATGCGCACTTGCCAGGCCGTGGCACCACCGTGATGACGAGGACCATGAATGATCAGGAGCTCACGCAGTTAGCAAACAAGTTGTCTGTATCAGATTCCGTCGTTGAGAACGCATATGAGTTTAATCCGTCACAGGGGCTCGACTTGCAGCAAGCGTTTCGCACTCAAAAATGGACAAACTGGCGCATTGAGACCGACACGACGGAGCCTGGATCGAGCACGGCGGGACCCGTCTCGGTAGCGGGCGAAACCACCGATATGACCGACTACCGGCGCTTTACCTCGCTCCACACTCGCGCGGTTCGGTAGCGACGAACCAAGCGGAGATGACATCACTCAGGCCGGCCCGGGCGTGTACGTAAGCACATGGCGGCTGCGCGCCATCCTGGGTACGAGCTATGAAGGTAATGACGTGCCGAGCGGTAACGAAGCCGGGAGTTGGGTGAAGTTCTCGTATTGCTATGAGCCTTCAAGCAATGGAGGATGCCAGCAAGCGGTCCGTTCCGTGCGAAACGACGATGACCGCATCCTCCAACTCACCTACCTGCATAAGGTAACTACTCCGACTCACCAAGCAGTCTTCGCCACCAGCAAGCGGCAGGACATTGACATGACCGTGAATGACAACTACGAAGCTGGCGAAAAAGATATGTACCGCCAATTGGATACCATCACACTTAAGAAGCGTTCGGGTGGCACCGTCGTCAAGCAAGTCAACCTGACCCACGATCAGGCGCTGGCGGCAACAGGGCAAATTCCCAAAGGCAAAACGACGCTGCAGTCCATCGGGTTTGAAGGCCAGAATGGCACCTTCCAGCCCGGCTACGAATTTGGATATGGAGAGAATAATCCCAATAACAACCCACCTTATCCGTTCGCTGCTTACGTGCCGAAGACTGGGAAGGACTCTGGCAACGTCAAGTTAGCCGGTTTGTATATAGACGATTACGGTTACTATAATGACTACGGGAAAGAAGACACGACCACCTTCGACTTCGACGCCACTATTTATAGTCCGGGTATTAAAAACCATGACGGCGATGGGGAATCATGGAGCCTGAGAAACATTACGTTTCCGTCGGGCGGGAGTGCGTCCTATGAATATGGCAACGACTACATTGTCGACGACCTCGTAACATATAACATTACTAAAGATTCCTCTGGTAACATAAAGGCAAAAGAAGGTGAGTTCCTGTTAGAGTACAATACGTGTATTGACGAAGATAAAGACGGAACGTGTGAGCAAATTAAATCCATAAACCGTCGCAGGCAAGGAGGAGCACGCGTTAAACAGATACAACGAAGCGACGGGCTAGGTGAGAGCACTACGTTCTCGTATATATACAATTATTCGGGCATAAATGCTCGCTTTGTCAAACAATGTACGGAATCGGAAGGCGGGTGTGGACACACGACGGGCGTGCCGCCAATGCAATGGGGGCTTCAAACGAGTCGCATAGTTTCCTACCCGGGAGACGTCGAAGTACGCGTGTCGTGTACGAGCACGTCGCGCAACGGAGCAGTTCGCCTTCGGCCAGTGGCATCACAGTGCGCTCCTTCACTGTTCCTACGCGAACAACCAATAGCTCCGTAATAAGTGATGCAGTTCTATATAAGCGGGTTTGGGATGGGGGAGGACGCATGACAACGATTGAGGGTAACGCGTGGCAAAAATCAGGGGAACTCTTTCGGATTGGACACTGGGAAATATTGGACAATGGATTTGATCGTATCGTTAAGAAGATCAATATGGGGAAGGGGGGGCGCACCCGCGAAAGAATGCGTCCGGAGTGGTTTGGAAGGGGAGGCACCGATAGCGATGTATATATCAAGTGGGGAGGAGTGCATCGTTCGAAAGAGGTCGAGACGTACGAATATGACAGTCCGACAACGCGACAGCCGAGCGATTCGACGACGCATCGCACCCTTATGAATTACAGTGACTCCACGAACTTCATTACGGCCGTAGAGGAGTGGTATCACAAGTCCGAGTCCGACTCATTCCAGATCCAACGGACGGAACTGACGCGCGCCTACGAGAAATACGACGGGCTCAAGGCGCGCAACATCCTGCGCCCCGTCGCCCGGCGCGATCAAGCGGCCATCGAAAACGCTTCCCTTTCTGGAACTCCTGATGATTTGGACACGACCTACCACGCGGCGACGGTGACGCGCTGGCAACAGCAACAAGCGGGAGGGCAGTCGTTCTGGCGCCCCCACGACAGCTATAAGTGGAGCGGGGCGACCGGCTTGGCGGACGCGCCCGACTTTACGGCCTGGAGCGGCGGCGCGCCATCGAATTCCTCGTGGCAGAAGCAATCCAAGAGCATGGCGTTCGACGAGCACGGGCGTGTCATTACGCAACGGCGTCCGGGGCGCGACACGACGCAGATCTTCTACGGCTCGAACCAGAATAATTTCTGCGGCGGCACGCCGTCGTCGTGCCAGAACTACGGCGCGCTCGATGGCGCGTACGTGACCGGCACGCGCACGATCGGGAACGGCGACACGCTTCGCACCTGGCGCGACGTCGACCCGTTGAGGGGCCAAGTGACCAGCACGACCGATGAAGTCGGCAACGTCAAGACCCTCGAGTACGACGACCTGGGGCGCCTTCGGAAGGTGCATCGCAATGGCGAGCTCGTCACCGAGCGGACCTACGGCTTCTACGACGAGAACGCGAACACTCCGGCCTGGACGAGCACGCACCGGTACCTCACGGACGTCAAGAAGCAGCAAACGACCCAGTACAAAGACGGGCTGGGCCGCCCGATCCAGACACAGGCCCTTACCGAGGGCAACCGCGTCCACGTCGCATCGCAGGAGTACGACGAGGCCGGACGGCTCCGGCGCACCTGGAAGCCCTATCAGGCCCTCAACACGAGCAGCTACAAGAGTAATTATAAGGCGGCAACCAAGCACTACTACTCTTCTGAGGGAGGGGGACCGGACGCCGGCGGAGAACCCTACATGGAGCGCTCGTACCGCAACGATCCGCTGAAACGGCTCGAGGCCGTCGAGGGCGCGGGTAGCGGAACGCCTCCGGCCACGAAGACGACCGGCATCGGCAACGCCGACAAGGGCTTCACGTTCGAGGAGGTCACGAGCGAGACGGGCCGCACGGTGCGCACCTACAAAAACGCGTTGGGGGAGACCGTGCGCACCGTGGCCGGCTACGGCAGCGCGAACGAAGCGACGACGACGTTTTCCCGCGACGCGCTCGGCAACAACACGCGCGTCGTCAGTCCGGAGGGCGATACCACGTATTATCGCTACAACGCCCTCAGCCAACTCACGGCCAAAGCCTCGCCGGACATGGACGGCGACGAGGATGGCGATTACACCGACGAAGGACCCGCCGCCGGAAGCTGGGACGAGCGCTACAAGTACGCCGCGGCGGGCCAGCTCCGCTTCTCCCGAAGCCCGGCCGGGCAGGTCACGTTCTACCGTTACGACGACTTCGGGCGCCTCACCGAGAAGGGCCTCACCTCCCTCAGTGACAGTCTCACCTTTAGCGACCTGGACGGCGACCAGACGTACAGCTTCGAAACGAACAGCAACAACTGGGTTCTCGTTAAGCATTATGACGACAAAGACGTCGACGCCGACCGCTACGCCAGCATCATAGGGTGTAGCGCCGACGTGCTACGGGACGCCATCGACCACGTAACCAACAACCGGATCATGGAAAACCTCGAGGGGCGTCTCGCCGCCTCCGCGCGCAAATCCGGGGACCGACTACAGTTGCTGCTCTTCAGCTACGACAAGGAGGGGAACGTGACGCGCAAGCACGGCTACACGCAAATGGTAGGCGGGTGCAACGAGGGCGGCCTGCTGTACGTGCGGCGCAACATGCACTACGGGCGGCAGGGGAAGATGCTGCGCCGCACGACCGTCATGGAAAAGGGCGGGCGTATGAGCCAGTGGTACCGCTACGACCTGCGGGGCAACCTCACAAAGGTGTTTATGGCTCCCTCGAACACCAAACCCGACGACCCCGCCGTCACCTTCGCCTACGGCCCCGACGGGCAACGCACGGCGACCACGTACACGAAGGCGGGCGAGACCATCGAGCGCGCTTACAACGCACGGGGCTGGCTCACCGGCATCGGCGCTCTCGACGGCTCGACGCCGTTCGGTGCGTCCTACGACTACCTCGACGACGGCAACGTGTTCAAGGCTAAGTACCACCAGTCGGGCCGCAGCTCGGACCCACAGTACGAGTACGAGTTCAGCTACGACGCACTGGGCCAACTCGGACGGGCGTCCGGAAACTCGTCACGGAAGTATGAGGAGCTGGTAAGATACAATAAGGATGGCGACATCAAGACGCTCAAACGCTTCGGCGAGAACGGCAGCGGGTCGGTGATCGATGATCTGACGTACAATTACGCAAGCAACTCGGACGGCAATCGCCTGCAGAGCGTCACGACGTCGGCAGCCAGATCGCGTTCAGCTACGACCGCAGCGGGCGCGTCACGCAGGTGCAGGGCGCCCCCCACGACACCGACCTCATCCGCTACGACGAGCGCGGCCTGCCGGTCGACTTCACCAACACGAACGACCCGTCCACCAGCTATCAGTACAGCGAGGCCGGCGAGCGTATCGTACAGGAGGTGGGCAACAGCGACCCGGTCTACTACCCGCACGACGGCAGCGCGCGCCTGGGAGCGGCGAAGGTGACGATCAACCGGACCTGGTGGGGCGGCTACACCCTGTCAGTGAGCCTGAAGCACTGGAACATCGTGACGCCCGGCGGGGTGGTCGTGGGCCAACTGCCCGGCAACGGGAGCGCGCTGTTTTACGTCAAGGACCGGCTCGGCTCGGTGCGCACGGTGATCGACACGACCGGCTACGAGCGCGAGATGAAGGACTACTACGCCTTCGGGAAGCGCATCCGGCACCGCTCCTACGGGGGCGCGCAGGCGAAGGAGGGCTATACCGGGCACGAGCGCGAGCCGGAGACGGGCCTGCTGAACGCCGGGGCGCGGCGGTACATGCCGGTCTTGGGGCGGTGGCTCACGCCCGACCCGCTGGGCGGACGCCTACCCCGGCCACTCCCCCTACAACTACGCCATGAACAATCCCACCGGCCTCACCGACCCGACCGGGCTGGGGCCGTGCTTCACCATAGGAGGGTGGCCCACACTGAGCGACAACACGGTGTTCGGTGCCCGGATAGTGTGCCCGTCGCCGGCACCTTCGCCGAGCATGCCCGGTGGCGGCGGAGGCTACGGGTTCGGCACCGACAATAACATGATGTACGGCGGAGCGCCGGGGCACGTGGGGGCGGAGCGACTGGAAAGACGGGCGCAGAGACGAAAGAGACGGGGGCGACTCACCGAAAGATTGGCAAAAAGCTACCCTATACTCGGCAATTGAATTTGCATCAGCCATTGAAATACATGCTGGGAATAGCATGGCGGAGTTCGCTGGTGAAGCAAACGCAATGAGTAAAGGGTTCAGATACAGCAGTAAGAGTTTAGGAGCTTTAGGTGTTGGCGTAGAGGGATACCTTACTGCTAAAGAAGCGCATCAGGCATACTCGCAAGGAAATATAGAAAAAGTAGGCAAAGAAGTCGGTGGATTCACTGTGGGAACCGCACTTGGCACCACAGCGGGTATCGTCGCATGTACCGCCTCAGTTGCATGTGTCTTTGCAGTAGGTGGCGCTACGGCGGTGGGTGGATTCGTCGGAAATATGGGTGGCCGTGCGGCGGGCGGAGCAATAGGGAGAAATTGGTAAAGCACTCATTTGCTTTCGAAAAACCTTGTGCCACCATGGTCATAAAATTTAGAAATTGGTTTAGAATTGCAGTTCCCGTTGCTTTTGCTCTTGCAACCATTGCAGCATTTTACGAAGCGCGAGGCTTCGGATTATGGATTCTCGTCTTTGTATGCCTGCCAGTAGAAATTTTACTATCTCTACTTGTCCAGACATTTCAGATGGAAATGGATGCTGAAGGCATAGCTTCTGGTTGGTATATAGGAGTAAGTCAATATAAACTTTGGAAGTCGAACCGGCCCCGTTTGTGCTGGAAAGACGCAACAGCCCTACTGCAACACCCACCTGCCTTTTTACCTCCTACATTAATTGCGGTAGAAGGGAAAGAGAATGGTGAACTGATCGGACATACACTTCCTACATGCACGACGAACTGGCGGGAGGCCATCGTATACATGGCGGATCACGTAGACCCGTCGGTCATCGACGAGAACATGGAGAAGCTGATCCGCAAGAGTAGAGAGCGGGTTGATCGAGAAAGGGCTTCTCCGAGGAAAAGGGTTGGACAATAAGCACCAGCGCGGGCATCGAAGGCGCGGGAGGGCTATACCGGGCACGAGCGCGAGCCGACCACGGGCTTCCTCTACGCCGGGGCGCGCTACCTGATGCCCGCCCTCGGGCGCTGGACGACGACCGACCCGATCCTCGGCGAGAAGGGGCCGAAGAAGAAAATGGGAAACGATTAGCCCTCAGCACCTCACCCTACAATTATGGATTCGGTAATCCAACAAACCGTGTTGACCCGAATGGAGCGCTTCACAATACCAGGCCTCCTCTTGATTGACAACCCGCCCTTAAACAGTATTCATACATAATGAGCTTGCCCTGGCCCTGCGTGTTGCATCTGTCGGATCGACTCGCTATACTCGTATCGAAAGCCAGGGGTACTCCGCTGGTTGACGTTTTCGTGTTGTCGTGTTACGAGTTGCCGCGTTTCTCTGTCTTCATCGTATCGGTGAGACGAAACGCTGCAACGCGCAACGCCCAAACGCTTGAACGCCAACCTCGGAGCTGAGAGAGAAACCCTTCGAACCTGATCCGGCTTGCACCGGCGCAGGGAGGTTCACCAGACAAGAGCCTATGAGTCTGAGGAGTCTATGAGTCTACGATCTTAGTCTCATAGATTCATCGCCTCATAGACTCCTACCGGCCTCTGGCTTTGCTTCAGCGTTTTCTTTCGCTCAACTCAAGCAAAGCCTTATGTCTGTCACACTCGAAGAAACTGTCGATCACGCGCCTTTCGCGGTACCGCCGTTTGCCGAAGCCTGCCTGGACGCAGCCGGCGACGCCTGGGGCGCTTCGTTTGAACATCCGTTCGTGGAGGCGCTCGCCGACGGGTCGCTCGGCGCGGAGCGTTTCAAGTTTTACCAGATGCAGGATGCGCGCTATCTGGAAGCGTTCGCGGACGCCGCCTCGCTCATCTCGACGCGCTGCGAAGATCCGGACGACAAGCTCTGGTTCGTGGAGGCCGCGCAGATGGCGCTCGTCGTGGAGGGCGAGTTGCACGCGGGCTACGGCGACAAGCTCGGCTACGGCCCGGAGGACATCCGCGCGCTGGAACTCACGCCGAACAACCGCGCCTACCAGAATCACATGATCGAGCGCGCCCAGCGCGGCACACTCGTGGAGGCGACCGCTGCCCTCGCGCCCTGCCCGTGGCTCTACGTGGCGCTCGGCCAGCACCTCGAACGCGAGCACGGCGCGGTGCCGGAGAATCACCCCTACGCCGCCTGGCTGGAGATGTATCGCGACCCGGAGTTCAACGAGTACATGGACAACCTGCTGCCGCGCCTCCAGCGCTTCGCCGACGCTGCCGATGACGAAGCCCGCGAGCGTGCTCGCGGGGCGTTCGCCGTCAGCGCGCGCTACGAGTGGATGTTTTGGCAGCAGGCCTGGGAGCAGCAGACGTGGCCGGTTTGAGCGCGGGCGTGCGGGGGAGCGGGCGTCTTGCCGCGCGGACCGAAGACGGCGGCTCGCCAATCTGGTCCGATTTCAGCCTCGCAGATGCACAGACTCTGCGATCTTTGCGCCCTCTGCGGTTCAAACAGCCGTCCGCCGTCTGCCGTCCTCCTTCACCTCAGCAACTCGCGCGCGTTCTCGACGACGTTCTCGGCGGTGAAGCCGAGCTTCTGCATGACGGTCTCGCCGGGAGCGCTCGCGCCGAACCGGTCGATACCGATGACGCGCCCCTCCAGGCCCACGTAGCGCTCCCAGCCGGTCGTCGCGCCCGCCTCGACGGAGACGCGCCGCGTGACCTCCGGCGGCAGCACCTCCTCGCGGTACGCCTCGTCCTGCGCCTCGAACAGTTCCCACGACGGCATGCTCACGACGCGCGCCTGGGTGCCGTCGTCGGCGAGCGTGCGGGCGGCGGAGAGAGCGTGCTGCACCTCGCTGCCCGTGCCGATCAGGATGATCTCCGGCTCGCCCGAAGGTGCGTCGCGCAGCACGTAGCCGCCGCGGCGCGCACCTTCGGCAGAAGCAAGCTCCGTGCGGTCGAAGGTGGGCAGGCCCTGCCGCGTGAGCGCGAGTGCCGTGGGGCCGTCGGTGCGGCGGAGCGCCGCGCGCCACGCCTCGACGGTCTCGTTGGCGTCCGCCGGGCGGATGAGCGTCAAGTTCGGGATCGCGCGGAGGGCCATCAGGTGCTCGACCGGCTGGTGCGTCGGGCCGTCTTCGCCCAGCCCGATGGAGTCGTGCGTGAAGACGAACACCACCGGCTGGCCCATGAGCGCCGACAGGCGAAGTGCCGGGCGCATGTAGTCGCTGAAAATCAGGAACGTAGCGCAGTACGGGCGCAGCCCCTCGTGCACCGCGATGCCGTTGGAGGCGGCGGCCATGGCGTGCTCGCGGACGCCGAAGCGCAGGTACGCGCCCTCCGGCGTGTCTTTCTGGAAATCCTCGCGCCCCTCGATGTCGGTTTTGTTGGAAGGCGTGAGGTCGGCGGAGCCGCCGATGAGATGCGGCATCTCCGGGCCGAGCGCGTCGAGCACCGCGCCGCTGGCCTTGCGCGTCGCCATCGCT
>PXTQ01000061.1:14158-16992 GCA_003022505.1 Bacteroidetes bacterium QS_8_64_10 | reverse complement strand
GCATTCTCGAAGCGCTGGAGCGAGACGCGATGCCCGGTCCGGGCGTCGTCGTCGTAGTAGCCCACCGTGACGATGCTGCGCGGCGCGTTCTGGCGGTGTATGTCGGAAATATCGACGCGCTGCGGGGCGTCCTTTAAGTACTTCTGGTCGAATTTGAGCACGGTGGCGTTAGTGACGGGCACGATCCAACCGTTGAACCAGAACATGAAGCTCGTCGTGAGCACGGCCACCACCACGTAGGGCCGCATCAGGCGATACAGCGACACGCCGCTCGTTTGTAGCGCCGCGATCTGCAACTCTTGCGCGAGCTTGCCGGTCAGGTAGATGCACGCCAGGAAGAGCGCGAGCGGTGAAGTGAGCCGCACGATCTTCGGCACGTAGCTCGGATAGTAGACCAAGAACACCTCGCTGAGCGTCGCGCCCCGGTCGAAGAAGTCGTCCATGTACTCCACGTAGTGCAGGACGACGAAAAACAGGATGAGCGCGCCTACGAAAAAGACGTAGCCGGTTACGAAGCGCCGGATGACGTGGCGGTCGAAAGTATTCACGGCGTGGTGGCACAGGGGGTAACTGCATCAGAGGATTCGTGCCTTGCGTTTATGCACGAACGCTGAATCTTATCCACCAGGCTGCCGCGCGGCGACTTCCATGATCGGAGCATTCAGCGCAGACCGCGCACACGCCCCGTGCGGCGAACCAAACCCCGGCAGCGTCCGTCGAAGAAAGCGGCTGACGAGCATCAGACGTTACCGACCTTTCATGCCTTACACGCGGACTGTATTCCGTTATTGCACATTCATTCTGTGCGTCACCCTCTTCGCAGGAAAGGGTTGAACACAGTGCCCCACATCGGGGGCATGCTCGGTCGGAGGGGGAGCAGGCGCTCCGGCTCAGCGAAGCGGCTACCGATCTGGCCGATGCTCGCGTGTTTCCGAATCCGTTCCGCGCCGACCGGCACGAGCGGCGCGTCATGATTGCGGGCTTGCCCGCCGAAGCCACGATGCGCATCGTGAGCGCGGACGGGCAGCTCGTGCGGGTCCTCGAAGAGCGCGACGGCGACGGCGGGCGCGCCTGGAATCTCCGCGACGAGCAGGGTCGCCCTGCGCCCGCCGGCATCTACTTCGTGCGCATCAACGCCGACAACATAGATCCCGTTCTGCGTAAACTTGCGATTATACGATGAATACTATTTAAGCAAAAAGGATGTCCGGTAAAGATAGCGAAATAGGATTCAATTTGCGTCTTCAGCTGTCCAGCGAGCATGACAGCGTCCGTCGCGCCGTCGACGAGACGCGGTCGTTCGTCGGCGAACACGTAGGGGATGACGACCTGGCGTATCGCATTGTGCTCGTCGTCAGCGAGGCCGTGGCAAACGCCGTTGAGCACGGCAACGAGTACGATCAGGACAAACAGGTGCGCGTCGAACTGCAATGGGGCGACGCGGCGGGCATGACCATTGTGGTCGAGGACGAGGGGGCCGGGTTCGACTCGTCCGCCGCCGGGCCGATGCTCCCAGAGGAGGTCACGCGCGAGGACGGACGCGGGCTGTTTATTATCCATGAGATGGCCGACGACGTGCGCTACGAAAACGAGGGAAGACGCCTGCACGCCCGACTGAGACGGACGGAGTAGTGAACTGTTACAGCTCAAATGACGAATAGAAAGGTGCGACGCACTTCATGAAGATGAGGGGCTTTCGCCGAGAACCGTACGTTCTGGCAAAAAGTGCGTCGCACCTCGTCGTTCATTTACCGATCAAATCACGTGTAACACTCCAGTAGGGTGTTGTCAAGCCTGATTTACTCATGAAGAAGCGGGTCCCGGATGCGGCGCTTCTCGCGGTGCTCGTCGTGGGCATGGCGGGACTCGCGTTTTGCGCGCGGCGTCCCGCGTTGTGGCCCGGCATGGTGGGATGCGCCGCGCTCTCCACGGCGCTGCTGCCGGTGCTCTGGAAGCGGCGGAGCGTGACAACGGGACAGGTGCTCGCACTCGCCGTTCTGTTCCGGCTCATGGTGATCGGGATGCCGCCCACGCTCTCCGATGATGCGCATCGCTACGTGTGGGACGGGCTGGTGCAGCGCGAGGGCATGAGTCCGTATGTGCATCGCCCCAGCGCAAAAGAGCTAAAGGTTTTGCATAGTAAGAAAATATATAGCAAGCTAAATTCAGAAAAGTATTATTCCGTTTATCCTCCTGTATCGGAAATGGTTTTCTGGATGGGCGGGCAGTTTTATGAGGCAGGCGCTTCGATTTCATATTACATAATCAAGTGTATATTTGCACTTTTTGAGGTCGCAGCGGTCTTTTTGCTTGCCCGCATGGTGGCGGCGCGTGACCTGATGCTGTACGCCTGGCAGCCGCTCGCGGTGCTGGAAGCCGCCGGTCAGGGTCACACGGAGGCGGCCTGCGTGTTTTTCCTCGTAGCGACCGTCTGGGCTTGCCGAAAAGGGCGGCCCGCGCTCGCCGGAGCCGCGCTCGCCGGAGCGGGCGGTGTGAAGCTCTTCCCGCTGGTGCTGCTGCCGTTTTTGTGGCAGCGCATGGGACGCCGCACGCTCTGGGGCGCGAGCGCGGCGCTCGTTCTGATGGCGCTTCCGTACGCGAGCCTGGAGGCGGGCGCGCACCTCGTGGAATCGCTGCGGCTCTACGTGCGATTGTTTGAATTCAATGCCGGACCGTACTACGCGCTCAAGGGCACGTTGCTGGCCCTCACCGGTGAGGACTGGAGCAAAACGCTGGGACCGCTACTGAGCGGCGTCTTCCTGTGCGGGCTGCCGGTGCTCTACACGCTGGATCGAGCATATAGGCCGTCGCTCGCGCAGATCAGCCGCCTCGCG
>PXTQ01000061.1:0-14079 GCA_003022505.1 Bacteroidetes bacterium QS_8_64_10 | reverse complement strand
CGTTCGTCGCGCTGGGGTGGGGCGGATGGCTCGCGCTGGCGCTCCGCGAGCACGGCGAGGTGCTGTTACAAGGCGTGCTGCGGCTTCGGGCGCAAAGCAAGGCGCGCTGGCTACAATCCTATTTGTCGGAAGGCGACTCGCTGCGGCTGCTGGACGTGGGCGCGGGCGAGGGCTACGTCGGCGAGCGACTCGCGCGCCGCCACAGCGTGCAACTCGTCGATGCGCGCGAGGGCGTCAACCGCACGGCACTGTCGTTTCAGCGGGCTGACGGCGCCGATTTGCCGTTCGCAGACGACGCCTTCGACGCGGCGCTGCTCGCGTACGTGCTGCACCACACGCGCGAGCCGGAGGCCGTGCTGCGCGAGGCGCTGCGCGTGAGCCGAAACGGGGTCGTCGTGCTCGAATCGGGTTGCCGGGGGCGGTGGTGCCGGTTGCTACGCCGGCTGGACCGCTGGGCGAACCGGCTGCGGCGCGGCGGCAGCGAAGGGCACGCCGAGGGCGAGGCGGTAGAGGCGCGCTTCCGGTCGGCGCGCGAGTGGGAGCGGATGGCGGAGCGGTGCGGCGGGCGCGTTACGGCACGCGAGGAGTGGGGCGCGCCGTGGCACCGGAAGATGCTGTTTCGGATTGCGAAGTGAACAGGTTGGCGAAGATCGCTTCGTTTGGAAGCCGGACGCCCACCGTAAGCTGCAAAAAAATTGTTATGAAGCCTCAATAGTCATTTTTGTAAATTTTATCTAACGCATAAGTGACAGCAAGGATGTGTTATTCATGCGTGTCCATCTGCGCCTTCTGGAGCTGGCCGGAGTAATCGACGTAGACGGTCTTCGTCTCGGTGAAGATGTCGAACGCCGTCCAGCCGCCCTCGCGGTGCCCGTTGCCGGTGGCTTTGACGCCGCCGAACGGCATGTGCGCTTCCGCGCCGATGGTGGGGCCGTTGACGTAGGTGATGCCGGCCTCCAGATCCTGCATCGCGCGGAAGGAGTGCTGCACGTTGTTCGTGTAGATGGATGAGGACAGCCCGTAGCGCGTGTCGTTGGCGAGCCGCACGGCTTCCTCATACGAGCTGATCTCAAAGACCGACAGCACCGGGCCGAAGATTTCTTCCTGCGCGATCCGCATCTCCGGATCGACGCCGGTGAAGATGGTCGGCTCGAAGAAGAAGCCGTCGCCGAGGTCCTCGCCGGAAGCCGCTTCGCCGCCGAGCGCGAGCGTCGCGCCTTCGTCCTGGCCGATCTCGACGTAGCGCGTGGTCTTGTCGAGCGCCTGCTGGTTGATGAGCGGACCCATCTCGGTGTCGTCGTCCAGCCCCGCGCCGATGGTCAGCTCCCGCGCCTCCTCTTTGATGCGCCCGACAAGCTCGTCGTGCACGCTCTCGTGGCAGATGAGGCGGCTCGTGGCCGTGCAGCGCTGCCCGGTGGTGCCAAACGCGCCCCACACCACGCCCTCCAGCGCCAGGTTCAGGTCGGCACCCTCCATCACGATCATCGGGTTCTTGCCGCCCATCTCCAGCGACACCTGCTTGTGGCGCTCGCCGCACTCAGCCGCAATCTGCGCGCCCGTTTCCGACGATCCGGTAAACGCGATCAGATCCACCTCCGGATGCTCGGTCATCGCCTGCCCGACCGCGCCCGCGCCCTGCACCAGTTGCAGCGCGCCCGGCGGGATGCCGGCGTCGAGCAGCACGCGCGCGAACAGCTCGCCGCTGTGGGGCGACTCCTCGCTCGGTTTAAAAATAACAGTATTGCCGGCGGCCAGCGCGGGCAGGATCTTCCAGCTCGGCACGGCGACCGGGAAGTTCCAGGCCGTGATGACGCCGCACACGCCCACCGGACGCCGCACGCTCATGTTGAACTTGTCCGGCAGTTCGCTCGGCACCGTCTTGCCGAACAGCCGACGCGTCTCGCTCGCGGCGTAGTACGCGGTGTCGATGGCTTCTTGCACGTCGCCTTCGGTTTCGAAGACGGGCTTGCCCATCTCGCGCGTCATGACGCGGGCGATCTCGGTCTTGCGCTCCGCGAGCAGGTCGCCTGCGCGTCGCAGGATCTCGCCGCGCTGCGGGGCGGGCGTCGCGCGCCAGTCGTCGAACGCGGCGCGGGCGCTGCGGGCGGCCTCGTCCACGTCGCCGGCGGAGGAATCGGGGAAGCGCCCGATGAGGTCATCGGTGGAGGCGGGGTTGCGGTTGTCGAGCGTGTCGCCGGAGGCGGCGTGCTGCCAGGATCCGTCGATGTGGTTCTGGTGAGTATCAGGCATGGATGGTTGGGGAATTTTTCTGGAGAACCGTAGAAATGCGGTGTGCCGGTATCTGTTGGGCGTAGACGCTGAAAACGTCCGTAGAGACGTTTCGCCGAAACGTCTCTATTGCACGAAAACATTCGGAAATATGAGATGCACAAGGTATCACGCAGAACGAGGTTTCGCAAGGGCGCTGCGGCAGGCAACATGCGCGTCGTCGCATGGTACGCTATTGACGCGCCGCATTCACCCTTCCCGAACGAGCACAACCTCGCCCATGCCTTCCGCCGACACACCCACCGAAACCAAGAATCGCCTTTCCGAGCGCGCCCGGCAGGTGCCGCCGAGCGGCATCCGCCGCTTTTTCGAGATCGCCGCCACGATGGACGACGTGATCTCGCTGGGCATCGGCGAGCCGGACTTCGTGTCGCCCCAGCCCGTGATGGACGCCGCGAAGGCGTCGCTGGACGAAGGGCGCACGGGCTACACGTCCAATTCGGGCATCAAAAAGCTGCGCCACCTGATCGCGGAGGACATCGACGAGCGGCACGGCGTCTCGTACGACGCCGAGGAGCAGGTGCTCGTCACCGTCGGCGTCAGCGAGGCGATGCAGCTCGCCATGCTCGCGCTTCTGGATCCGGGCGACGAGATCCTGATCCCGGAGCCGTGCTTCGTCAGCTACGGGCCGACGGCCTCATTCGCGGGCGCTGACGTGAGCTACGTGCCCACGTCGTCGGAGAACGACTTCGCGGTCACGGCGGAGGCCATCGCCGAGCGCGTCACGCCTCGCACGAAGGCGCTCATGCTGGGCTATCCGAACAATCCGACGGGCGCGGTGCTCGCGCGCGAGGAAGCCGAGCGGATCGCCGAGGTCGTCGTCGAAAACGATCTGCTGCTCATTTCCGACGAGATCTACGACCGTCTGATCTACGGCGACGCCCGCGAGCGCGGTCACGTGTGCCTGCCGAGCGTCGAGGGGCTGAAGGAGCGGACCGTGCTCCTCGGTGGCTTCTCGAAGAACTACGCCATGACGGGATGGCGCATCGGCTATGCGTGCGCCCCGCGCGACGTATTCGGCGCGCTCTACAAGCTGCATCAGTACATCGTGATGAGCGCGCCCACGATGGGGCAGGTGGGGGCGATGGCGGCGATTGAGGAGAGCCAGGACGCCGTCGAGGAGATGCGCGCTTCGTATGACGAGCGCCGCCGCGTCATCGTCGAGGGCCTGCGCGAGGCCGGCCTGCCGACGTTCGAGCCGGAGGGCGCGTTCTACGCCTTCCCGGACATCCGACCGACCGGGCTGTCGTCGGAGGAGTTCGCGCAGCAACTCTTGAAGGAAGAGCACGTGGCGTGCGTGCCGGGCGACGCCTTCGGGCCGAGCGGCGAGGGCTTCGTGCGCTGCTCCTACGCCACGGGCCTGGACGACATCCGCGAGGCCGTCGAGCGCATCGGGCGGTTCGTGGATCAGGTTTGAAGGTCCATCACGTCTTTCAAGTTGGCACCGAGAAGGAGGCGTAGAGACGCAGCGCGCTGCGTCTTTCCAGAAAATAAGCGCAGCGTTTCACGTCAACGATCAGGACTTCAAGCAAGCAAAGCCTTCAATCAGGTCGGGTAACATCACAAACCATGAGCAAGCGAAAGCTCACCATCGACGATCTCGTTCACGAAGCGGAGCAGTTTTGCGCTCTTCGGCTAAAATTGCCGAATCAAGCGGCGGCGCGAGATCGTTCAGAAAGGGCAATTATCTCCAACAAGCACGACAGCAACCATGTCCGAAAGCGACCCTCGCACGTGCCCGTCATGCGGCGCTCGCCTCAATCCCGACGCTGAGGTGTGCGACCTGTGCGGAACGGCCGTCGAGCCGGAGCAGCCGGTATCGCGGGAAGAAGCTGCGGAAGCGACGCGGCCCACAACCTCGCAGAACGATTCCTCTTCGCACGAGGGCGTCTACTGCAACCAGTGCGGCTGGCAAAATCCCGAAGGCGCCAATTTTTGCAGCAAGTGCGGGTCGCGCCTGCAAGAGGTTTCCACCACCGCCGGTGTGCCGGAAGCGGAGCCGGAGACGCGCCCCGCCGCCCCGCCGCCTTCGTCTTCGTCTGAACCGGCATCGTCGCAGGCCGATGCGCGCGATGAAGCAGCGTCGCCCGATGACAGCCGCCGACGCAACCAGATGGTGGGCATCCTGGTGGGGGCGAGCCTGCTGGTGGTGCTGGCGCTCTTTCTGATGCTCGTGTACGGTCAGCAGGAGGGCGGGGCTTCGGCGGGGGCGTCGCAGCAGAGCGAGGCGATGCGCCGGCAGGCGCCCGGCCCGCAACAGCAGCAGCAATCCGCCATGTCGTCGCGGGCGGCCCCGGCAGACACGCAGAGCGCGCTTGCGGCCAGCGACCGCCCACCGCTCGGCCCGCCGTTCGCGGAGCGCGCCGATTCGCTCAAGCAGGTTATCGCCAACGCATCGGCCTCCGAGAAGACGGCGCGCCGTCGTGAATTGGCAGAGATGTACGTGGGCGCGGGGCGGCCCGACCTGGCCGCGCTTCAGGAGCGCCGCATCGCTCAAGCGGAAGATACGCCCGAAGCGTGGACGCGCGCCGGAGATCAGTTCTACGAGTGGATGATGAACGCCTCCGACGACGGCGAGAAGGGGAAGGTGGCAAGCGAGGCTGCTGCTGCGTACGAACGCGTGCTGCAAAAGCAGGAGAGCAACCATGACGTGCGCACGCGACTCGGCTGGGCGTACCTGCAGACGCGCCAAAATCCGATGCGCGGCATCCGGGAAATCAAGCGCGTCATCAACGAGGATCCCGATCACGTCGCGGCGCGCATGAATTACGGCATCGCGCTGGCCCAGATCGGTCGCTTCGACAAGGCCGTCAAGCAGTTCGAGCACGTCAAGGAGGTGACGGGCAGCGACTCGCCGACCTACAAGCAGGCCGAGAAGATCATTCAGAACCTGCGACAGCAGAGAAGCAGTGGCTGATTCCGTTGAGTATGAAGGTATGAATGTAGTGCATTGTCAACGGTGATTCTACAAGTTGGAGTACGCGATCTCAAAACCCCAGACGGTCATTTTGAGCGGAGCCGAAAAATCTCCCCCCAACTTGGCAGTCAGCTTGCCGGAGATCCTTCAGCTTCGTTCAGGATGACGTGCCTCCATTGGGTTTTGAGATCGCCATTGGGTTTTGAGATCGCTTCGCTACACTACAATTGACACTTGACGCACCAGTAGGGACGTGTGAAGGCGAAACGTCCATACCTCCATACATACACACCAGTGACGCCTGCGAAGCTGGTAGACGCGGCGTTTGTCTATTTGCCGGGACGATTGTAGGTTGAACGTGTGCAAGCCCTGCAACACGCTGCGCCGCTGTCAAACAATTCTCCATCCATTCTTCTTCCAGAGACTGCTGTGAAACGCTGCTGCTTCGCTTTCTGGCTCGTGCTTGTGCTCGCCGCGATGGGGTGCGGCGACGACGAGCCAACCGGTCTGGAAGAGACCAACACCGCGCCCGTGGCGGACGCCGGAAGCGATCAGACCGTGAACGTGGGAGCCATCGTCAAGTTGAACGGCGGCGACTCCTCCGACGAAGACGCCGAGGATGTGGTGTTCTATTCGTGGTCGCTGAACGCGCCCGACAGCAGCAGTACCGCACTTAGTGACACGGACGTTGCCAGTCCGACCTTCCCCGCCGACGTGGCGGGGGCGTACGTCCTCACGCTCACGGTGACGGACGGCGATGCCGAGGACGAGGACAGCGTGACCATTACCGCCGAGCGAGATCAGCAGGAGCCGCCGGTCATTGAAAGGCGAAGATAGCACGCTGAAGATGAGCGCGCAAAACTTCGCGGGAAAGCGATAGGAGAACGAGGGGGGAGGGGAGTCAACGTCGTGGTTTGGCTACACCTTATCCGACACTCCTATCGCTCGTCGGTGGCTGCTCCGTAAAAGTTTAGCTCGCAACCTTCGGATCAGCGAACGGTGGTTCGCCGTCCTTACATAAAGCCAAGCTCCATCTTGGCCTCGTCGCTCATCATCTCCGGCGTAAACGGTGACGCCTTCGGCGCTCGCGGCAGCGTCTTCGGCCTGGCCGGGCAGCGTGCCGGCGGCGGGGCAGTTCGGCGCGGTGAGCGTCATCGTGAGGTCCACGTGGCCGTCGTCCTGCACCTCGATGTCGTAGATCAGGCCGAGGTCGTAAATATTAACAGGGATCTCCGGGTCGTAGATCTCGCGGAGGGCCTCCACGACGTTGCGCTCCGTTTCGCCTTCCGGCTCCCTCTGGTGATGTACGGCGAACGTATCGGGCATGGGCTTTTTGAGTGCTTTCGTGTGACGGTGTTTTGGTGTTTACTGACTCGTGTGCATGGTCTTCTAAACGTTTGCGAGCATGGCGAGCGAGACGAGGAGACTCGGCAAACGCACACCCCCCATTTCACACACTCCCAAACACAGTCAGTTTGGCCTGGACCTTTTCGACGGGCATGAGAGCACAACGTTTAGCAATCCGCTCACGGCTCAGTAAGTGTTTGTGCGCTGGCTCAACAGTACGCTAATATCCGAGCACTCAAACACAATAGCACCCGAACACGAATCACGCCTTCCAGCGCGTGGCGGCCTCCGACGTCTCGGCGAAGCGCTCCGTGACGGTCTCCGAGAGCACTTCCCGGAGCGGCTCTACCTCAACGTGGTCTACGATGTCGCCGGCGAAGGCCACCAGCAGCATCGACTGCGCCTGCGACCGCGAGAGACCGCGCGAGCGCAAGTAAAACATTGCCTCCTCGTCGAGCTGGCCCGACGTAGCGCCGTGCGAGCACTGCACGTCGTCGGCGTAAATCTCCAACTCCGGCTTCGTGTAGATGTCGGCGTCGTTTGTCAGCAGGATGTTATCGTTGGACTGGTAGGCTTTGATGTTCTGCGCGTCGCGGTGTACGAACACCTTCCCGTTGAACACGCCGGTCGCGTCGTCATCCAAGATGCCTTTGTACAGCTCGTCGGACATGCAATTCGGCATCGTGTGGTCCACGAGCGTGGAGTTGTCGACGTGCATCTCGTCGCGGCCCATAAACAGCCCGTACAGGCGCGACTCGCAATTCTCGGCGTCCGCCGTAATGTGCAGGTTGTTGCGCACGAGCCGCCCGCTCAGCGTAAACGTCGTGGTGCTAAAGAGGCTGTCCCGCGTCTGATACGCGCTGATGTTGTTGACCTGCGAGGCGTTTTCGCCTTCCGCCTGCACCTTGTAGTGATCGACGTGCGCGTTCGCGCCGACGGCGATCTCCGTCACGGCGTTCGTGAACGTCTGCGAATCGGTCAGCGTGTGATCGGTCTCGATGACGGTGGCCGAGGCGCTTTGCTCGGCGATCACGAGGTTGCGCGGCTGGATGAAGAGATCCCGGTCGGTGCTCGTGACGTTGAGCACGTGGATCGGTTTTTCGAGAATCGTGTTGTTTGGCACGTAGACGAACGCGCCGTCTTTGGTAAACGCCGTGTTGAGCGCCACGAAGACGCGCTCGCGGTGGTCGGCGTATTGCGCGAAGTGCTCTGAGATGAGGTCGGCGTGCTCGGCGGATGCGCCGTGGAAGTCGCGCGCGATGACGCCGTCGGGCAGGTCGCCGATGCGCGAGAGGTCCGCGTCGAAGCGCCCGTTGACGAGCGTGATGATGTGCGCGTCGAGGCCCGGAAGGAGCAGGTCGTCGACATCGCTCTCGGTGACGCCGTGCTCGGGCTCCGCGTCTACGTTTACCTCGTACTCGTGGCGGAGGGCGCGCGTGACGGGCGAGTACTTGTAGGCCTCGCTCTTGGGGCCGGGCAGGCCGAGGGTGGAGAAACGACTGATGGCCTCGCGCCGGATCTCGCCGAGCGACGCCGCGCCGTTGAGCGCCTGCCCCTCGTTGGCCTCAAAGGCCTGCACGAGACGTTCTTCGGCGCTAAGGTCGGTGGAAGAGGTGGACATAAGCGTTGGTCTAATTTTAGGTATCCGTTTTCATTCATCACGGTAGTAGCGACGTTGCGCTACTACGGTTGAATCGACTTCCTCTCGCTCAGGCCGCGACAGCGGCGTCCTCGCGGACCCACTCGTAGCCCTTGTCTTCAAGCTCCACCGCCAGCTCCTTGCCGCCGGAGCGCACGATGCGGCCGTCGATCATGACGTGCACGCGGTCCGGCACGATGTAGTTGAGCAGCCGCTGGTAGTGCGTGATGACCATGAAGCCGCGGTCATCGGTGCGGAGCTTGTTGACGCCGTCGGCCACGGCGCGCAGCGCGTCGATGTCGAGGCCGGAGTCGGTTTCGTCCATGATGGCGAGCTTCGGCTCCAGCATGGCGAGCTGAAAAATCTCGTTGCGCTTCTTCTCGCCGCCCGAGAAGCCTTCGTTGACGGAGCGCTTCGTAAGGTCGGCGTTCAGGCCCACCAGTTCGGCCTTCTCTCGGATCTGTTGCAGCAGGTCGGCCGCGCCGAGCGGCTCCTCGCCGCGCGCCTCACGGACCTTGTTGACCGACTCTTTGAGAAAGTTGTTCATGCTGACGCCGGGCAACTCCACCGGATACTGAAACGCCAGGAAGATGCCCTTCTCGGCGCGTTCGTCTGGTTCGTCGCCCAGAATGTCCTCGCCTTCGAAGAGGACGGAGCCGCGGTCTACCTCGTACTCCTCGCGGCCCGCCAGCACCTTCGCTAGCGTGGACTTACCTGAGCCGTTCGGCCCCATGATGGCGTGCGTCTGGCCGGTGTCAATGGTCAGATCCACGCCCCGCAGGATTTCGCTGTCCTCGACGGAGACGTGCAGGTCGTTTATTTCGAGTAATGCCATTCTTTTTAGTTACAGGTTTGAAAGTTAGTTACAGGTTTGCAGGTTGGCAGATGCTTTGCAAAATCAGGACCGTAGCGACGCGGCGCGTGCCGCGTCGAGTCGTCAATGAAGCTCAATCGCGTGTCAAGCGCTATCCAACGCTTCCTTCGAGTTCGATAGCCAGCAGCTCTTTGGCTTCCACGGCAAACTCCATCGGAAGCTCTGCCAGGATCTCCTTGCAGAAGCCGTTCACGATGAGCTTCAGCGCTTCTTCTTCGCCGAGGCCGCGCTGGAAGCAGTAGAACATCTGATCCTCGCCGACCTTCGAGGTCGTGGCCTCGTGCTCGACCTGCGCCGAGTTGTTGCCGATCTCGATGTAGGGGAACGTGTGCGCCCCGCACGTATCGCCCAGGAGCAGGGAGNNNACTGCGAGAAGTTGCGCGCCCGCTCCGCGCCCTCATTGATCTTGACGAGACCCCGGTAGCTGTTGTTCGAGACGCCGCCGGAGATCCCCTTCGAGATGATCGTGCTCTTCGTGTCCTCGCCGATGTGGGTCATCTTCGTGCCCGTGTCGGCCTGCTGGTGCCCTTTCGTGAAGGCGACGGAGTAGAACTCGCCTACGGAGCGGTCGCCCTTGAGGATGACGCTCGGATACTTCCAGGTGATGGCCGAGCCGGTTTCGAGCTGCGTCCAACTGATTTTGGAGTCGTCCTCTTTGCAGAGGCCGCGCTTCGTGACGAAGTTGTAGACGCCGCCATTGCCTTTCTCGTCGCCAGGATACCAGTTCTGGATGGTCGAATATTTGATTTCGGCGCTTTCGTGCGCGATAAGCTCCACCACGGCGGCGTGCAGCTGGTGCTCGTCGCGCTGCGGGGCTGTGCAGCCCTCCAAATAAGAGACATAGCTGTCTTCTTCGGCCACGATCAGCGTGCGCTCGAACTGTCCGGTGCCCTGCTGGTTTATGCGGAAGTACGTGGACAGCTCCATCGGGCAGGTTACGCCCTCCAGGCAGGCGAAGAGGTTGTCGGTGTAGGGCACCACCGATCCCATGTGCTCGCGCACCAGCTCCGGGTAGTCTTCGAGGGCCTCGCCGAAGGAGCAGAAGATGACGCCCGCTTCTTCCAGCTCTTCCTGAAACGTCGTGGCAACGCTCACCGAGTCCATCACGGCGTCCACGGCCACGCCCGTAAGCTGCTTCTGCTCTTCGAGCGGGATGCCGAGGCGCTCGAACGTCTCCAGCAGCTCGTCGTCCACCTCGTCGAGGCTGTCGTACTGCGCCTTTTGCTTGGGCGCGGAATAGTAACTGATGTCCTGAAAGTCGACCGGATCCATGTCCAGATGCGCCCAGTCGGGATAATCTTGTTCGATGAGGCGCTCGAAGTGGTTGTAGGCGCGGAGGCGCTTTTCGAGCATCCACTCCGGCTCGTCCTTTTTGGCGGAGATAAACCGGATCGTTTCTTCGCTCAGACCCTTCGGCGCGGTCTCGGCCTCCACGTCGGTCGTCCAGCCGTGCTCGTACTCCGTTTGGGCGACGTTTTCGAGGTATTCAGTCTCAGTTTGCTCACTCATAAATTTGGCGGGGTTAGCCCTGAAAAAAGCCGTCGTCGAGAAGGCGCGGTCGCCTTCTTTGGGGTGGAGGACAATCAACATGGCGGGGCGCGAGCGGTTCCTGGTTAACCGGACCTTAAAGCCGGGGAACCGAGTTAGTGGGCCGTGAGCGAATTGCTAAAATGGATCCTCGCACCAATCCGACATGGAAAAGTCAGGCTGAAAGCGATTGGGTTGCGTCGCGCGGCAGCGCCACGCGATGAGGGGTGTGCAGAGAACCACATAAGAGCGAATCGCTTTTCGCCCACTTCTCTTTTCTTAGTGCCCTTTGCGCTCTTCGCGTTAAGTTCTGTCGCGAGTCTACGGTTCAGAGTATCGGTTTCCGAAAGCGGACATGATCGACGGCAACGACATTTTGGAACTTGGCATCCCGGAAGGCCCACTCGTGGGCAAAGCCATCGAGAGCGCCCGGCGCGACGAGGCCGCGTCGGAGAAGGATCTGCTGGCGCTTCTCGAAAAAGCGTGGGACGACCCGGAGGCGGCGCTGGACGCGGGCAGGGTGACGGCGTTCGCACGGGCCGTCAAAGAGAAGCGCGACCGCGAGGCGCTCCGCCGGAGTCGCGCGCCGCTCGATGAGCCGATTCCGTACGACGTGTGGGGCGCAGGCGGCATCGACGACGGCGCGCTGGAGCAGATGGAGCAGGCCATGCGCCTGCCCGTCACCCGTGCCGGTGCGCTCATGCCGGACGCGCACGTCGGCTATGGGCTGCCGGTGGGCGGCGTCCTGGCGATGGAAGGGGCGGTCGCTCCGTACATGGTCGGGGTCGATATATCCTGTTCTATGGCGCTCAGCCTGTTTCCCGACGATCCGAACCGCATCCTCAAAGGCCACAAAGACAAAACGGTGCAGGCGCTTCAGCGCGAGACCGCCTTCGGCATGGGCTGCGGCTTCGAGAACAAGCGCGACCACGCGGTGATGGACCGCGCCGCGTGGAACGAGCTTCCCATGATCGGCAGCCTCAAAAGCAAGGCGCACCGCCAGCTCGGAAGCTCCGGCGGCGGAAACCACTTTGCCGAGTTCGGCGTCGTCGAATTGCGTGAGGAACTGGACACGGACGACGACAGCTTGCAGCCGGGCAAATACCTGGCGCTGCTGTCGCACTCCGGCTCGCGCGGGCTGGGCTACAAGATCGCCGAGCGCTACACCGACATTGCCAAAGAAAAATGCCTGGGCCTCCCCGACGACATGAAGCACCTGGCCTGGCTCGACCTCGACTCCGAGGCCGGGCGGGAGTACTGGGCGCTCATGAACTTCGCCCGTGACTACACGCTCGCCAACCACCAGCTCATCCACAAACACGTCGCTCGCGCGGCGGGGATCAAGCCGGTGTTCTACCACGACCATTCCCACAACCTTGCCTTTAAGGAAGAGCACGACGGTGAGGAGCTGATCGTGCACCGCAAAGGAGCCACGCCCGCCGCCGAGGGGCAGCTGGGCCTCATCCCCGGCACGATGGGCGACCGGGGCTACATCGTGAGCGGAAAGGGCGAGGCGCGGTCGCTGGCGTCATCCTCGCACGGGGCGGGCCGCCGCATGAGCCGCCGCGAGGCGCACCGCACGCTCACGAAAAGCTCGCAGAAGGAGTACCTGAACGAGCGCGGCATTACGCTCATCGGCGGGGACGTGGACGAGCACCCGATGGCTTACAAGCGCATCGACGAGGTGATCGCCGAGCAGCGCGACCTGGTGGACGTGGTCGGTACGTTTTCGCCGCGCATCGTGCGTATGGCGGAGTAGGTGGCTCGCTGTGATCGCGTCCGAAGCTGGCAGCGGGGTGTTCAGCGTAGCTTCGAGCGGATTGCATCATAATTGGGACCCTTCGGCATGACGAAAAGGCATTGCCCGTCGGAGCGATCTTCCCAGACGGCACGCACCTGCTGGACGTTCTGGACGGTCACGTCTGGGCGGGAGTCGTATTCGACCAGATTCGACCAGTATGTATTCTCGCGCTCGCGGGTGTTTTCTTTGTGAGTCGCGCCTTTCGAGAGGCGGATCTTATTGTGTTTTTGGTCGTGCCTGAACCCGTGTTGCTTCCACGTGACCGTGCTCCGGGGGGGTCTTCGTGGACGCGGTTGCCGTTTTGGTCGTAGTAGTTGCGTTTGCGGTAGCCCGGCGGATTATCCCGTTACGTGCGAACGCTCCTATATCACCTTACCGATGGAGAGTGAAGCGCTGCTCTCCTGACGAGAATAGCACGTTGATCTGCGAGGACGTAGATCCTAAACTGCTTTCGTGACGATCCGACGCGCTGCCGAGCTGCCCATCTCCTGCGAGCTGACGGAGTAGGAGCGGGCGCGCTCTGAACTGGGGGAAGAATACTGATTTGTGAAAGAGATCCATAGGCGATCAACCTGCATTGCGCGCGTCTGACGTAATAGCATTTCAGTCGTAAGGATGTGGAATGCTGAAACTCCCTCTTGCCTCCAGGGAAAGTCGCGCCCCTTCTCCTCAAACCATTCTAAAAAAGTCAGTCATCGACATTCTACTCAGACAGCTCGATACAATGTTGCTGGCTAACAGAGTTCCCCAGGTGTGCTCCGGCAAGGCTTATCTTTCAGCAAGCAACGACTCCTCTCCTACACGCAGATCGGGCGTGAACCTCTCGAAATAACGAACGGCGCGCTCGCGTTCGGAGTCCAAGCCATCGCTGAATGTCATTTGCAACACGGTGTCGCAGTCTCGAACGGGTGCGACGCGGCGGCAGACGACCTCGAAGCCCAGCGCGTCGATAAACCGGAGCATCAGTTGCTCGAAGCAGTAGACGCGCCCGGCGAGCCGCGTTTTCGTGGCGTCGAGGTCGGGGGCTTCGACCAACGCTTCCAGGCTGCCCTTGTCACCCGTGAGGAGGCGAACCTCGCTGAAATGCTTCGTCTGCGCGAAGAGCACGGCTTCGCCCGTGTCGATACCTTCTACCTGAAGTAGCGCCTCGTACTCGTCATTCGCTGCTTCGGAGAGTTCACCGGCTTCATCCACGAAGTCAAGTGCCCGCTGAACGCCTCCGGGCGTATATCGCTCCTTGAGGTGTTCCTGCTTCCGGAGTTGGAAGCGAAGGGCATTGAGGACCCGCACCTCCGAATAAGACACGTCCAGAAGACCGGGTAGCTCATAAAGAAGCTGGCACGCCGCCAGCTTGAGCACAATATCGGTGTCCGTCAGAACAATCACGTTATCGGAAACGCCGTGTCATGCAACGCTGGCAGCGGTTTCCGTTTCGCGCTGTTCTTCTATGCTGGTCAGACGGCGCAGGAAGTGAACGCTTTCGTCCGGCAGATTATCGAAAGGTAGGTGTTCTTCCATCTTCCGGGGCACGATTTCTTGCGCGTCGCGGGCGTCCGGGTGCAGAATGTTCAGCGCTTTATTTGCCAGCGCATAGTAGTTTCCCGTCCGTTCTTGACTGAGGCACCAGGCGTAATTGAGCGCAATGGCACCGGGAGCTATGTTGTGTTTAGAGGCTATATCGTACG
>PXTQ01000060.1:6401-7558 GCA_003022505.1 Bacteroidetes bacterium QS_8_64_10 | reverse complement strand
CTGGGGCTTTCAGACGCAACTCAGTTTCCTCGCCAATCGCTTCCGGCAGCAGAAAAAGCTGGGCGAGCGCGACCTGTTTCACCAGCTTACCATCAGCGATTACGCCTTCGACAAGGACCGCATCTTCGCCGATCTCAACCTGGACGGTGATGAGCTTCAACTCTACGAAACGCTCTACAGCTTGATGCAGCCGCAGACGCCCACGCCGGATCTGGTGGTGTACCTGCAAGCCGATCCGCAGCGCCTGATGGACAACATCCGGCAGCGGGGCCGCAGCTACGAGCAAGACATGGATCCGGCCTACATCGAGGAACTGAACGAGGCCTACAATTATTACTTTTTCCGGTACACTAAAAGCCCGCTGCTCATCGTGCAGACCACCGACATCGACTTCGTGCATCGTGAAGCAGACTTCGAGGAACTTGCCCGCCGCATTGCGCGGTTCGATCATCACGGCACGACGTATTTTAAGCCTGAGGCCTCACGTCCTTCGTCCTCATGACGCTCCTGAAAGTTGCCTTCGTTGTTATCCTGACCGTCTACCTGGTGCGGGCGAGCCGCAACCTGCTGCTGGCCGTCCGGCGGGATTCCGGAAAACTTTCCGACCGGGACGACGCGGGAGACGACGACCGCGGGTCGCGTCACGCCGCCCCGCACGAAACCGTCGAAGACGCCCGGTGGGAAGACCTGTGACGAGTTTCGAGTGGTGAATGTCGAGTAACTCGAAACTCGCCCCTCGACACTCGCAATTCGCTAAATGCCGAAGCTCAGCGTCACGGTCGTATAACTGCGCACGGCCTCGCCGTTCTGGCGCGCGGGCCGAAACTGCCAGCGCCGCGCGGCGGACAGCGCAGCGTCTTCCAGGCCGTAGCCCAGCTTCTCGACGCGGCGCGTCGGCTCGCGCTGCTTATTTAGCAGACTCCGCTTCGTGATGGACGCCTCCTTGACGTGCCCGAACCGGTCGACCAGCACCTTGACCGTCACCGAGGCGCGCACGTTCTCGCTTCGCGCCCGCTCGGTGTATTGCGGCTCCACAATACGCACCGGGCGCGGGCTGATCTGCACCTGCTTCGGCGGCGCGTCCTTGCCGCCGTCGTCGGGCGTGCCGTTCGGCGAGGAAACGGGCGGCGCGTCGAGGGTGAGCTGATTCCGGTCCA
>PXTQ01000060.1:0-6335 GCA_003022505.1 Bacteroidetes bacterium QS_8_64_10 | reverse complement strand
GAACTGGAGCACGCAGATCACCGCCGCAAGGCTGACCACGAGGCCGCCCAGCACGCGCAACCGATAGCCGCGTCGCAAGTGAGCGTCGTGCAAACGTGACACGTGATTTCCTATTGGCTTTCGGGCGGCTCGAGTTGTTTTCTACATTGCCTCTTGCCGCCGGTTCATCGTATTCTAATTGATCAGCATTGAGAGACCTGAATCGGAGGTTGTGCTTATGATACGGCAACCTTATGATTTGTGAGGATATGCTACCATTTTATCAATGACTGCCTCCTTTTCTCGGTATCGGTGCATCGTTCTGCTCCACGCAGTGAGCGACGTAACGTGGTGGGCGAGGGGAGAGAAATATAACTTTGCATTGAATCTCGCAGAAGAGCGCATCTTGTGCTCTATGCGCGGAGCAGGCCGCCTCTAATTTCGTATGGGACGCTGGTTGTCAAGAAACGGGTGTGACGTTAATTTACTGACCACGCGGATGCAGCAGAAACCCGATTGAAGTTAAAAATACCACCGCTGCGTTGTGCGCCTTTGCATCGAGAGCGGAGTCCGTCTTATCGCATTTATCTCAAGAATGACAACGCACTAACCTCGAACCTGAAAATACTATGGCTGCTACCACCGACCTGCACTCCAACGGACAATCTGCCGAAGCGCCCGCCAAACTCGCCCTCGCCGACGGTACCGTCATGGAGGGCACAGCCATCGGGCACCGAGGCACCACCGGCGGCGAGTTGTGCTTCAACACGAGCATGACGGGTTATCAGGAGATTCTGACGGATCCGTCGTACTACGGGCAAATCATGATGATGACGTACCCGCACATCGGCAACTATGGCGCGATGGAGGCGGACCTGGAGGCCGACGGGCCGATGGTGGCAGGTCTTGTCGTGCGTTCCTACACGCGCCGTCCCTCCAACGAACGAGCGGAGGAAACGCTGGAAGACTTTATGCAGCGCAACGGGCTGGTTGGCATCTCCGGCATCGACACGCGCGCGCTGGTGCGCAACATTCGGGCGGAGGGCGTCATGAACGCCGTGATCTCCGCCGAGGAGCTTGACGACGATGCGCTGGTGCAAAAAGCGCGCGACTGGCCCGCCATGGAGGGTCTCGCGCTCGCCGACAAGGTGACGACCGAGGCGCCCTACGACTGGTCCACCGGCGACGACGGCCCGCGCATCGCGGTTTACGACTTCGGCGTCAAGCGCAACATCCTGCGCTCCTTCGCCGAGCGCGGCTGCTCGGTGCGCGTCTTTCCGGGGCGCACGCCGCTCGATGACGTGCTGGATTGGGAGCCGGATGGCTTGTTTTTGTCGAACGGTCCCGGCGACCCGCGCGCCATGGACGACGCCATCGAGCTGGCGGGCGAGGTAATCGACGCCGGGCTGCCGGTCTTCGGCATCTGCCTGGGGCATCAGCTCATGGCGCTGTCCGAAGGGCTGGATGTCTACAAGATGTACGTGGGGCACCGGGGCGCGAATCATCCGGTCAAGAACCGCGAGACGGGCCGCGTGGAGGTCACGACGCAGAACCACGGCTTCGCGGTGGAGGGCGCGTCCATCGACGAGGACGTGGCGGAGGTCACGCACGTTAACCTGAACGACGACAGCATCGAGGGCATGCGCTTTAAGCGGTTCGAGGGCTTCAGCCTGCAATACCATCCGGAGGCCTCGCCCGGACCGCACGACAGCCGCTATCACTTCGAGCGCTTCCTGGACGCCGTGCGCGACGAGCAGCCTGCCGAGTCATCCAGAGTGCCCGCGTGAGTCGTTCGTCTTCAGGTCTGGTTCTTCATGCCGACCCGTTTGTCTTGACAATCTACCTGTTCGCCAGAACGAGGGCAGAAAACGTATTGCGTAAGGGGGCTTTATTTACGTTTTACGTTTCGTCAGGTCGAAAGCGGAACCGGCGAACGTCAGTATCGACGGTTGACACAGCACGACCGGGATCATGCACGGCAACGACAGCGAGCAAATCCGCAAGACCGTAGGACGCACGACGGAGCGCGAAAAGCGACCGCTGGAGCGCATGTGGAAGCTCCGACAGCGTCTCCTGGAATTGGGCGTGGACCTGACGAAAGATGACGAACGGATACGAAAAGTTGTTGGTCGATCTGGCGATGGCGCGCGTTGACTTCATCGTGGTGGGCGGGGTGGCCGTAGCGTTCGCCGGTTACGTGCGCGCTACCGAGGACGTCGACATCATCGTGCAAGCAGATGACGCCAACGTGCAGCGGCTCCTGAGCGCGCTCGAAGACTTCGGCGAAGGGCACGCCCGCGAACTGTCGGCGAGCGACTTCACGATGGAAGAGGGCGCGGTCCGCGTCGTCGAGGACTTCCCGCTCGATATTTTCACGAAAATGAGCGGTCACGTCTACGAAGACTTGCTTTCGTCTACCGGCGATCATCAGGTTGGCGAGACGACGATCCGCTACCTGAACGCAGAAGGGTTGATCCAGCTAAAAGAAAACTCGCTACGCCCCAGAGATCGGCAGGACGTGCAGGCGCTCCGGCAAATCACAGGCGACAGTATAGCCTGACCGCCGTTATTACGCTAAATGTGTTCTGTCGCATGCGAAAGGATACCAGCCCGCGCGTTGAAAACGGATTGGGCCTGCGGCTTGTGACCTGATGGACGTGCCGACCTGAAAGAAGCGCCAGTACGGGCGATCCGGCGTGATCGCCCCACCCACTACCAACAACCCCCGAACCGCTAACTAAAAACCACCGAACCAGCCAACCAGCCATGCCCCGTCGCAACGACATCGAAAGCATCATGCTCATCGGCAGCGGCCCCATCGTTATCGGGCAGGCCTGCGAGTTCGACTACTCCGGCAGCCAGGCCGCCCGCGCCCTCATGGATGAAAGCTACGACGTGTCGCTCGTCAACTCGAATCCGGCCACCATCATGACCGACCCGATGATGGCCGATACCGTTTATTTGCGCGAACTCACGCCCCCCTCGATCCGCCAGATCGTCGAGACCGAGCAGCCCGACGCCGTCATGCCCACGATGGGCGGGCAGACGGGCCTCAACCTCGCGCAGACGCTCCAGGAGGAAGGCTTCTGGACCGACCACGGCGTTGAGGTCATCGGTGTGGACATTGACGCGGTGGAGATGACCGAAGACCGCCAGCGCTTCCGCGACATGGTGGACGACATCGACATGGACCAGAGCCGCAGCCGCACGGCCAAGAGCCTGCTCGAAGCCAAGGAGATCACGCAGGAACTCGGCGGCCTGCCCATCGTCATCCGGCCCAGCTACACGCTCGGCGGCAGCGGCGGCGGCATCGTGTGGAACGCCGACGAGTTCGAGAAAATGATCACGCGCGGCCTCGAAATGAGTCCGGTGCACCAGATTCTGATCGACGAGTGCCTGTTCGGCTGGAAGGAATACGAACTGGAACTCCTGCGCGACGACAACGACAACGTCATCATCATCTGCTCCATCGAGAACGTCGACCCGATGGGCGTGCATACCGGCGACAGCGTGACCGTCGCTCCCCAGCAAACCTTGACCGACAAGCAGTTCCAGCAGATGCGCGACGGGGCGATCAAATTGATGCGCTCCATCGGGGACTTCGCGGGCGGCTGCAACGTGCAGTTCGCCTTCGACCCCGATTCGGGCCGCATGGTCGTGATCGAGATCAACCCGCGCGTGAGCCGTTCCTCGGCGCTCGCCTCCAAAGCCACCGGCTATCCCATCGCCAAGGTCGCCGCCAAGCTCGGCGTCGGCTACACGCTCGACGAGCTGCCGAACGAAGTTACCGGCAACACCTCGGCCTGCTTCGAGCCGTCGCTCGATTACGTGGTGACGAAAGTCCCGCGCTTCAACTTCGAGAAGTTCGAGGGCGTCAACGAAGAACTTACGACGCAGATGAAGGCCGTCGGCGAGGTCATGTCCATTGGGCGCACCTTCCCGGAGAGCCTGCAAAAGGCGTGGCAGAGCCTCGAAATCGGCTACGCGGGCCTCGGCGCGGATCGCCCGCCGGCGGACCGCGAGACGGTGCGCGAGCGACTGCAAAAACCGCACTGGGACGACCTGCTGCACGTGCGCAGCGCACTCAAACGGGGCGCGTCCGTCGAAGAAGTGCACGATGTGACCAAGATCGACCCGTGGTTTCTGTACAAGATCCAGGACCTTTTGCATCTGGAAGATAAGCTCCACGACCTCACGCTGGAGCAAATCTCAGAGGATCTGTTCTACGAAGTCAAGCAGCACGGCTTCTCCGACGAGCAGATCGCCCACCTCGTGCAGGAAGACGTGACCGACAAGGATGTGCGCGAGCGCCGCAAGGCCCTCGGCCACACGCCCAGCTATCAGGTCGTGGACACGTGCGCGGGCGAGTTCCCTGCCGAGACGCCGTATTTCTATTCAACCTACGAAACCGACACCGAGAGCGAGGTGACGGATAAGGAGAAGGTGCTCATCCTGGGCAGCGGCCCCAACCGCATCGGGCAGGGCATCGAGTTCGATTACTCGTGCGTCCACGGCGTCAAGGCCGCGCGCGACATGGGCTACGAGGCCATCATGATCAACTGTAACCCGGAGACGGTCTCCACCGACTTTGACGTGGCCGACAAGCTGTACTTCGAGCCGGTGTTCTGGGAGCGCGTCCTCGACATCGTCGAGCACGAGGACCAGAACGGCGACGTTGCAGGCGTGATCCTGCAACTGGGCGGGCAGACGGCCCTGAAACTCGCCGAGCGGTTCGAGGAGAACGGCATCGAGATTTTCGGTACCAACTCGCGCATGATGGACCAGGCCGAGGACCGCGGCAAGTTCTCGACGCTCCTGCGCGACCTGGACGTGCCGTTCCCGAACTACGACGTGGTGGATTCGCCCACCGAGGCTATGCGCGCCGCCGAGCGCATCGGCTACCCGATCCTGGTGCGGCCCAGCTACGTGCTCGGCGGGCAGGGGATGCGCATCGCCATCAACAAAGAAGAAGTGGAGCACTACGTCGGCAAAATCTGGGACCTGCTTCCTGAAAACGAGATTCTGATGGATCGCTTTCTGGAAGACAGCGTCGAGATCGACGTGGACGCCGTGAGCGACGGCGAGGAAGTGTGGGTGGCCGGCATCATGCAGCACATCGAGCCAGCGGGCGTGCACTCCGGCGACTCGACCGCCGTGCTGCCACCGTTTTCGCTTTCCGAGGACGTGCTCGATCAGGTGCGCGGCTACGTCGAGCAGCTGGCGCTGCACCTCGGCGTCACGGGTCTGATGAACGTGCAGATGGTGGTCAAAGACGAAAAAGTGTACGTCATCGAGGCAAATCCGAGGGCGAGCCGCACCGTGCCGTTTATCTCGAAGGCCATCGAGGTGCCCGTCGCGCGCGTCGCCACGCAGGTGATGCTGGGCAAGAAGCTGGCAGAGTTCCGTGAGGCCGGCAAGCTCGAATCGACGCTCGAAGGCTACGCCATCAAGGAGCCGGTGTTTACGTGGGACAAGTTCCCGGAGGTGCCCAAAGAGCTGGGGCCGGAGATGCGCTCTACGGGCGAGGCCATCGCGTTCGTGGACGAGTTGACCGACGAGCACTTCCAGCGTCCTTACGAGATGAAGGATTTGTACCTGTCGAAATGACTTCGGGTAGGCTTATCGCTGACCGCTTGAAGATGGGCTGTGCCGAGGCGCCGCGTATTGCGCAAGGGTGCTGATTGGCGAGAGTCTTCCGCATGTGACCTTTCGGCGCTTTGCGGCGGCTTATGCGGATGAGCAAGCGTTCGTCCCGTTCACTTCAACTCCGCCATGAGACGCATCAGCCTGATCCTACTCGTCGCATGTACCCTCGCCGTCCCTGCGAGCGGCCAGACCGCGCCGCAACAGCCGGCTCTTCACTACGAGACTGCAAGCGCTCCAACAGTGCGCTCCGACGCTACGGCAGCAATCAATCCGTTCGATCGCTTCCTGATGATGACGGGCACGGCCACGCTGGGCGCCAGCGTGGGGACGGGCCTGATGTGGGGGGGCATTCATGTCCTCAGGGCGTATTCCAACCGTGATGAAGACGATGATGACTTCGTGTTTGAGGAGGACGAGAGCGACGAAGATGTCGAATTTGCCATAGTCGGCACCGCCATCGTTGCTGTGCTCTCGCCCTGGATTGGCGCTTCCTATGGAGCGCTTTGCATGTCCGGCCGGCCGTATCAGGAATGGCAGGATATAGGGGCGACCGCCATGTTTACCGGTGGCGTTGGTACGGTCGCCGGGGTGGTCCTGACGGGCGGATTTTACGGCCCCATCACCGTGTCAAAGGTGGCGGGCTTTATCCTCGGCACGGGCGTCGGGGCCGCGCTGGGAGCGACGTTTGCACTACACCAGCAAAGCAGCCT
>PXTQ01000059.1 GCA_003022505.1 Bacteroidetes bacterium QS_8_64_10 | reverse complement strand
GCTCGGCGCAGGGCAGACCATCCCGCTGCATTACGGCACGTTTCCGTTCATCAAAGACAGTCCGGACGAGTTCGTGCGGCAGATGGACGAGGCCGGCCTGACGGCGCGCGCGATGGAGGCGGGCGAAACGATCCGGCTTTAGCCTTCGACGGGCACGAGCAAAAAGTTTAGCCCGCATTTCTCACGAGCGCGATCCCGTCCGTACCCGCGCTGGACCAGCATCTCTTCGAGGCTGTGTTCAACTCGTTCGGGGTCCCGGTAATCAGTAAAACACCTCGCCATGCGCGATCAAAGAAGCTCATCTTCCCGGCTACCTCCCCCAAGAGCAAGCCTCCCGCGTCCGAGGTGATCTGGCCGGCGTTGAACCGTCCTTCGACGCGTTGGCCCGTGAGCGGTTTGAACTCCATCTTGTTGTTCGTACACTGTGTGTGCATGGGACGAGTCCCGTAGCTCGTTGCAAGGGTCGTTCTCACAACGCTTTATAACAAGCAGACTCGTCCTATGCCCGTTTCTGGTGAGATATCCGGGATAACTGTGACTGGAAAAAGCGCAGGAAAGCGTTTCGTTATTTAACAAACGAACAGTAAAGACGCGGCATGTCGCGTCTCAATGGAAACTTTTTCCCGCGTTGCTGGGCGGACCGCAAAGTGCCACAGTTGTTCACCCTGCAATCTTAGACAACCAACCGCCAACCACCAAACCAACATGATCGAGTTGGAAACGCAAGATCCCGCCGTGTACGAAGCCATTCAGCGCGAGATCAAGCGGCAAAACGACAGCCTCGAGCTGATCGCCTCCGAAAACTTTGCTTCCGAGGCCGTCTTGCAGGCGATGGGCACACCGCTTACGAACAAGTACGCCGAGGGCTTGCCGGGCAAGCGCTACTACGGGGGCTGCGAGCACGTCGACACCGTCGAGGAGCTGGCCCGCGAGCGCGCCTGCGAACTGTTCGACGCCGACTGGGCGAATGTGCAGCCGCACTCCGGCGCGCAGGCCAACGCCGCCGTCTACCTCGCCCTGATGGAGCCGGGCGAGACGCTGCTGGGCCTGGACCTCTCGCACGGCGGCCACCTCACGCACGGCAGCCCCGTCAACTTCTCCGGCAAGCTCTATAACGCCGAGCACTACGGCGTCGAGAAAGACACCGGACGCATCGACTTGAGCAAGTTGCGCGACCGCGCCCGCGAGGTGCAGCCCGAGATGATTTCCATCGGGGCGAGCGCCTATCCGCGCGACTTCGACTACGAGGCGTTCCGCAGCATCGCCGACGAGGTGGGCGCTATGCTGTGGATGGACATGGCGCACACGGCAGGCCTCATCGCGACGGACGTCTTGCGCGACGCGCTGCCGCACTGCCACGTCGTCACCACCACCACGCACAAGACGCTGCGTGGGCCGCGCGGCGGCATGATTCTCGTCGGCGAGGACCACGAAAACCCACTCGGCAAGACCACGCGCGACGGGCGCACCAAGATGATGAGTGAGCTGCTGGACTCGGCGGTCTTCCCCGGCACGCAGGGCGGCCCGCTCATGCACGTCATCGCGGCCAAAGCGGTCGCTTTTCAGGAGGCATTGCAGCCGCACTTCCGAAAGTACGCCGAGAAGATCGTGACGAATGCGAAGGCGATGGCCGGGGCGCTCCGCGAGCGCGGCTATGACCTGATCTCCGGTGGCACGGACAATCACCTCATGCTGGTGGATCTGCGCAATAAGGGCCTGACGGGCAAAGAAGCCGAAACGGCGCTCGAAAAAGCGGGTATCACCGCCAACAAAAACATGGTACCCTTTGACGACAAAAGCCCGTTCGTGACGAGCGGCATTCGCCTCGGCACGCCCGCCATGACGACGCGTGGGCTGGGGCCGGAGGAGTTCGAGCACGTCGCCGACATGATCGACCGCGTGGTGCAGGACCCGGAGGACGAAGCCACGCAGGAGGCCGTACGAAGCGAGGTGGAACGGCTCTGCGAGAACTTCCCGCTTTACCACGCTGACGAGGAATTCCTGGCGGAGAGTGGCGAAATACCTCTGGAAGAATCTACGAATGTATAAGAGTATGAATCTATGAGGCTAAGAGTCTGCGAAGCTGTGAGTCTAAGATGTTTTAGCTCCTCAGCCTCTCGCCTCATAGCCTCATAGACTCTTAGCCTTGTAACAATCATGCCTGAAAGCAGCAATCTCATCTCCTCGAACGCGCCCGGCGACGAGACCGGCCTGGAAGATCTGGGCCGTCGCCTTTACGAGCAGGCGCTGGTGCGCCGCGCCGACGAGCGTATCACCGACCCGCGCGGGCAGGAGATTGGTTGGCTGCTCGACACGCGCGTGCCCATGCTCGACGCCGAACTGTTCAGCGAGGTGGGGCGCGTCTTGGCGGATCGCCTGGCGCAGCGCGGCCTGCATCAGGTGGCGGGCTTCGGCTTCGGGTCCTACGCGCTGGTAGGCGCGGTGCTTGCCGAGGCGGAGCCGGGTGTGCGCGGCGGCTACGTGCGCCCGGAGCGCAAAGAGTACGGGCGGCAGCGCCTCGTCGAAGGGCCGCTCCGCCGCGACCGGCCCGTCGTGCTCCTCGACGACATCCTCAACTCGGGCCGAAGCGCCATGCGCGCCGTCACGCTCCTGCGCGCCGCCGGTTACGAGGTGGCCGGTCTGCAAACACTCTTCCGCTACACCTGGAGCAACGGGGCCTCGCGCCTCGGTATGGAAGGCCTCTGGGTAGACGCGCTCCTCGACCTGAACCTCCGCGCGGGCGACGGCGCCGCCGGCTCCGACTCGCGGTAAACGGGACGGCTGACCGAGGACGACGGACCGCAGCTCGACCCTCTGGCTGCGTCGCCCAACCCGCATTTCTCCGGCGCCGGCAGCTAACGCACCGATCCGAAAGCGCGAAACCCGGAAGCTGCCATCCGTCGTCTTTTCGCAAAACGTAACAGCGCGTAGGGCGTTATGAGAAACAGCAGGGTGAACGTATCAGGATGAGAAACGTCCATTCGTTCGTACCTTTATGCGTCCAGACTCAACGAAGTTGACCCGCGTTCATGGAACCGCAATCCACGTCGGAGGCCCCGTCGCCGCCGCAGAACGGCGACCCGCAGGGCGACGGAGCCGTCGCTTCGGCCACGCCCACCGAGGCCGCCATGTCATTTCTCGACCACCTCGAGGAGCTGCGCTGGAGCCTCCTGAAAGGCTTCGGCGGCGTCCTCGCGGCCATCATCGCGTGCAGCTTCTTTAGCGGCTGGATCATCGAGAACGTGCTGCTCGGCCCCACGCACGCCGACTTCTTCATGTACTCGGTGCTTGGCATCGAGAACCCTGAGTCGATTCAGCTACTCAACCGCACGCTCACGGGCCAGTTCTTCGCCCAGATCGGCGCTATCGCGGCAGTGGGCACAGTGGCCGGCTCGCCGATCTTCGTGTACTTTATGTGGAAGTTCGTGGAGCCGGGGCTGTATCCCGAAGAACGACAGGGGCTGACCTTCGCAGCGCTGGCGGCTACCTTTTTCTTCGTGCTCGGCATCTGCTTCGGCTACCTCGTCATCACACCCATCGCGCTCCAGTTCTTCGAGGGATGGACCATCTCGGAAAACATCGTCAACGAGTTCGATATCAGCAAGTACTTCAGCATGGTGACGTTCTGGGCGTTTAGCATCGGCGTGCTGTTCGAACTGCCGGTGGTGGTCTACTTCCTGACGAAGGTGGGCCTCGTGACGCCTTACATCTTGCGCGAGTACCGCAGGTACGCCCTGCTCACGGTGCTGGTCATCGGCGCGTTCTTTACGCCGCCGGATCCGTTCTCGCAGATGCTGGTGGCCGTGCCGCTGCTTCTGCTCTACGAGGGGTCGGTCTACGTGTCCGTGTTCGCCCAGCGCAGGCGACGCAAGAAGATGCGCGAGGCGGGCGTCGAGCCGGAAACGTAATTCGATTTTGCGATTGACGATTTCCGAATTTCGATTTGTTTGGCGACAACTTTCAGCAGTACGAGACGATCACGCGCAGTTGAGTAAGGCAAAAGGCGCAAGGCAAGGAGATGAAGGCGCAAGAGGAACGAGTCACACACCGCATCTGGCGAGCGGCCCTTATCGGGGTTGGTCTCAATCTCACGGCGCTGTCCATTGCCGTAGCCGTGCTGCTCAGTTACGCCTGACCTTCGTCCCATTTGTTTTCTTGAGCAACCGCACTCCGTTAGTCTCATGACGAAAAAACGCCTCGGCCTCGCCGTTCTTCTCGCCGCCGTGCTGGGCCTCGGCTTCGCGGCCACGACGGCGGAGGACGACGACTTCTTCGCCATCCCCAAGAGCATCGAGATTTACGGCGCGGCCTACAAGGCGCTCGTCGGGCAGTACGTGAACGATCCCGACCCGGAGCGCCTCATGCAGAGCGGCCTGGAAGCGATGCTCGCCGACCTGGATCCGTACACGACGCTGCTCGACGAGGCGGACCGCACGGAGGCGCTTCTGCGCAAACGCGGCGGCTACGGCGACGTGGGGCTGTCGCTGGGGCGGCGCGGCGGCAAGGTAGTGGTGACGGCGCCGGAGGAGAACGCGCGCGCCTACGAGCAGGGCCTACGCACCGGCGACGTGCTCCTGCGGGTGGCGGGCCGAGCCGTCGACAACCTGACGCTGGCCGACGTGCACGAGCTGCTGCGCGGCGAGCCGGGCACGTCCGTCAAGGTAAAAGTGCAGCGCGAGGGCCAGCCGGAACTCATGACGTTCGTGTTGAGCCGCCAGAAGGTGGACCGCCGCACCGTCTCGCACAGCGGCATCATTAGCAACGACGTCGGCTACGTGCGGCTCGACCGCTTCGGGCGCAGGTCGGGACAAGAGGTGCGCAAGGCGATGAAGAAGCTGCAAAAGCAGCGTGAGCTAAACGGCTTTGTCCTGGACCTGCGCGGCAATCCCGGCGGCCTGCTCGAACAGGCCGTCGCCGTCACCGGGCTGTTCGTGCCGCAGGGCACCGAGGTCGTCTCCATGCGCGGGCGCACTGCCCAGACGCAGCGCACCTATCGCAGCAAAAAAGCACCGCTCGCCCCCGACGTTCCGCTCGCCGTGCTCATCGACGACATCAGCGCTTCCGCCTCCGAGATCGTGGCGGGCGCGGTGCAAGACCTCGACCGGGGCGTGCTCGTCGGCGAAACGAGCTTCGGCAAGGGGCTCGTGCAGAAAGTGGAGCAGCTGCCCTACAACACGGCGCTCAAGCTGACGGTGGCCGAGTACTTTACGCCGAGCGGGCGCAATATTCAGTCGAAGGATTACCGTCGGGACAGCGCCGCCACCATCCCCGACTCGCTGCGCGAGACGTATGAAACGAAAGGCGGGCGCACCGTGCGCGGCGGGGGCGGCATCATGCCGGACGTGAAGGCTGCGCCGCCCAAGCCGGGGGCGCTGGAGCAGGCGCTCAAGCGGCGCGCCTCGTTCTTCTTCTTTGCCAACGACTACGCCGCTCGCCGCGACACCCTGCCGGACGGCTTCGCGGTGGACGACGCCCTACTCGCCGACTTCCGCGAGTGGCTCGAGGAGCGCGGGTTTTCCTACGAGAGCGACGCCCAGCGCGCGCTTCAGGCGCTCAAGGGCGAGGTGAAAAAGGAAGGATACGCCGGCGCCGTGCGGGGCGACCTCAAGACGCTTCGCCAGGCGCTCCAGCAGCAAAAGCAGCGCGCGTTCGAGCGTCACAGCTCGGCGCTGAAAGGTGAATTGCGCCGGGCCATTCTGGCGCGCTACCTGGATCGCTCCGGGCAACGTGCTGCCCTCATGGAGCACGAGCGCGCGCTGCAAGAGGCCCTCCGGCTCCTGCGCGACGACGGCGCGTACGACGACCTGCTGCGATGACTCAGGGCAATCGCGTTTAATTTTCTGTATCGCCCTACGTGATGGATGGGCTGTTCTCGTCAGAACATGTTGAATGGAAGGTGGCGCCAAAGCGCGCCTTGACGCTACCAGGGGGTGAAAATATGGTCGCACAACTTTTAATGCGATTGCCCTGCTGCGCAGAGGGGACGGCGTCCACCGGTGGCATCCCGTGCGCGCGATGCCGCAGCGCGACGAGGATGACCAGATCGTCAAGTGGTTCGGAACGTGCACGGACATCGAGGAGCAGCGCCAGTTGGAGCAGAACCTGGGGCAGGCCGAAGAGGAAGCCGAAGCCGCCAGCAAAGCGAAAAGCCAGTTCCTCGGAGCCACGAGCTGCGCACGCCGCTGAACGCCGTGATCGGGTACAGCGAGATGTTGGTTGAGAGCCTCGAAGCCGATGGCGCGTCCGCGGAGACCGGTGAGCAGAAAGAGCAATTTCTCACCGATCTGTTGTGCTCTCTAACAACATGAGGAATGGACATGGCTAAGCTCTTGCTCGTCGAAGACGACGAGGA
>PXTQ01000067.1:7298-9911 GCA_003022505.1 Bacteroidetes bacterium QS_8_64_10 | reverse complement strand
GCGGAAGTTGCGCGTCAGATCGACCATCTCGCCGTGGTCGCTTTCCGCCACGAGGCTTCCCACCTTGTCGAAGACGCTCTTGTCGGCGCGGCGGAAGCGGTAGATGGACTGCTTGTCGTCGCCCACGATGAAGAGGCTGCCCGCCCGCGGCGTGCAGTCGCGCCAGTTCGTTTCGTTCGGATCGTCGCCCGCTAAATAAAACAGAATCTCGGCCTGAAGCGGATCGGTGTCCTGAAATTCGTCTACCAGAACGCGCGGGTATCGCTCCTGCACGCGGCGGCGGACGTCCGGATTGTCGCGCAAGAGATCGCGCGTGAGCAGGAGTAGATCCGCGTGAGTAAGCAGCCCGCGCTCTTTCCGCAGGTGCCGGTAGCGCGCCACCGCCGGCGTCAAGAATGCAGTGACGCGCTCATGCACGAACGCGCTCCATTGCCGCAGCTTCGGCGCGATGGTGTGCTCCGCAAGGTGCGGCAGTTCGTCGTCGCGCAGGTCGTAGGCGCGCTCGTATTCAGACGACCCGCGCTCGCCCCAATTTTTCAGCGTGACCCTGGCCTCCCCACTGCTTTTTACGGCCCCGGCGAACTCTTCCAGAAAAGCTGCTTTCTCAGGGGGCGTTTCGACCTGATCGTGTTCCAGCAGCTTCTCCGCGCGGTCGAACGCCTTCATGACGCTGTCGCGCCCGTTTGGGAGCGGATCAGGGCGGCGCGGCTGCCATTTTTCCAGAAGCGCCGTCGCTTCTTCGACGGCGGCATCGAGGTCCGGCGGCTCCGGCGGAGCGTCGGTGTGCGGCTCCAGGTCCGGGAACCGGCAGAGCCGGGCGAAGAACGGGCTGAGGTCGTCCGGCTCGACGCCCATCTCCGTCAGCGCGGCCAGCTTGTCGGGGCGCTCCCGGTGCGCCTCCTGAAGATAGCTGCTCAGCGCCTCCTGCCGGAGTTCGCGTTCGTCGCGGTCGTCGACGCCCGCCTGAAAGCGCGACGGGAGGCCGGCGGCGAGCGGATAATTCCGCAGGATGCGCGCGCAAAACGAATGGATCGTGCCAATAAAGCAGCGCGGCAGGGCATCGAGCGCCTCCCGCACGAGCGCCTGCTCTCGTCCGCCGAGTTCGCGGCGAGCGCGGCGAAGCTCCCGGTAGAGCCGCTCGTTCATCTCGCCCGCCGCCTTGCGCGTGAACGTGATGGCCGCGAGGTCGCCGAGCGGCACGCCCTCCCTGACGAGCGCCACGATGCGGGCGACGAGCGCGGTCGTCTTGCCGGAGCCGGCGGCGGCGTGCACGACGAAGTTGGCGCAGGGCGCGAAGTCGCTTAACTCCGGCTGTCCGCTCTGCTGCCACGGACCGATGCGCCGGCGCGCTCCTTCGTCGCTTGTTCTTTGGATAGTCGTTTTCATTACAAGCGGGAATCGAGGGTGGGCTGCTATGTGTTGTTGTGTAAATTACCGCAAAGATCGCAGAGGACGCAAAGACGAACGTTCATTCTCTGCGCTCTCAGCGTACTCTGCGGTAAAAAAGTAGAGGCGTTTTACTACGCCTTCGGCTCCGTTAGTCGCTACGCTCGTCTCGCTAACAACACGCAATAGGACCCACCACCAAAATCAATTCGCACCGAACCGCAATCATAGAAAAAGCGGCGTGGGTTTCTCCTCCGGGTAACTTTTCGCTTTCAGCTTCAGCTCGCCGGAGCGCTCATCGAGATCGGGGAACAGCTTCTCATAGCCCCGATATTTCCAGCCGTTCAGCTTTTTCGCTTTCGGATTCATCGGGAAGCAGCCCGCTCGCGCCAGTTCGCCGAGGCGCGTGATGATCTTGCCCACCTCCGCGCGATACGGAGCGGGCGCGGCACTCAGGCGCGTGCCCATCTCCTTCGTGCTGGTAAAGAAGTAGCCGGAGGTGTCCACTGGCCGGCCGGTAAGCGTTTCCAGCGCGTAGGCGTAGAGCGCCCATTGAATCCCAGACGGCCAGACCGCCCGCCTCGCCCTCGTCGATGCGGTCGATGCGACCGCGCAACCGCACCGCGAGGTCGTCGTCGAACGCGATCTCGGCCTCGTCCAGATCGCCCTCCCGTTCGCGTCGCGGTCCGTAGCCGAAGCCGCACTCGTGGCCCCACGGCGTGGCGCCACGCTGCGCTTCGGTGCGCAAAAAGACGCGCGCGTCGGCTTTCAGTCGCCGGAGCGCCGTCGCCTCCACGCGGTCATTGGGTGGAGCGAGGCGTCGTTTGGCCGCGTCAAACGCTTCGTGCAGGGCGTCCAGGAGCGCTGCCTCTTCGTCGAGGCGGACCGGACCGCCGTCGCGTTCTTTCATGAAGCGGTCGAACGTCGCGTGCAAGATGTCGCCGCGCCGGAGCGGATCGAGCCAGGCAACGTCATCGAGCGCCGGTTCGTCGAGCGGACGCACGCCCAGCACGTACTGCAAAAAGTACAGGTACGGCGTCTCAGCGAAGGTTTCCAACCGACTCGGCGACAGCGGCAATCCGTCGTAGCCGTCAGCGGTGAAGTCGAGTTCGGGAAACGGCCCCGCGTCCAGCAGACCGTCGTGTTCGGTATACGCTTCCGAGGAGCGCGCCGCTCGCGCCTCCCGCACGGCGTCCAGCCACGGATAGCGCTCGCAGGCAGCCTCGC
>PXTQ01000067.1:0-7281 GCA_003022505.1 Bacteroidetes bacterium QS_8_64_10 | reverse complement strand
GAGACGCGAGCCAGGCCGCGCGCTCGTCCACCGGCAGGCGGGGGGCACCGGCAGCGTTCGGCAGAAAACTTGCCGGCGGCGTGTCCCGCTCCAATTCCTCTTCGGCTTCCAGAAAAAGAGCCGCCGGGAAGCGCTCCTCGTTCTCGTCGATATCGTAGATGCTGGCAAACAGATGGACCGGCCCCGCGTGGCGACGAAGCGCGCGCCGAGCGAGCCAACCGACGGTTTCAGTCACGTGTTTAGCAGACGAATCCGCAGACGCTTGATCGAGCTTTTCAGCCTTATCAGCATGTTGCATATTGCGTATTGCGTGTGGTTGCTGCCGACGGGCCGTATCACCGGAAGCAAACTCCCGTCTTTCACTGAACGGAAACGCGCCGTCAGCATCCGACTCCGGCGTGTAGTTTTCCAACTCCTGATTGAGTTCCTGGTACAGCCCGCCGTCCGTTTCGGGCGCAGCGAACGCCTCGCTGCCCAGCCCGACGACGTACAGCTGCCTTCGCCCGCTGAAGGCTGCGCGTTCCAGCGGCACGACATGCACCGCCCCGGCGCGTGGCCGCTCCGAGCGCACGTACTGCCGCTCCAGCGCGTCCTCGATCATGCGGGCCAGACGGCGGACGGGCGCTTCGTAGGCGACCGGCAGGTCCCGCAGCCCGCCCAGCTTCTGATAGAGCACGCGGCGGGCGGCTTCTTCGAGAGAGCGTTTTTCTTCGGGAACGCCCCCCGACGCGTCCACTGGCCCGAAGCGTTCCAGAAAGCGCCGGCTCATCCGCACCATCGCCGATACCGTCGTTTGTCCGTCCGGAATAAGATCGAAGAGCACCGTCAGGATCTGCCGGGCGAGGCGCGTGCGCCCCAGCTGCTCCCGCTCGCGCTCCGTGTCCAACTTCTTGCCATCCAGCCGCTCGATCTCGCGTCGGCGTCCCGCCAGCCAGGTCGCCAGCGCCGGACCGCTCCACACCTCGCTCGCGTCGAGATCATCCAGCACGCGGTCGATGCGAAGGAGGCCGCTCCGCAGCATTTCGATCAGGAGCGCGGGGTCGAAGTCGTCGCGGATCCAGTTGTAGAGACCCCGGAGCGCCTGACCGGTGCGCGTCTGAAGCGCGGGCCGCCCCGTGCTGAAGCTCGCGTCGATGCTCGCCGCGTCCGCCACGTCAGCGATAAGGCCCTGATACGGCTGGCTTTGCGCGAACGCGATCTCGACATCGTCGAGGGGCGCATCGGCAGCGAGAATTGCCCGGAGCGCGGCGCGTACCTCGTTCTCCGCACCCACCGCGCGGCGCGTGCTCTCGACACAGTTGCCGGAGACGTTGGGTGCTTCCGGCGCGGGCGCCTCCGCGAAACGGGCTGCCGCAAACGTCGCTGGAGCCTTCGAGCCGGAATCCGGCTCACCGATGCGGTAGAAGGCGCGGCTCGCAGCGCTCAGGTCGTGAAGCAGTGCGCTTTCGAGCACCGACAGCTCCGCGTCGCCGAGCACGGCGAACACCGAGTCTGTCGTTTCGGGACGCGGACCGTCCGCGAGCGCTTCCGCGCCCCAGCGCAGCACGTCGGCCTCGTCGTAGAGCTGCTCCTCATCCAGCGCGTCCTCGTAGGCAGCGTAGCAGCGGGCGATCACGCCGAGGGCGGGCGAGGCGGAATCGCCTTCGGTAGCGGCGAGCACACCCTCCGCACTCGCGCCGTCCGCCCGGAGCATGCCGACGGCCTCTGCGACGCTCCCGGCGAAGTGCGCGGGGCCGGGAAGATCAGCAAATACGGCCCCGTCGAGGCTGTCGGTGAGATGCGCTGCGAGGAAGCGCCGGTGCGCGGATTGCAGCTCCGCCCGTCCCGACGCGAGGATGCGCCGCGCAGCGAGGCGTTCGGCGTAGTGGCGCGGCAGCAGGCACGCGAGGCCCGCCGATCCGTCCCCCCGCCGCGCGACGGCGCTCTCGATGGTCTGGCCGATCTGCATGCGCGGGACGAACACGATCTTGCGCGCCGTCGGGTACGCCTCGCAGAGCGCCCGGATCTGGGCAATAGCCGAAGAGGAAGTGGGCGATGCCATACTGAACCAAGTTGTGCCTTCCAAAGCGTGTAGCCTTCGCGGACCGCGGACGGCAGACGGCGTCTCATTCTGGAACCTTCTCTCACCATCCAAGACCGGCGGCCAGCGGCGTTTCGTCGTCTGAATCCATACGCTCTGATTTGGGTTTACTCAGTAGAACCGTCCGGGCCGCCTTTCGTAATGAAAAGCAAATCCTCTACGTGAAAGCAAATGCAAGCGCGAGAAAAATTGCGCGTTTTGCGTTGCATAAAAGGCGAGCATCAGGCACCTTTACGCCACTGCCTCCCACGCCGAAAATAAGAACAGCCCCTTCTTTCCATGCCCAACGATTCCATCACCATCACCTTCCCCGACGGCTCCACGAGCGACTACGAGCGCGGCGCGACCGGCTACGACGTGGCCGCCAGCATCGCCGAAGGGCTGGCGCGCGAGGCCCTGGCCGCCGAGGTGAACGGCGAGGTGCGCGACCTGCACCGTCCTCTTGAGGACGACGCCACCGTCAACTTCTTGAAATGGGACGACCGGGAAGGCAAGTCTACCTTCTGGCACTCGTCGGCGCACCTCATGGCCGAGGCGATCCAGGCGATCTACCCGGAGGCCGAGTTCGGCATCGGGCCGCCCATCGAGCAGGGCTTCTACTACGACGTCGACTTTCAGGGTCGCACCGTGACGCCCGACGACCTCGCGGAGATTGAGGACAAGATGCAGGAGCTGGCGAAACGCGACGTGCCTTACGAGCGCCGCGCCGTCACGAAAGACGAGGCGCTGGCGTATTATTCCGAGGAAGACGATAACCCGTACAAACGCGAGCTGATCGAGGAACTGGACGAGGAGATCACATTCTACGAGCAGGGCGATTTCACGGATCTCTGCCGGGGGCCGCACATTCCTTCGACGGGTCCCATCAAGTACGCCAAGCTGCTGAACACGGCGGGCGCGTACTGGCGCGGCGACGAAAACCGCAATCAGCTGACGCGCATCTACGGCATCACGTTTCCGAAAAAGAAGCTGCTGGATGCATTTATAGAACGCCGCGAGATGGCGAAGAAGCGCGACCACCGGCGGCTGGGCCGCGAACTCAAGCTATTCACGTTCGACGATAAGGTCGGCGCGGGCCTGCCGATGTGGCTCCCGAAAGGAACGCGCCTGCGCGAGACGCTCTCGGATTTCTTGCAGCAGGAACAGATGAAGCGCGGCTACGAGCCGGTCGTGACGCCGCACGTCGGGCGGCTTGAGTTGTACGAAACGAGCGGGCACTACCCGTATTATCAGGAGAGCCAGTTCCCGCCCATGATTGAGGACGAAGAAACGGGCGAAGGCTATCTGCTGAAGCCGATGAACTGCCCGCACCACGTTCAAATCTATGCTAATGAGCGGCACTCGTACCGCGACCTTCCCGTGCGCCTCGCCGAGTTCGGCACCGTCTACCGCAGCGAGCAGTCGGGCGAGCTGGGCGGCCTTACGCGCGTGAGAGGCTTCACGCAGGACGACGCGCACGTCTTCTGCACGCCGGAGCAAGTCAAAGACGAATTCAAGGACGTAATCGACCTGGCGCTGAAAGTCTTGGGCGCGCTCGACTTCGACGAGTTCACCGCCCAGATTTCGGTGCGCGATTCCGGCGACACGAGCAAGTACACCGGCGACGCCGAGCGCTGGGACCGCGCCGAGCAGGCCATCCGCGAGGCCGCCGACGAGATGGACCTCGACGCCGAGGAGGAACCCGGCGAGGCCGCCTTCTACGGCCCGAAGCTCGACTTCATGGTGAAGGACGCGCTGGGCCGTGACTGGCAGCTCGGCACGGTGCAGTTGGATTACAACCTGCCGGAACGCTTCGACCTCGAGTACGTCGGCGCGGACGACGACCGCCACCGCCCCGTCATGATCCACCGCGCCCCGTTCGGCTCGCTGGAACGCTTCATCGGCGTCCTGATCGAGCACTGCGGCGGCGAGTTTCCGGTGTGGCTGGCCCCGGAGCAGGTGCGCATCCTGCCCGTCGGCGCGGACTTTCTGGGGTACGCCGAGGACGTGGCCCCCCGCCTGCGCGAGGCCGATCTGCGCGCGAAGGTGGACGACAGCGACGACACGGTGGGCTACAAGATCCGCGAGGCCGAGACGCAGAAGATCCCGTTTATGCTGGTCGTGGGCGAGCGCGAGGAGGACGCCGGCACAGTGGCCGTGCGGCGTCACGGCGAGGGCGAGCAAAGCGTCGTCCCCGTCGCCGACTTCATCGAGCAGGTGCAAAGCGAAATCGGGGCGAAGCTGGAACGCTCTTAGCAAACTTGCGCGTGTAATCTTGTGCACGAACCAACGCCGCTTGTCACGCTTTACGAGAATCAACCGCCTCAAAGATCCAACGGTTTGATATGACCGAACACGACGATCTCGAGAACAATCCCGCCTCCGTCGCCCGCTCCGCCGTGCGCACCGTCGAGCGCGACGACGAGCCGTCTGACGCCGCATACTGGCGGACGCGCTCGCCCGAAGAGCGCCTTGCCGCCCTCGAAGCCATCCGCAAGGAATACAACACGTGGAAATATGGTCCTGAATGCCGATTTCGTCGCGTTTATCGCGTCGTTGAACGCTCGTGACGTGCGCTACCTCGTTGTGGGCGGGTACGCGGTCGCCTATCACGGCCCCCCGCGTTACACGAAAGACCTCAACGTGTGGATTGAGCACGACGCCGACAACGCTGACCGGCTCCTGCAAGCGTTGCGTGACTTCGGCTTTGGCTCGCTCGATCTGGACCGGAGCGACTTTCTGAACCCCGATCAAGTCGTTCAGCTTGGTTATCCTCCCAACCGGATCGACTTGCTTTCGGAACTGGAGGGGGTGACGTTTTCCAACTGCCACGAGGAGCGCGTGAGCGTGACCGTTGACGGCGAGCGAGCGTGGTTTATCGGACTACAACACCTCAAGACCACCAAAAGGGAGACGGCGCGCCACCAGGATTGGGCTGATCTTGAAAACCTACCGTGAGCCGGAAACCTACGCCGCGCCTCGTAAATACGAATGGCCGGTCTTCACCGCATTCGACATTCACCGAACAATCCAGAGAACACATAGCTATCGCTAAAGCTGACAACGTTCGCGTTAACGACGAAATACGCGCCGATCAGGTGCGTGTCGTCGAGCCGGACGGCGACCACGCCGTCCACCCCATCGACGACGCCATCGACATCGCCTTCGAGCACGAACTGGACCTCGTTGAGGTGGCTCCGAACGCCGATCCGCCCGTCTGCAAGGTAATCGACTACGGGAAATACAAGTACAAGCAGCAGAAGAAGGAAAAAGAGCGCCGCAAGAAGGCGCAGACCACGCAGCTCAAGGAGCTGCGCTTCCGCCCGCGCACCGACGATCACGACTTCCAGTTCAAGACGGATCACGCACGCGGCTTCCTCGAAGACGGCAACAAGGTGCGCGCTTACGTGCAGTTTCGCGGGCGCGACATCGTCTACAAGGATCAGGGGATGGAGATGCTCAAAAAGTTTATCGAGGAACTCCAAGACATCGCTCGCATCGACCAGCCGCCGCAGATGGAAGGCCGCCGGATGACCACCATCTTGGCCCCTCACAAGACGTAACGCCAGCCTGTGCGGCTCCGGCAGTCTTACCCGACGTCGCATCCCCGGCTGTATACGTTTCAGCGTGAAAGGGTGGAGAAAACCGCGCCACACTCCCGCTCTCCCACGCTCCCGCGCCCGGAAGCGGGAACGCCTTTTCCGACGGCTCATAGGCATGGGTCGAATTCGCACGAATGCTCACGAATCAACCGCCTTGCTCGCCATGCCGAAGATGAAATCGCACAGCGGCGCCAAGAAGCGCTTCAAGAAAACCAAGAGCGGAAAAATCAAGCGCAAGCAGGCCAACAAAGGTCATCTGCTGACCAAGAAGGACCAGAAGCGCAAGAACAACCTCAGCAAGGACGCCGTCGTCGACGAGACAGACGCCAAGCGCATCAAGCGCCTGCTGAGTAGTTGAGTCGCCGCAGGTGCATCCGGCTCGGACCACACGAACGTGCCTACCGAAGAGCTTTTTCCTTCGGACGTGCGTACTGCTTAAAACGTATTGCGTAAGGCAGCTAACTTCTTTCGTTTGCGCCGAGCGAATGCGTGAAGCCCAACTTGCAACTTGCTAACCTGAAACTTGCCAACTTAAAGAGATGCCACGCGCCACTAACAAACCGGCCACGCGCCGCCGCCCGCCAGCGCGACGTCTCGTACTCGCAGTTTATGGGCGCGCTCAAGAAGTCGGGCGTCGCGCTCAACCGCAAGGTGCTCGCCGACCTTGCCATGAACCATCCCGACGCCTTCACCGAGGTCGTCAATCAGGTGCAGTCGTGAGCGGCACCCGTACGGACTGAGCAGGCCATTCGGAAGGTGCCCCGCCTCGACCGTAGCACTTGGACCGAGACCTGCGTGTTTTGGTGTTCAGGTGTTTGAGTTGGAGCAACACCTGAATCCCAAACAGCACCCGCGCCCCCTCTCTCCCGTTCTCAAGCCCTCGCCTTGCCCAACCGGGCGGGTTTTTTTATTTTCGATTGTGGAATTGGGATTTTGGATTGGTAAACTGGAAGAATGGAAACAAATTTCGACGAGCTGCGCCGCGAGATCGAGAGCGCCGAGCTGGAAACCGAAGACGACGTGGAAGCCTTCCGCGTGCGCTTTTTGGGGCAAAAGCAGGGCCGCATCAAAAAGCTATTCGGCAAGATCGGCGAGCTGGACCCGGAGGAGCGCCCCGCCTTCGGCAAACAGGTGAACGCGCTCAATTCGTTGTTGAGGAACAAGGCCGTGGTATATACCTTTATATCGAGACCGGAGAGCATGCGGTCCGTACTGGTCTCTCAGTCGGTCAGCAGATCTATCTTCACTCCACGTCGGCTGGAAAAGTCATCTTGAGCCTTCTACCTGATGACCGAGTGAACGAGATTCTTGACGAGTACGGTCTCCCGCCATTGACGGAGAATACAATCACAGATTCAAACGAACTAAAATCGCAGCTCGATGAAATTCGGGAGCGAGGATACGCGTTCAATCGCGAAGAGAATATCAAGGGACTTCGGGCAGTTTCCGGACCAGTAACCGATGAAAATGACATTCTCATTGGTGTGCTTAGCGTTTCGGGACCATCTCATCGAATGAAGGGTGAGTGGTTCCAGTCTGGCCTTCCCGACCTGGTGCTCGGCACGGCGAACGAACTAGAGCTCCGTATCGCGTACGCTTAGGGGCGGTCGAAGTCGGGGG
>PXTQ01000066.1:7339-13838 GCA_003022505.1 Bacteroidetes bacterium QS_8_64_10 | reverse complement strand
CCCCCACCCTCCCACGCGCCCGTTCCCGATCGGAAGGAGGCGTTGGCGTGCTTGCCCTGACTATGTGGTCGTCGTCCAACTGACACGTTGAAATTGCACCAGGGCCTCGAACGACTCCCCGCCGGGGGGGCGCTGCGCGTCTCCTGCGGTCCACCGCCAACGTGATGAGCGTAGGGACGGCCGACCTGCCACGACCCCGGCGCGTCCGGGGCCTCTGTTCTCAGCAAACCGTCGAGGAGCTTCCCGGCGTCGGAGGAACATGCGGTTCTTCGGAGGGCGCGACCCGGCTCCCGTGAATTCGACCGTTATCCGCGGGGGAAGGGGACTCTCCGTCCGTCGTATCATGGAAGACGCTACCGAGTCTGTTACCAGCCGACCGCCGTGTCGAAATGAGAACATCCGGCGGCGCGAGCAAGTTGTCGCAGAGAAGTTCAAATAAGAGACCTCTGTTAAGAAGGAACTTCTGCTGCGAATCCCCTTCTCTATGCTATGCGAGCGGAAAACTGAGGGCAACGCAAGCAAAATGCAGCCTCCAATTTTCGCGCTACGTGAGCGCGCAGTCCCTCCATGGCGATCGTAGCTCAGTCGGTTAGAGCGCCGGATTGTGGTTCCGGAGGCCGTGGGTTCGAGTCCCACCGGTCGCCCCGCTTTGAGTATGAAGGTATGTATTGCAGCTTCAACCGGTAATTTGGATGATGAACATCGAAGCAATCTTTTTGGGCCGTGCCTTTCTGAACGTGAGTATGGGCGATCGGGAGTGGTCTGAACGCGCCGAACGCCCACTCCCCCCATTCTCCCGATCTCCCTCTCCGGCCAAGGGTAGGCCCTTTCGTGTTTTCCTCGCGCGCACCGTTTTCGCCCAACTAATCCGTTGAAGTTACAGTAAGTAAGTGGGTCTGTTGACAACGTACGCACTTTCATGCATACCCCCTTTCGCACCTGAAAGCCTGCCGCGTTCGTCTAGTCTGGTCCAGGACGCCGCTTTTTCATGGCGGTAACACGGGTTCGAATCCCGTACGCGGTACCACTCTCTTGTAAGCCTCGTTTTCGGCACCGTAGGCCGAGAGCGGGGCTTTTTTTCGTGGATCGCGCGCTTCAGCCGTCGCTTTTGCCCGGACCGAGCAGCACAGGTCGAAGGACGACGGGGCGATCTTTGCACTTTTTTTTAGAGGAGAAAACTTTTCCTCTGCCCCCCTGCAACATGTCGCCGCTATCACGCCTCACAGCCGTCAATGATACATTCGCCGTCGGTCGCGTCTTGGACGAGCCGGATGCGTTCGGAATTTATTACCGGGGGTGGGATGTAAATACGGAAGATCAGGTCATCATTCGCGAGTATGCCCCCTCCGCGCTGGCGCGACGAGATGATGAAAATGTGCTTCCCGACCCCGACAAGGAAGAGCACTTCCGGTACGGGCTGGAGCAGTTTCTCGATGAGGCGGCGATCTTGCAGCGGATCGACCACGAGAACGTCGCTCGTGAGATCGAACACATTGAGAATCACGGCACCGCCTATCGGGTGCTCAAGCGAGAATCCGGCGTCACGCTGCGAGACGGTCTGGAGCGCAAGGGCGGCGCGCTTCCGAAGCGAGCGGCGATGGCGATCTTGATGCCGGTGCTGGAGGGGCTGGAGCACCTTCACGAAGAAGGACGGGTGCACGCGGGCGTCTCGCCCGATTCCATCTTCCTGGTAAAGAGCGGACGTCCGGTCCTGGGCAACGCCCGCAGCGCCTGGATGCACCTGGCGCGCCGCACCGGTGAGCTGCGGGAGGCCCTGCACCCCGGCTACGCTGCACCGGAGCAGTACCTGGCGGACAGCCGCATCGGGCCGTGGATGGACGTGTACGGATGCGGGGCCGTCCTCTGCCACGCGCTCAGCGGCAAGGTGCCGCCCACCGCCCGGACGCGGATTCAGGACGACCCGCTGCCGGACAAGCTGAACGAACTGGACGTCGCCTCCGAGGAGCTGCGCCAAGCGCTCCAACGGATCATGGCACTGGACCCTACCGAGCGGCCCGCTTCCATCGAGGCGCTCCGTGATTTGCTCGACGCTCCCCCGGAGCCGAAGACGTCCGCCGCCCCAGCACCGTCCGGCACGGAGGAAGAACCAGCCGATGCGAAGCTGGAAACGGATACGAAGACGACGGAACCGACTTCGCCGCTCAACGAGGACGAGCCGGTGCCCGCTGAAGAAAACGACGCGGCGAACACGCCGGCTGACGATCATCCGGTGCAGGCGGAAGAACGCAAGCAGCAGCGCATCGAAGCGGAATGGGTCTCGCTGTCTTCTGAGGACGGCCCGGCGCGCGCCGCTGAGCACAATGACGACGCGGAGGGGGAAACGCTTTCGTCATCCCCCGAAGAAGCGTCGGCGTCTGCCGAAAACGACGAGGCGAGAACGCCGGCAGGCGACCGCCCGGCGCAGGATCCGGCCCAATCCGCGCCGCCTGCGGCCGCGACCGAAGAAGCCGACGAACACGACGAAAACAGCCGCACGTGGCTCTACGCCGCGGCCGCCGTGCTGCTGCTGGTGCTCACGGGCGGCGCCTTTTTCTTCATCCAGAGCGAAGATTCGGCGCAGGCGCAGCCGGCCCGCAACGTCATCTTGAAACGCCAGGGCGACTCGCTCTTCCAGCGGCAACAGTACGAGGCCGCCAAGGCCAACTACGAGAGCGCCCTCGCCGTGAAGCCGGACGACCCGTACGCGAAGCGCCGCATCGCCGAGGCGAAGGCGCAAATCCGAACAATGAACGAGCAACAGTTCTACGCGCGCCTCCAGGCGGGCGATTCGCTCCTGGCGCGCGGCAAGACGTTGCGGGAGCGGGGCGACTCGGCGCGCGGGCGCAAGGCGCTCGAAGAGGCCAACACGAAGTTCCTGAAGGCCCTCAACAACAAACCCAACGATTCGCTCGCCCTTGCGCGCGTGCAGATCGTTACAGCACAGCTCTTTCCGGAGAAGCACACCACCACCGAGCCGATTCAAAGCGAGTCGCCTTCTGGTGAAGAGAACTCCGCGCAGCAAGACCAGGCGGAAGCGGAGCGGAAGCAAGAAGAAGCGTTTCGCACGCAGATGTTTGCGTACCTGCGCGGCAAGGCGGACAGCCTCTTTCAAGAGGGCGAATACGTTGCGGCGCGGAAGCGTTTTCGGGAGGCGCTCAACGTTAAGGAGAGCCAGGCCGTGCAGCAAAAGCTCGACGAGATCGATGGTCTGCTCGGTGAGCGCAAGCGCGATAAGCAGTACGCCCAGCACATGAAGCAGGGGCGGCGGCACGCCGCAAACGGCGAGCTGGAGGCGGCGAAGGCGGCCTTCGAGCAGGCTCTCGGCGTCAAACCGGACGATGAAGCGGCGATGCGCCGAGTGGACGCGGTGAAAACGCAAATCGTCAAGCGGCGCGAACAGCAGAAGTATGAGGCGCTTCGGGCGCAGGGCGAGAAGCGGATGAAGCAGAGCGATTACAAAGCTGCCATCAAGAGCTTCCGCGAGGCGCTTGAGGTCATCCCCAACGATTCGTTCGCCAAGAAGCAAATCGCTGAGGCGAAGCGGCGTCAAAAAGAAATTCAGGACGCTCGCGTCGATGAGAACGGCATCTACGAAGTGCCCGACGAGTCGCCGAGCCTGATCGGTTCGCTCCAGGACATTTACGACCGGATGGAGTACCCACGCCGCGCCTACGAAGAACGAATCGAGGGGCAGGTGTTCGTGCGATTTGTGGTTAACGAGGAGGGGAGCGTCGCGCGGGCGATGGTGATGGAGGCGTCTTCGACGTTTAAGCGCGTTATCAAGGAAACAAGTTTTGAGCCGGCGACCGTCGAGGGCGAACCGGTCAAGGCGTGGCACACCATCATGCTCCGGTTTCGGCTGCCGGATTCCGGCTGATGGCGAGCGTTGGCGCGTTTGCTGGTTTCGGCTGAGAAGCTGTTTGGTAAGCAGAAAGAAAGCGAGCGTAGCAGAATTTTCGCGTGACAGGCCACGACTTGCGAGACGCATAGCCGTGCTATGGGTCGACGGGGCGGGAGGATGGCACGCGAAAAGGAGGCACGCGCAGCCCGTGATGATGGGCCAAACAGCTTCTGAGGCGATCACACCGGATTGCCCGTACTGGTCGAGGGTCGCAGAACATCTCTGCGCTCTTTGCGCCCTCTGCGGTGAGCCTGGCCGCTGTCGTCTGCAGTCACGCGAGCAGCCTTTCTCGCGCGGCGCGATGCAAGGCCAGCCACCGGGCGCCGCTCCGCACGGCCACGAGCAGAACGAGCGGGAGCGCCGCCGCGTGCAGGTCCTGCGGCCAGAACGGCCAGAGCACACTCACTGCGAGCGCCCCGACCGCCGCGAGCACAAGATACCGGCGCAACCCCAATGACGGGCCGCGCGCGAGCCGCCAGGCGGCCCAGAGGTGCGCCGGCCAGGCCCAGATCAGATTCCAGTTCCGGTTCGTCACGCGGTGCTCGCTGACGAGCCACAGAAACAGCATCAGCAGGCTCACGATGCCTACCGCGCCAAAAAGCGCGGCGTCGGTACGATCAGGGAAAGGCCTGCCGGTGCGCAGGCGCCACGCGGCGTCGATCAGGCTGGCGGCCAGCAGCAGCCAGCCGACGAGTTGCGCCCACGGGAAGGCGGCCTGCGGCGCGAAGCTGCGCCCCTCGACCCAGAACACGGTGTCGCGCTCGGCCACGAGCGAGCCGCCGGAACGCAGCGCGGCCTCGTCGAAGGCGCGCATCAGATAGCGCGGCAGAAACATGGCCTCGCGGGGCGTGGCCGTGCGGTCGGCGGGCGTGCCCAGTGCCAGATCGAAGCCGAAGTCGAGCCACGCGCGGTCGGCCACGTACGGATCGAGCATGTGGCGAAAGCTGTCGGTGGGCGGCATCCGGCTCGCCGGGAAGCGCAGCGTGTCGCCCAGCACGGCCTCCAGCGCGTCGCGGATGCGGGTAGAGCAGTTGTCGAACAGGAAGTCGTAGCGGTAGAAGCGGTTTTCGGGAAGCGCGTTTGTCTCCAGATAGCGAAAGAGCGCCCGGCGTTGCGCGAGCGTCAGGCGCAGTTTTTGCTCGATGACGGGCCGCCGCAGTTCGCGGTAACGCCGGATGGCACGCGGGTACGTCGCTATCGACAGAAAGTAATCCAACCGCCCGTACACGAACCTCGGGATGAACAGCGGGTTGCGGAAGTCGAACGTGCCGTAGTTGTAGATCCGGTTGACGCCGGCGGCGGGGTCGCGGATGCGGATGGCCGTGTGGCCGAAGGCGGAGTACGTGGCGTCGCCGGGCAGGATCGTCAGGATCGACGCCTGCGCCCGGTCCGTGAGCGAGCGTGAGGTCTGCCCGACAGTTTCTTCCGGCATCACGCCCAGCAGCGCCAGCGCGACAAGCAGCAGCGTTGTTTTACGAGATGAAATCATTTCTTCGACGAATGCGCCTCTCATCTCAGTACGCGACAAAAACGTGAAGAACACGTGGACCCGCCTGATCCGCGTGCCTTTTTTGGTCGTAAGCGAAGCTCGCGGAGTTGGTATCACGCTTCCAGCACGACCCGCGTGGCGCGCTCGCGCTCTACGAGATCGCCCGGCCCGAGCACGAACGTCTCCGTCACACCGCCTCGCAACGCGTCGAGCGCGACCGTCAGCTTGACGCGCATCCCGCCCTGGATCCAGCCGCCCTCCTTGCCGGCCTCGAACGTGGCGGCGTCGCACGTCTCGAGGCGCGAGCCGGGATCGTCCTCCGCCCTCCGCACGCTGCCCGCCTCCGTAACGAGCAGCAGCTGCTTCGCGCCGAGCGCACCGGCGAGAGCGCCCGCCACGGTATCAGCGTTGACGTTGTAGACCTGCCCGTCGGCGTCGATGCCGAGCGGCGCGACGATGGGCAGGAAGCCGCTGTCGAGCAGCACTGCCAGCGCCTCCGGCTCCACACGCCCCACGTCGCCCACCCAGCCGAAGTCCACCGTCTCGCCGCCGATCTCCCGGGGCGGGCGCTTCGTAACGCGAACGAGGCCGCCGTCTGCACCGGAAAGGCCCACGCCGCGCAGATCGTGTTGCTGCGCCTGTGCCACCAGCTCGGTGTTGAGCGCGCCGCGCAGGGCGTACTGGCTAATCTGCAGGTCGAGATCTTCGGTCACGCGCCGCCCCCGCACCATGCGCGGGGTGTGGCCCAGCCGCTCGGCCAGCGCCGTCGCCTGCGCGCCGCCGCCGTGCACGAGCACGACGGGCGCATCCTCTCGGACCCGCTGGATGCCCTGCCACAGCGCCTCCGTCGGCTCCTGCAGCAGCGCCCCGCCGACTTTCACCACGACCGGTGGCAACTTCGATTTTCGACGCTCGCTCATGCTGTCTGACTACTGCCGGTAGATCCACTCGTATTGCGTAAGGCGCGTGTTGCGTGAGCGTGCTCGATTTCGCGCTTGCAGATCGAGAAGTCCGTCGAGGCTTTCAGGACAACGAGACGTGCCCGACCTGACTGACTTGCGACCTTCGACCTGCCGAACACCGCAACACATAGAACTGAAACACGCCAG
>PXTQ01000066.1:0-7297 GCA_003022505.1 Bacteroidetes bacterium QS_8_64_10 | reverse complement strand
GGCGTCGTCGGCGACCACGTTGCGGCGGATGGGCAGGCAGTGCATGAAGATTGCCTCGTCGGTGCGAGCCATGCGCTCCGGTGTGACGCGCCAGTTCCGGTAGCTCTCGCGCAGCTTTTTCTCCCCCTCCGGATCGTCGTAGACGCGCCGCCCCGCCCAGGCTTTGGCGTAGATCACGTCGGCGTCGTCGTAGGCCGCGTCCGGGTCGTGCGTCTCCGTGAGCGACGCGCCGCGCGCCTCGGCGTAGTCGCGCGCCTGCTCCACGATGCCCGCGTCGAGCGGGTATTCGTCGGGCCGCGCGATGGTCACGTCCGTGCCCTGCCGGGCGGCCTGCAGGAGCGCCGAGTTGGCGACGGCCATCGGCAGCGGCTTCGGGTGGTAGGTCCACTGCAACACGAAGCGGCGGTCTTGCACGTCGCCGTCGAAGTGCTCGGCAATCGTCGCAGCGTCGCCGAGGCCCTGACACGGATGGTAGAACGCCGATTCCATGTTGACGACGGGCACCGTGGCGGCGTCGGCGAAGGCGCGGAGCACAGCGTCTTGCCGGTCGCGGTCGTAGTCGGTGAGCGAGGCGAAGGCGCGCAGCCCGATGGTGTCGAAGTAGCGGCTCAAGACGCCCCCGGCGTCGCGGAGGTGCTCGCTCTGATCGCCGTCCATCACGGTGCCTTCGCCCCAGGCAAACGGCCACGTGCCGCCCCCACCGGCGTCGAGCGTGGTGGCGTGCGCGCCGAGCTGCTTACCGGCCAGTTCCATCGAGGTGCGCGTGCGGAGCGACGGATTCAAAAAGAGCAGGCCCAGGCTGCGTCCGTGGGCCTCGTTCGTCCAGGTCTGGCCCGCGCGGTGGTGGCGAAGCGCGGCGTCCACGCATTCGTTCCAGGTGTCGTCGGCCAGGGCGGACCAGTGCGTGAGGTGGTTCAAAGGTTTCAGGTTGCAGGTTTACAAGTTTCAAGTTGCAGGTTCAGCAGATCCAGATGCCGTAGCGATGTTGCGCCGGAACGACGCCCCAGCGAGTTCGGAGGTCTATCGGAGCAGCACGATGTCGGCGGGACCTGCTTCATAGCGCTCGAAGTCGGTGTCCGTGGTGTAGATGTGCTCGGCGTCGGCCTCCATGAGCGAAGTCAGAATGAGCGCGTCGGCCATCGCAATGTTGTTGCCGTGCGAGATGCGCGCCGCGCGCCGGATCAGGCTATTTTCCGTGAGCCAGATGATCTGACACAAATGATGAAGCTCTTCGGTCAGCGATTCCACGGCTTGCTTTTCGATCACACCTCGAAGACCCAACTTCTGCAACTCGAAGATCGTGACGCACGAAATAATTCCTGTAGTGCCGCCCTCGACGATTTGCGCCCACGCCGTCTCGGCGCGTTGACCACCGCCGTCGAGCCGCTTGAAAAAGCCCGTATCGAGTCCGAGCCGTGAAGGAAGAGTCGTCATTCGAAGTGCCTTTCGGATCCTTCTCGCATTTTGTCAAGCTCTTCCAACGCATCCGGTGCAAAGGCCCCACCCAGGCTGGCCTCAATGCGCTCGGCGGCTCGTTTTCGGCGTTGGCGCGCAAGGTGCTTTTCGACGGCATCCGCATAAATCGAGGAAACGGACACGTCCTGCTCGTCGGCCCACATCTTAATTTGTTCGCCTAACTCGTCAGGCACGTTGACGGTGACACGCATATCACGCTGTCGCTTTGTTCATACAGGTCATGCATAATAAAGGTGCTTAAACGCATTTTGTTTCTCACGCCGGTTGCGCGTTTCGTTCAAGCACCTCCTGGAACGTATCGACGAACGCATCGAGGGCCTCGTCGGGCGTGTTGATCGGCGGCATCAAACGTAAGGTGTTCGGATCGCCGGAAGTGCCGGTGAGCACGCCCTCACGCAGCAGCGCGTCGCGCACGGGAGCGGCGGGACGGTCCAGCTCCACGCCGATCAGGCAACCGCGCCCGCGCACGTCCCGGACGTGCGGTCCCAGCGCCGCGCATATCGTGCCGAAGATGGAGGTGGCGCGCGCCATCAGGTCGTTCTCCCGGATCGTGTCGAGGGTCGCCTTCACCGCCGCCATCGCCAGCATCCCGCCGCCGAACGTCGAGCCTTGATCGCCGGACTCTACGCCCGCCGCGATCTCGTCGGAGACGAGCACGCTGCTCACGGGCACGCCTGCCCCCAGGCTCTTCGCCAGCGAGATGAGGTCGGGCTTCATGCCGAGCTGCTCCGAGATCGAGAACGTGCCGGTGCGCCCGACACCGGTCTGCACTTCGTCGAAAATCAATTGCACGCCGTGCTTGTCGCAAAGCGTGCGCAGCGCCCGGAAGTACGAGGGCGCAGCCGTCTGCACGCCCGCGATGCTCTGGATCGGCTCCAGGACGACCGCCGCAAGATGATCGCCGTGCTCCTCGAAGGCGCGGGCGGCGGCGTCCGCGTCACCGAACGGCACGAAGCGGGTGTCGGGGAGCACGTCGCGGTAGGGGGCGCGGTACTTGTCGGCGTAGGTGAGCGCCAGGCTGCCGAGGGTGCGTCCGTGGAACCCCTGCTCCATGGCGAGAACGCCGGAGCGCCCGGTGTGCTTGCGCGCCAGCTTGAGCGCCGTCTCGTTGGCTTCCGAGCCGGAGTTGGCGAAGAACACCTGCTCCATGCCGTCGGGGGCCATCTCTGCAAGCCGGGCGGACGCCTCGGCACGCACCGTGCTGTATGCCACGTTCGAGTAAAAGACCAGCTTGCCGGCTTGCTCCTGCACGGCCTCCACCACCGCCGGCGGGCTGTGCCCCAGCAGGCATACGCAGTGCCCGCCGTAGAAATCGAGATAGCGGTTGCCGTCGGCGTCCCACACGTAAGCGCCCTCGCCGCGCTCCATCACGATGGGCAGCTTGCTGTACGTCGGAATCTGGTGGGATTCTTCTTGTTGGATAAGCTGGTCGGTGGTCATAGCAGTGTTTCTCGAAAACGGATGAGGGATTTTCAAGCGAGACGACGGACCGCAGACCGCCGACGGCGGTTCGCAGGCCGGCAGGCGTTCAGCACGCGCCTGCGGTCTGCCGTTCGCTGTCCGCCGTCCCTCACGAAAACGCTTCTTCGCGCCGTTCGTTGCGAGCGGCTGATTCAGCGAAAGCGCGCTCGCCGGGAGGAACCAGCCCCGCCGTCTCCGGCAGGCCGAGCACGAGGTTCATGTTTTGCACGGCCTGGCTCGCCGCGCCTTTTAACAGGTTATCGAGCGCAAAGCCCACGACGAGGCGGTCGCCTTGCGTCTGCCAGCCCACGTCGCAAAACGGCGTGTCTACCGAAGCGCGCATTTCGGGCAGCGCGCCCGGCGAGAGCCGCACGCACGCGCCCTCGGTGTAAGCGTCGTCGTACCAGTCCGCCACCGTCTTCGCGCCCGCCTCGCCCGGCAGCCGAACGTGCGCCGTACCCCAGATGCCGCGCGTCCACGGGCCGGAAGCGGGCGCGAACGTCACGTTAGCGCTGTCGCCGAGCACCTGTTCGACCTCCGGGAGGTGCTGGTGCGCCATCACCTTGTAGGCGCGCACGTTGCCGTCGCGCGTGGGGTAGTGCGTCGCCGCTTTGGGCGTCGCGCCGGACCCCGACGCGCCGGTAAGCGCCGTGACGGAGGCGTCGAGCGACGCCGTGTTGGCCGCGAGCGGGTGCAGCGCGAGGGCCAGCCCTGTGGCGAAGCAGCCGGGGTTGGCAATCCAGCGCGCCTCGTCAGGGTAGGGCGCGTGCACCTCAGGCAGGCCGTACTGAAAGCGACCCAGCAGCTCCGGCGCGGGGTGCTCGTAATCGAACCACTCGTCGTAGAGCGCCGGATCCTCGTAACGGAAGTCGGCGGTGAGATCGACGACTGCCCCCTCGAAGCCGCCCTCCAGCAGTGGCGGCAGGATCTGCGCACTCCGCCCGTGCTCGGCGGCGATAAGCAGCGCGTCGGCGTCGCCCACGTCCTGGGCGTGCTCGCTGAACGTCAGCCCGGTTTGCTCACGCAGCGCGGGGTGCGCCTTCCAGACCGGCTCGCCCGCGAAGGTGCGGCTCGTGACGCTCGTCAGCCCGGCGCGCGGGTGACGCAGGAGCAGCCTGATGATCTCGCCGCCCACGTAGCTCGCGCCGTGCAGGAGGGTGATGCGGTGTCGTTTAGAAGTGCTCACGGTAAGCTTTTGGGTTCGTATCTTTCAGAAGCGCGCGTCGCGTGAGGGGAAAGACCGCTGACCGCGGACGGCAGACCGCAGGTTGCTGCTTTGTGTTACCGAATGTGTCAGGACGGAACGTCAGTGTCGTATTCAACGGCTTCTTCCTTGATGCCTCCGCTCCGTCAAGTGAGGAGCGAAAGGCCTGTAAAGCATATCAACGTAATCCAGCGACCGCTGCCACACGCGCGCAGCTTCTCGAACTTGTAAGCCATGACGTTTACCTGTTTCGCAGAAGAGAAGCAGGAGCGCCCAACTGCCGTCTGCGGTCCGCCGTCTACTTGTCCGCCACCATCTGAAGCGGGCGGAGCGTCGTTCGACGCGGGGAGCGCAAACCGGCCTCCTCGTCCAGCGTCTCTGCCACGATATCGGTCAGCGTCTCGCCGTCCTGAAGCGCGTTGACCGCCGGCACGCCGAGTTCGTTCTGAATGTACTGCCGCCCGACGGCATTGTCGGTGATCGGCCCCGTCATGACCGTAATCGAAGAGCGGTAGCGCTCGTGGAACGTCTCGTCGGCAGCCCAGGCGCCTGCCAGGTCCGTGGCCGTCACGACATGCGCCCGCGTGAAGCGCTGGAGTTCCTTGTCGCGCAAAAGCTCATCGACGCCGTAGTAGCCGATGAAGCCGTCGCCCATCTCCAGCACGATGAGGTCGGGGTCGCCCGCGTTGAGGTGCTCGATCAGGCCTTTGGCGTGCGGCCCCATCTTTTTGTTCGTAGACGCCACGATGCCGGCGTCCGTAAACGTGGCGCACGCCGACGCGCCGTGCTCGCGCATCCCGCGCACGTCGCGCTGGAGGGCCGCGCCCGTCAGCTTGGCCGCCGCCACGTCCAGGCCGCGCCCCTCGGTGAGGCCTTCGATGATCTGGCAGGCCGCCGAGGTCTTGCCCGTATCCATCGCTGTACCACTTACCACCACGAGCGGAGCGGAGTCGGCGAGCGTGTAGGCCGGTTCCACGGCGTGATCCTGAATGCGCGCGTGGCAGCGCCGATCCTCGTTCTCGGAGAGCACCGCGCCCAGCACCTCCACGGGCAGCGCCTCGCCCAACTCCGGCAGGTGCGAGGTGCAGCGCCCGATGATGCCGCCGAGGTTCAGCACGTTGAGCGTGTCGCCCGTGTGGATGGTACGCGGCACGCGCCCGCTGTATCCTTTGAGGGCCTGCCGCTCGCCCAGAACGCCCACGAGCACGTCGCCCTTGCGGATGCAGCGGAAGGAGCCGTCGGTACATTCGACCTCATTGTAGGTTTCCTTGTCGGCAAGGGCGCGCACAGCGAGGCAATAGCCCTCCTCGGCCACTACGTAATCGGAGAGCGCCACGCGCGCCGGAGGCAATTCGCACGGAGCGGTGCTGGAAGCAATTTTGTCCGGTTGGAGATGGCGAGCGGGGGAAAGGGTCTTCGTGTTCATGGGTTGTCGCGTTTTCGCGTTGGGGCAACTCGGTGAGTTACGTTGAGTGGAGTCGTTCGGTTGCAAGGCGGCGATCAGGGGAAGGCGTTTTATCGTTTTACCACGCCGGGGCGAGTCGCCGACTCCCCCTTACGGGTCGGGGGGCCGGGAGGCGTCGAGGATGTTTTCGTCGCAGCTTGCTCCGAGCGCGCCTGCTGGGCGAGTTCGGCCTGGAGGCCCGCCAGCCGCGTGAAGCCCTCGGCGTCGCGCCCGTCCCAGCGAGCGTGCTCCTCGCCGTAGGTCGCGCCGCCCGCGTCGAACATCGAGTACCGGCTCTCGCAGCCCTGCACGTGCACGTTGCCTTTGTAGATTTTGACGGTTGCGGTCCCGGTCACAGTCTCTTGCGAGGAGTCGAGAAACGCTTCCACGTCGCGCATCACGGGATCAAAATAATCCGCCTCGTGCAGGAGCATCCCGTAAAAGTCGCCGAGCTGATCTTTCTGATAGCGCTGCCACTTGGTGAGCACGATCTTTTCGAGTTCGCGGTGAGCCGTAATCAGGATGCGGGCGGCGGGGGCTTCGAAGCCGACGCGCCCCTTGATACCGAGGATCGTGTCCCCGACGTGAATGTCGCGCCCTATGCCGTAGGCCCCGCCCACCTTGTTGAGCCGTTCGATGAGCGCGACGGGGGCCATCGGTTCGCCGTCGAGGGCGACGGGCCGTCCCTCCTCGTGGGGGTGTGCGTCTCACGTCCGCCGACGGTCGTGCCCCACAAGCCTCTGTTGATCGAGTAAGCGGTCGTGTCGGCGGGCACGTCGTGGCCGCGCTCTTCCAAAAAACGCGTCGTCTCTTCGCGGCTCAGTTCGTTCGAGCGGATGGGCGCGAGCACCTCCAGGTCGTCGCCGGTCAGGAGGCGAAGCGCCACGTCGAAGCGCACCTGATCGTTGCCCGCGCCGGTGGAGCCGTGTGCTACCGCTCGCGCCCCCGCCTCGCGGGCCGCCTCGGCCACCTTGCGCGCCTGCACCACGCGCTCCGGCCCTACGCACAGCGGGTACACGTCGCCGCGCAGCACGTTGCCCTTGATCAGATAACTCAGGTGATCCTCAAAAAGCGCCTCACGCGCGTCTACCTGAATATGCTCCTCCGCGCCCAGGCCGAATGCGCGCTCGCGCAACGCCTCGTCGGGAGCGGCCCCGCCGGTATTGACGGTGACGGCGCGCACCGGCTCGCCGTAAGTCTCGCGCAGGTGCGGGATGCAAAAAGACGTGTCGAGTCCGCCGCTGAAGGCAAGCGTGATAGCCATTTTCTGGTCGAAGGTCGAAAGGTCAGAAGGTCGAAAAACGGGATTGCACACAAAAAGCGCCGGCTCTCGCTGTGAGAACCGGCGCCTGAAAGCGCGAAGTAAGATGCTTGCGTGGTGCTACGTGGCACGCGACGAACGAAGCGCCAGCTCTCCGAGAACGGGAAGCGGAAGTCGGCCCCGTCGAGGTCGGCGCGGGAGAGCGGGCAGTACGTCGGGAAGGCGCTTCATGGTCGCGTTGAGCCAGTCTTGGCGTCGCTTGGCAACTACTATAAACAGCAGCCGCGACAAGTTTTGTGAATAAAGGAGGAAACGAGGGCTGCCGACTGGATAGACCTGCCGGACCTGCAAACCTCATCGAAACGTCTTCTCGCTTTCCAGCACGCTCATCAGGTCGCTCACGCCGAACGGCCCGCGCCGGTACAGAAACGGCTCGCCGTAGGTAGCGCCC
>PXTQ01000065.1 GCA_003022505.1 Bacteroidetes bacterium QS_8_64_10 | reverse complement strand
GTCCCGACATTCAGCACTACGTGGAACAGGATCTCTACGCCGCCGCTTCGCCCGCCGCGCGCTTCGAGGAAGACAAGAAGAACAAAAACGACAGCGATAAGCCGGGCGGCGAACTGACGCTCTCGCAGGGCGATTCGACGACGCTGGGCCGCGAGGCGTTCGCCTTGAGCTTCGAGGGCTTCGACACGCAGGTTCGCCCAAGTTTAGTGCCCGACTCGGCGGAGGTGGCGGTGGCTGCGCGCATCGAGTTGACAAAGCTGGCGACGAACGAGACGCGCGATTTGCGTCCCGTCTACATCATCATGCAGGATCGCTCCGTGCAGTACGTGCAGAACCGCGTGCGCGACTGGGGGCTGACGCTCTCGTTTACGGGCATGAACGTGGACACCGGCGCGATCAATCTGGCGGTGGAGGGCGTGAAGGTGGCTCCCGAAGACTGGATCGTGATGCAGGCGCGCGAGAAGCCGTTTATCGGCGTGCTGTGGGCGGGGATCCTGATTCTGGCGGGCGGCTTCGCCGTCGCGCTCGTGCGCCGCGCCCGCGACTTGCGCTTAAGCCGCGAGCGGCGTTAGGTCTTACCGCAGAGGGCGCGAAGAGGAGCGGACGGAGGGGCGCAGATCAGGCGGATCAGTTCTTATAGCTCCGTGTCGATCCGTACGACCCGCGCAAATCCGCGTGCTATTCTTCCTGATTGCTCAACTTGAAACCTGCAACCTGCCAACCTGCAGCCACTCACCCCGGCTGCCAGGAAGCCATCTCTTCAGCGACGCGGGCGCTGCGCGTCGGGTAGGACGCCTCGAACTGGTACCGGAGGTAGTCGTCGATCAGTCCCTCGACGGTGCGGCGCGTGCCCTCACGTAGGCGCAGGCGCATCACGTCGTCCAGGCTGGCGCGGGCAAAGATGGCGTAGGCGCGCAGAGCCGTGCGCCCGGCGCGGCGAGCAGCCTCCGGCGAGCCGTCGGGACCGAGCACCGCCCCGCTCTCCAGCGCCAGCACGCCGCCCGCCGGCGGCAACGCCTCCACCGCCTCGCGCTCGATGGCCGGTGCCACGCCCAGTTCGCAGGCCAGCCGCAGCTGGAAGAACGGAAGCACGTTGCGAACGCGCTCCTCCGCCGCGTCGAGCCGGGCCAGCGTCTCCACCGTAAGCTGGAAGACCGCCTCGTTTTGCTCCTCGTCCCGCAAGAGCGCCTCCACGAGTTCCATCATGCGCTGCCCCACCGTGAGGCGGTCGAGGCGCTCGCCGATACCACCGAACGTACTGACGTGCGCGCTCTCGCTGAGCGTCTGCACGCTGCGGGTGCGCTTGTAGTGGTACACGACCTCCGCGTACGCCATCGGCTGGAGCGTAGAACCGAACGGGCTTTTAGGCTTGCGCGCCCCCTTCGCCATGACGGCCAGCTTGCCGCGCTCCCGCGTAAAGAGCGTGACGATCTGGCTCGTCTCGCCGTAGTTCACGTGCCGCAACGTGATGGCTTCGGTTCGCTCGATCATGTCGCGTTAAGATTTGGCAAAGCAAAAGAGCCGCGCGTTATGCCCGGCGCGCTCGCGTGTCTATCAAAACAAAGGGGAAGCTGAGAGACTGCGAGGCCGGGAGAAAAACATACCCACCTACATCCTTTTACATCTACACCCCAAAACCATGATCTGGCTCTACCGACTGCAACAGCGCTTTTCGATTACGCAGATCGAAAGCCTCGTGCTGCTGGCGCTTGTGGGGCTGTTCAACGTGGGCCTGGCGGTGCGCTACGTGCAGGAGCAGCCTCGTCCGATTCCGCCGGAGACGTACCGTGCGGGCGACCGCCTCTTCGCGCGCGGCGCGGCCCAGTCCGCTGACTCGCTGGCGGCCCGCGAACCTGTCGAGAACATGCCGCAACCGGATGCGAGCGAGCCATCTGCCGAGGAAGCACCCGTCCGCGTCAACATCAACGCGGCCTCGTCCGAACGGCTTCAGCGGTTGAATGGCGTCGGTCCGGCGACGGCGGCGCGTATCCTGGCCTACCGCGAACGGCGCGGCGGCTTCCGGCGCAAGCGCGACCTGACGCGCGTGAGCGGCATCGGGCCGAAGACGCTGCAAAAGCTCCAGCCGCACGTCACGCTCACTGAGCCGTAAGCAAATTAAAGGAGAATGAGGCGCTGGGAAGATGAGAAGATAGAAGGTCCAAGCAGACTCAGCGCGCCCAGTTTCCTATCCTCCTTTCTTCCTATCCGTCAATCTCCTTGCTCACCGTTCGGGCGGGTCGCCGTCCTGCTCGCTGCGAGCCTGCTTCTTCTCGCGGAGTCGCCCCCGAAGCGCGTCGCGCGTCCACCGTTTGCTGGCCTGCTCCTCGCGTTTCAGAAACAGATACACCGGAACGAGCAGCAGGGCGGCCAGCCCCGCAAAGCCGATGAGCGTCAGGAAAGCGACGACGGCGTAAAAGTCCATGGCGTTGTCTGCTGGTTTCGGGCGCGTGCATCAGCTTTCCGTGCACGCCTTTGAGGTTTGAAACTGCGCTGCTCTTGACACGACGGCAGACAACAGACCGCCGCCGTTCTCAGGCTGTGAGAACAGCTTCCACAATGAGACGCTGTCCGCGGTCTGCGGAAGGCAGCACGGTTTTCGTGGGATACAACTCGAAGCATTCAACGGAGACCGGACGGCATATGCTTCCTATTGCCTGCCAGATCGGAACGCTCTGTCGTCTATCATACATCTTTTACACAGACGTAACGTGCGGCACTTCCATAAGACGCCTCGCTTCGGTAAGGTACAAACAGCGTATTTGTCGATTCGAACCATTTTCTACCCTATGTCGAAAACGAAAACAGACGCAGGCACCCGGATGCTCATTGCGGAAGACGATGCTGAAATGGGCGTCGGGCTGGAAGATTTTTTTGACATGCAGGGCTACGACGTGGAGCGCGTCACCGAGGGCAACGCGGCGATTGACAAGCTGACCTCCTCGTCGCGCTTCGACATAGTGATACTGGACGTGATGATGCCCAACAAGAACGGTTTCGAGGTGTTGCGCGAGGCGCGCGAGGCCGGCGTGGATTCTCCCGTCTTGATGCTGACCGTAAAAGGGCAGGAGAAAGACAAGCTGCAGGGCTTCGATCTGGGTGCGGACGAGTACGTGACCAAGCCGTTCAGCGCGGAGGAGCTGGCTGCCCGCGTCAAGGCCGTGCTCAAGCGCAGCAATCCACCCTCGGAGGCCCCGATGGAGGTGTATCAGTTCGGCGAGGTGGAGGTCAATTTCAGTAACCACACGGCGTTTCGCGGAGACGAGGAAATCGAGTTTACGGCGCTGGAGTTCGACATCCTGCGCTACTTCATCCAGCACCGCAACCGCACGGTCAGCCGCAAGCAGCTTTTGCGCGACGTGTGGGGCATCTCCGGCGACATCACCACGCGCACCATCGACCGGCACGTGGCCTCACTGCGCAAGAAGATCGAACCCGATCCGGATGTGCCCGAATACATTGAGACGGTCTACGGCATCGGCTACAAGTTCATCGGCTGAGCGCTTGCGGAAAGGCTGTTACATCTGCGCCAGCATGGATCCAGCAGGCAGCGGTTCGCTTATAGAAACGCGCGTTGCACGCCTGCTCTTTAGCATAATACCAAGATAACGACGACGATGGAGGATCTTCCCTCGCAAAACAAAGACATGCTGCGCAACCTGGCGCTTCTCTACATTGCGCTGGCGCACAACACGGACCAGGACATGGACTCGGCGGAGGCCGACACCATCGCCGACCGCCTTCAGCTCTGGCAGGCCGAGGCTACCAACGAGACGCTCCAGCAGGCCGTGGGCGACGCGCTCCAGGCCTATACGCAGGGCAGCGCCGCTGACCCCGTGCGTGAGGCGGCCCACGCCGTTGGGGAGACGGTGCCGCAGGACCTGCGCGCGTTCATCCTGGAGGATTTGATGGACATCGCGCTGGCCGACGACAAGTTTTTGCACGAGGAAAATTCGTTCATCGGCGAGCTGGCCTCGCTGTGGGAGGTGCGGTCCGAACCGGAGGAGAAGCCGGAAGAGCGCAAGTGGAGCATCCTGAACGAAAGGACGCGCGACACCAAAGGGTGGACGGCCATCCACGACCTGGCGTACATCTATCTGACGCTGGCCCACGAAACCGACAGCTATCTGTCCAGCGAAGAGCTTGAGGCCATCCAGGCCAAGCTCAGCGAGTGGCTGCCGGACGTCGATGACGACGAGGTCTTGCCGGTGGTCAAGGAGGCTCTACGCCTCTACGTGCAGAACCCGGAGCGGAACGTGTTCGAGGACGCGGTCGAGTCCGTCAAGCAGGCAGTGCCGGAGCACCAGCGCGACGCCGTCCTCGAAGACCTGCGCTACGTGGCCGGCGCCGACGAGGAGCTACTGGAGCAGGAACAGGCGCTCATCGACGATCTGGCCGCCGCCTGGGGGCAGTCCGAAACGAGCCGGTGAGACGGCAAATCGGAGAGCCGGTGCTTCGTTCTCTCTGTCTTCCCTTCCGTTTCTTCGTCTCTCCGTCCCTCAAACTATGCTCATCCGTCTCGTCCGCATGACGTTTCGCCCGGCGGCGCGCGACGACTTCCTGGCGATCTTCGAGGAGAGCAGCTCCTGAGATCCGGGCGTTTGCGGGCTGTGAGCACCTGGCGCTCTGGCAGGGCGCGCGGTACGATCTCATCTTTACCATACACAGCCGCTGGAAGGACGAGGACGCACTGGAGCGCTTCGGAAACAACACCGGGAACGGATAGGGCGCTGGGAGGATGAGGAGATGGTGCGTACAATAACTCACGGCGTTGTGTCGCGGCGCGCCGGGCGCGGCACAGTTGTCTGCGCGGTGTCAGTCGGGGTGCCGCCCACCTCGCTGCGCGCCAGACCCGGAAGGCGCGGCTGCGCCTCGTTGCGGGCGGCCTCGTAGAAGGGGGGCACCAGGTAGTAGCGACCGCGCGGGGGCACCTCGAAGGCGACGACGGTGGTGTCGCCGCCGGGTCGGTAGCGCGCCATGAGGTTCCGGTATTCCTTCGCCATCACCTGCTGCTCCTTGACGACGCCGCCGAGCGTGCGGCTCAGCGCCCGGTAGTCGTCGGAGCCGCGCAACTCCTCCATCCGCTCGCGCTGGTCGGTCAGGCGCGCGCCATGCGTCGCCACGAGCGCCCTGTACTTGCGCGCCAGCGTCGCCGCCGCCGAGTCCTGCTTAGCGGCCTGTTCGAGCGCAGCGGCGTTGGCATTCGCGCGGTCATAGGCGCGCGCGTAGTCCTGCACGGCGGCTTCGATCTGGCGGAACGTGATCGCCTCGCTGTCGCGCCCGCCGTAGGTGCGGCACCCCGCCGCCAGCACGAGAAGAAGCGCCAGCGCGGTCTTTGCGTAGCTGATGCCCATCATTCGGAAATACGGAACGTTGAAAAAGGTCGGAGCTTGCTTGATTGAATATCCGGATCGTGCTGCGCCGTTGCAGCCGGTTGCCGGGTCTTTGGCCTTTTTTCAACCAAGACCGGCGCTACGTTCTGTGCGTTACCATGCCGTGAACGGATTGCTAAGGATCGTGCACTAAATAATGCAGGCGTTGCACCTGCCCGGATGGCCCCCTGCGATGCAGGAGAAAAACGTTTTTAGAAGGCAAAGAGCAAGCGTATGTATGCTTCGCTACGTTTTGGGCGAGCACGGCGCGAACTGAACGCTTCACTCGAACGCTCTCAAAGTAGTTTGTCGCACACGAGCAAATAACGCGCTCTCCAAACCCCAGAGACTGTCATACTGAACTTGATTCAGTATCTCCATATGTCCAGCAGACGCCTTGATGTAGGAGACTCCGCATCGGAGTGCGAAACCGACCAGAGGGAGGTTCACGGAGCGTAGCGTAGTAAATGACAAGCAAGAGTTTGGAGAGCGCTTTTCCGAAGGTGCGTGGTTCTACCTGGGAGCGCACTCGAAAACCTGACCGGTCTTCCCCACATCCAAATGACCGCTTGAACCTGCACTGTGTTTGGGAGTGTGTGAGATGAGGAGCATAGGCGTTCTCCTATTCTCCCCGTCCCGCTCGCCATGCTCGCAAAAGTTCAGAAGACCATGCCCGCATCAGTAACCTGCGAACGTGCAACCTGCTAACCTGCAACCATTCGCATGTCCTTCGCCGTCGTCAAGCCCGTACTGAAGGTAGGCCGCACGAGCCGTCGCATCCAGCGGCTCGCGTTCTGGGAAGGCGTGGCCGCAGCCATTCTGATGGCGTCCATCTTTCACCCGTCGCTGTGGTCGCCGTGGTTGCTTCCGGCGGGCGGCCTGCTCGTGCTCTACGGCCTGCGCAAGGCCCAGCTTTTCTTCCGGATGCGGCGGGCCGCCCGGCAGACGCGCCTGGAGCAGCAATTCCTTCGGCAGCCGCTCGACGCCGCGCACCTGCGCGAATGCCTCTACCGCCAGGATCACCTCTGGCGCGAGAGCCTCGTTCTGCGCGCCCTGCGCTCGATCCTGCAACGCCCGCTGCCCGCCCAGTTCGCCGCGTCCGAAAAGAAGCAGCGGCTGCGTCGACAGCTGCGTCGCTCGCTCCGTCCGCTCCGCCTCATGCGCTACAATCTCGACTGGGCGGCGTACGCGGCTGCTCTGGGCATGGGCGCATGGTTGCATCCGTCCTCACTGAACCCGGCGGTGGCGGGCGCGACGGTGCTCGTGGTGTTGCTGGAGGGCGGGCAGGCCGTGCTCCAGTGGCAGCTGCGCCAACAGCACGAGGCTATGCTCGACACGCTGGGCGACTGGCTGCTTGCGCGCGACTTCCGTCGGACGCTGCGAGCCGTCGCGCGCTCCGGCTACACGCACCACCCGCTGTACCAGGCGCGCTCGTGGTTCGCAGGCAACGGCGCGGAGTCGGGCGAATCCGCGCCGGCGGAGACGAGCGCAGGCTTTGTGGGCAGCAAAAACAAAAGTGCACAAGGATAGACACGGATTTTGCGGAGTATCTCGGATCGAGATCGGAATAATCTTTAGCTGGCCGCTTTCATATACAAATCAACGACAAAGCGTGCATGGAAAGCTGATGTATTTCATCGCCTACCAAAAACGAAGCGCGCCCGATGACGACCCGCCCGCCTTGCGGTGACGGGCCGTTTTCAGTTGTCGGGAATCCGTTCCCCATATATTCCCCACAGAGTTTCGTTTTCGTTCGCTTTGCTTCCAAATGTCCACTCCGCTCAAACATACGAAAGCGGCCCACAAACGCCGATTTTGACGCCGATGAGCCGCTTTTCGGAAAGTACCGCGTACGGGATTTGAACCCGTGTTACCGGACTGAGAACCCGGCGTCCTAGACCAAGCTAGACGAACGCGGCAAATTAAGTGCGTTACAGCGTTACCTGCTTTACATGAGACGGTTTCTCGTTCAATGAACTTTTACGCAGGCGGATCAAAAACGCGCAAAAGCGTCTCTCTCAATATATGATGACGATCTTGTGGGAACCCTCGAGGGCATGCCAGCGGTACTGAACTGTGAATCTAAAATTACACCATCCACACTACTATGAAACGCTCCCCCCTTTCTACACTCCTCTTGCTGCTTGCCGCCTTAAGCCTCACTGCCTGTGGCGGAAGTGGAGACGACTCTTCTGAGAACGCTGCTGTCAACACGCCCATCGGGTCGTTCACCGTACAGGTCGGCGAGCCGATTCAGGATTCCACGCAAGCAGCAATTGTTCAGACGGCTGCCAGCACGGACACCTTGCAAACGCAGCAGTTCCGCCAGCAATTGAAAAAGGCTAACAAGCGCATGTCGATGATGCAGGGCAACCGCCCAAACGTGCGCCGCCGAATTGTAGAGGGGTTCGTAGGACGCAATCTGATGACGCAACTCAACCAACAACTCGTTGAGATGGCGGACAGCCTAAACATCCAGGCCGACACTGCGCAAGTGAACCAGCGGTTTCGTAAAATCCGCGGCCAGTTTCCCAGCGAACAGGCGTACCGCAAGCGACTCGCGCAACAGAATTTGACGGAAGACTCTTTGCGCTCGATGCTACGGCAGCGCGCGCGCGTCCAGAAATTGCAACAGCGTACCGTAAAAAACGTAGCGCAGCCTACCTCCTCCGAAGTCGACTCTGCCCGCCGGGCCGCAGCGGAGCAAATCAAGCTGCAGCACATTCTCCTGCGCGTGCCGCGCGGGGCCTCGCCCGAAGCCACCGACTCGGTGCAGCAGCGCGCACAGACGCTCATCGACAGCGTGCAGTCTGGCAACGCGGACTTCGCAGCGCTGGCACGGCGTCACAGCGACGATCCCGCCTCCGCGCAGAAGGGCGGCAGCATGGGTTGGGTGAGCCGCGACTCGAGCCTCGTGGAGCCGTTTCAGGAAGCCGCCTTCGGCCTTTCCAAGCAGCAAAGCATCACCTCCGAGCCGGTCAAGACGCAGTTCGGCTATCACGTCATCCGTGTGACGGATCGGCGCACAGGCGAGATGATGCCCCCGGCGAAGGCCCGCCAGCAAATCGTGCAGCAGCGCGGGCAGGACGCCTGGCGCCAAACGATGGACCGCCAGCGCAAGCGTATTCAGGCTACGGTGCGTCTCAATCAGGACGTGGTGCAAACCGAGCTGTCGGCTCCCTCGCAGGAAGAAGACACGCCCGCCGCGTCGTAAAAAGGGGTGGAAGTGTGGAGGGAGGTTTCAGGGAGCAACTCGTTTTCCACGTCAAACACCCTTTCCTTTTCGCTTCCCATCGTCCTATCGCTCGTTCTGCCGACGAGCAGCATCGGAGGCGCTCGGGCTGAATGTTTTGGTAAGCCCTATTCGGATCAGTAGAAGACCTATCGCAGCAGGCGCAGGATCACGTTGACGAGCACCGTAAGCACGATGCTTACGATGAGCATCGTAGTCAGCGGGACGTAAACTGTCGTGTTGCCGCTCTTCCACGA
>PXTQ01000058.1:4640-13072 GCA_003022505.1 Bacteroidetes bacterium QS_8_64_10 | reverse complement strand
GCCCATGTTGTCCTGCGCCAGAAAGCGCTGAAAGACGTCGGCTTTGGCCTCCTCCTTGCCGTACTTGGTAAACGGCTGCAAGAAGAGCGCGCCGTTGATGCCGATGGTGAGCGACAACGCAAGTGACTGGTAAGAGGCTTCCGCCAGGACGGCCTGCCCCTCGTGGATGTGGCCGCCGCGTCCGCCGTACTCTTCCGGGATGTACACCGAGAGCGGATTGCAGGACCGGATCTCGCGCATCACGAAGGGCGGCACGCCGCGCTTTCGGCTCAGCTCGTCCTGGCTGGCGCGCCCGTTGAAGATGTGATCCAGCTTCTCCCGAAACTGGCCCAGAAACGAGGAAAATTCTACAGACGAAAGTGAGGTGTCGGGCAGGTAAGAGCGAACGTCCATTGCGGAAAGAAGTCGGCAGAGAACGAAACTGGTGTAAGCTGTCGAATTAACGTAACAGGCGGCTCGCGGGTTTGGTCCGTACGGGACGGCGGACGGCGGTAAAAGGAGGGCCGTAGCTCGCCCACTTGACAAGTCTGAAACCGCTTGAGGTTACTCTTGCGCGCCGGGCGGGATGAGCGTCGCCTCACCGCCCATCGCCATGCCCTCGTCGTGATAAATATAAACGCGCCCCTTCACTTGCTCCTTTTCCGGCATCTTTTCCGTGATCTTGACCTCAACGCGGATCTCCGCGCCGACGGGCACGGGCCGCAGAAAGCGACACGAGAGCTTGACGGCGATGCTGCCTGCGCCGGGAAAGTCGTGCCCCAGCATCTTCGAGATGATGCCCAGCAGCAGCACGCCGTGCACCACCGGCTTCCCGAAACGCGTGTTTTGGGCATACTCCTCGTCCAAATGAATGGGATTGTCGTCGCCGGTGATCTCGGCAAAGGTCCGCACGTCTTCCTCGGTCAGAACGCGCGTGATGGAGTGGCTGTCACCAACCTGAATGGTCTCGTACGTGAGATCGGACATGAGTGAAAGTGATAGGCGAAAGAAGCGCGAATTCGTCAATATAGAAAAAACCCAGTCAGAAAATCTGCCATTCGATTCGTCAAGTTCTTGTTAAGGACGGTTTGCGGGGCGAGCGATCCGCAGAGCGTTTGCGCGACAGGCGGCGGAAGTTGTATGTTCACCTTTCGCCCGTCAACGCGCGTCACACCTCCTAATCCGCGCCCATCTGTGAGCATTTTGCGTTCGCTCGCCTGCACCGTTTTCGTCCAATTCACCCGTTGAAAACGCACTAACCGCAGTGAGTAGATTCACTCTCGTCGGCCCGCTCTACCCGTATCGGGGCGGCATTGCGCACTTTCTGGAGACGATGTACCGAGGGCTTGGCGCGCGCGGCCACAATCTGGAGGCAATCACCTACACGCGGCAGTACCCGGAGCTGCTCTTTCCCGGCAAGACGCAACTCGCCGAGGAGCGCCCCGCCGATTCCGTGCCCGCCGAGCGGCTGATCGACACGCTCAACCCGTGGAGCTGGATCAAGACCGGTCTTCACGTGCGTCGCCGCCGCCCCGACGCGCTCGTCTACAAGTACTGGATGCCGTTTTTTGCGCCCGCCTACGGCACCGTCACGCGCATGGCGCGGCACCGCGGCGTCCGCTCCATCGTCGTCGTGGACAACGCGCTGCCGCACGAGCGGCGGCCCGGCGATAAGCTGCTGGGCCGCTATTTCTTGAACGCCTGCGACGGCTTCATCGTCATGAGCGAATCCGTCGAAGACGACCTGCGCGCTCTCGGCGCAAGCGCGCCCATCCGCCGCGTGCAACACCCGACCTACGACCGCTTCGGCGACGCGCCCTCCAAGCAACAAGCCCGCTCCGCGCTCGACCTGCCCCCAGACGCACCCGTGCTGCTCTTTTTCGGCTTCGAAGCTCCCTACCGCCGCCGGATCGTCGAGCACGGCCTAACCGACAGCGTGCACCTGCACGCAGGCTACGTGGCCGACGACACCGTGCCCCGGTATTTTGCCGCCGCCGACGCGGTGGTGCAGCCGTACGTCAGCGCCACGCAAAGCGGCGTCGCGCAGATTGCCTTTCACTTCGAGAAGCCCGTCATCACGACCGACGTGGGCGGCCTGGCCGAGATCGTGCCGCACGAAGAGGCCGGCCTCGTGGTACCGCCCGAACGCCCGGCGCGGCTCGCAGGTGCCGTCACGCGATTCTTTGACGAGGCGCTGGCTCCGACGCTCGCCGAGGGCGTGCGCGCGCAGAAGCAGAAGCATTCCTGGGATCCACTCTACGAGGCCGTCGAGGAACTGGCTTCTGCGAGGTAGGCTTTACCGAACCGTGAGCGGAGTGCCAACCTCGCCCCCCTCGCGATCGCTTTCTTCGACCCCACAAATTACAGTTGACCGTCCACTACTCTCGACCCTCTATTTTCGACCTTCTATCTTTAACCCGCTGCGCCCTCAGCGCACTCTGCGGTAAGAAAAGCCGACTACTCGTAACGCTGGCCGCCGTCCTTGCCGTCGCGCAGGGCAGTTCGACCCGCGCGAGCCAACCGCAGGAGGCCCCCGATCACCCGCGCGCCGAAAACATCGCCGTGCGCTGGCGCGTGGACACGAACTACCTGGACGGCAACCGCTTCCGCTCGACGCTCACGCTCTCGAATGAGGGCCGCGCGCCGCTCGACAGCACGGACTGGGCGCTGTACTTCAACTTGGCGCGCACCATCGCGCCGGAGAGCCTGCCGCGCGGCCTGCGCATCGAGCGCATCAACGGGCAGCTCTGGCGACTCACGCCCACGGCAGCGTTTGCGCCCGTGCCGCCCGGTGAGGAGCGCGCCGTCACGTTTGAAGCCGGCGCGTGGGCCATCAAGGAGAGCGACGCGCCCGCCGGATTCTATGTTGTTTTTGAAGGCGAATCGCCCGCGCCCCTCGGCTCCGAAACCGTCGCGCCGTTCACGGAGGAGCGCCAGACGGACCGGAGCCGCAGCGACACCGTGCCGGTGCCCACGCCCCGGCGGCGCTACCGCGCCAACGACGCCGCGCTCTCGCGCCTGCCCGCCGAACAGGTCGGGCGCATCACGCCTGCGCCCGTGTCCATCGAAGAGCAGCCCGGCGCGTTCGCTCTCGACGACGTGCTCGCTGTCCGCTTTGCTAACGCTGACGTCAAGCAAGAAGCTGCGTACCTGGCCGGCGTACTCAAGCCGCTACTGGGCGCGCGCCCGGCGGTGGAGCGCGGCGACGACGCCGAAGGCGCTATCGTGCTGGACCGCGATGACGCGCGGGTGCCAGGCGCAGGCGACAGCGACCCGGCCTACGTGCTCGAGGTAACGGGCAGCGGCATCCGCATCACGGGCGCGAGCCGGAAGGCTGTTTTTTACGGTATCCAGAGTTTGCGCGCGCTCCTCTCGCCAGAGCATGAAGAAACGACCATCAGCGCCGTCACCGTGCGCGACGCCCCGCGCTTCGGCTATCGCGGCATGCACCTCGACGTGGCGCGCAACTTCCAGTCGAAGTCTGCCGTCAAGAAATTGTTAGATTTAATGGCGCGCTACAAGCTCAATACGTTTCACTTCCATTTGACCGACGACGAAGGCTGGCGGCTGCCCATCGAGGAGCTTCCCGCGCTGACGGAGGTAGGCGGGAGGCGCGGCCATCCGAGCGGCGACGCGCCCCGCGAGCACCTGCTCCCCTCCTTCGGCTCCGGCCCCAGTCCCGACACGGCAGCCTCGCACGGCAGCGGCTTCTACTCGCGCTCGGACTTCAAAGAGATCCTGCGCTACGCCCGCGAGCGTCACATCACGGTGGTGCCGGAGATCGACGTGCCCGGCCACGCTCGCGCCGCCATCGTGGCGATGGAAGCGCGCCACGACCGCCTCGCGGCACTGGGCAAAACGGAAGCCGCTCGACGCTACCGTCTCCAGGACCCGGCGGATAGCTCAACCTACCGCTCCGTGCAGGGCTGGGCGAACAACGTCGTGAATGCGTGCCGGCCTTCCACGTATCGGTTTATGGCAACCGTGATCGACGACGTGCGCGAGATGTATGAGGAGGCCGGCGGGCCGCTCCACGCGGTGCACGTGGGCGGCGACGAGGTGCCCGGCGGTGCGTGGGAGGACTCGCCCATGTGCCAACGGCTCATCCAGGAAAACGACAGCCTCGACAGCGCGGACCAGCTCCAGCGGTATTTCTTCAAGCGCGTCTACAAGATGCTGGACGAGCGCGATCTGGCGATGGCGGGCTGGCAGGAGGTGGCCTTCGCCGAGCAGCGCGCGAATGACAGCACCGTCATCAACGCGCCGGATCCGTATTTCGCCCGGCGGGGCGTGCGGCCCTACGTGTGGTACGGCGGGCGAGAAAACGCCTACAAGCTCGCCAGCGCTGGCTACGAGGTCGTCATGGCGCACGCCTCGCGCCTGTACTTCGACATGGCGTACAGCAAGCATCCGCAAGAGGCCGGGTTGTACTGGACCGGCTTCACGGACACGCGAGATGCGTTCGGATTTGCGCCGCCTGGCGCGCGCACCGATGACGAGAAGCGCTTTCTTCCGGAAGAAGGGCGCGCGAACGTGCTGGGCGTGCAGGGGCAGCTCTGGGGGGAGACCCTGAAAGGCTCCGCCCGGATGGAATACATGGCCGCGCCGCGCCTGTTGGTGCTGGCCGAGCGCGCGTGGTCGGCGCAGCCGGAGTGGGCGACCGTCGAGGGCGAGCGCAAGCGTCTGTTGCGAGCGGACTGGAACGAGTTTGCCAATCGGCTGGGCCAGCGCGCGTTGCCGCACCTGGACCGGGCGGGCTTCGCCTACCGGCTGCCGCCGCCCGGCGCGGTCGTCGAGAACGGCCTGCTGCGCGCCAACGTCGCGTATCCCGGCCTTACGATCCGGTACGCTACGGATGGCGAAGCGCCTACCGCGCAATCGCCGCGCTACACGGAGCCGGTGCACGTCGGGAACGATTCCGTGAAGCTGCGTACCTTCAGCACGACCGGGCGCGCGAGCCGCACGGTAACGGTGCGGGCGGGTGGCCGTTAGAAACGCTGATGAAGGGAAGGGTAGCGTCGTAGCGCGCCACGTATCTGTTTAGCTCAGACGCTGAAAACACCCGTAGAGACGCTTCGCCGAACAGTCTCTGCTATAAAAATTGACCGCCGTGCCCACAAACGAATTCAAGAGACGGGGAGAGGCCTCATGTCTACGACCACCACCGCTGAACGGTCGGCTCCCCAGCGACCCGCCTCGCTGGCGCAGTTGTCGCCGCCGCACCGCCGGCTCGTCTCGCTCGACGTGTTCCGGGGCGCTGCGATCATCGGCATGATCCTGGTCAACAATCCGGGGTCGTGGTCGCACATCTACCCGCCGCTGCGTCACGCGCCGTGGCACGGCTGGACGCCTACGGATCTCATCTTCCCGTTCTTTTTGTTCATCGTGGGCGTCGCCATCACGCTCGCGTATGCCAAGCGCCTGAGCCGGGGTGCACCCCGCGCCGAACTCGTGGGGAAGGCCGCGCGCCGCGCGCTGACGCTGTTCGGCCTCGGCCTGTTTATGGCGGCGTATCCCTTCGTCACGTTCTCGCCGGAGTTCGGGTTGAGCAGCAACGTTACGTCGATTCGCATCATGGGCGTCTTGCAGCGCATCGCCCTCTGCTACTTCGCGGCCACGCTGCTCGCGCTCTACACGCGCATCCGCACGCAGCAGATCGTGCTGGTGGGATTGCTGCTGGCGTACTGGGGCCTGATGGCGTGGATCCCCGTGCCCGGCCACGGCGCGGGCCAGCTCGACACGCCGGGCGCCACGCTCGCCGCCTACCTGGATCGCCTGATCCTCGGCACCGAGCACCTCTGGAGCCAGTCCGCAACGTGGGACCCGGAGGGCCTTCTCAGCACGCTGCCCGCCGTCGGCACCACGCTCTTCGGCGTCTGGGCCGGGCGGTTGCTGCTCGCCGGTGAGGACGACGATCACCGCAGGACCGCTCGCCTGCTCGTGCGCGGCGTGGCACTCGTCATCGTCGGCTACGTGTGGAACGGGTTCTTCCCGATCAACAAGTCGATCTGGACCAGCTCCTACGCCGTCTTTACCGCCGGGCAGGCCTTCTGCGCGCTGGGCCTGTGCTACTGGATCATCGAAGCGCGAGGCTGGACCGGATGGACGACGCCGTTTGTGGCGTACGGCGTGAACGCGATCACGGTGTTCGTGCTGAGCGGCCTGCTGGCCAAAACGCTCGCTCTGGTAAAAGTGCCGGGCGCGGGCGGCACTTCCATCTCGCTGAAAAGCTATCTCTTCCAGAACGTATTTCTGGCCGTCGCTTCACCCGTCAACGCCTCGCTGCTTTATGCGCTGTGCTGGATCGCCGGCTGGTTCGTCGTCCTCTACGCGATGTACCGGCGGGGGGTTGTCATCAAGGTGTAGGAGGGCATTGAACGGTTCGGCGTGTGCCGGGTTAGAACGCAATGCCGCACTTCTTTTCTCATAGCTCTGCCTCTCGATGAGCGACCCGGACGAGCCGCAAAGGATGACCATCGACAAGGTGGCCGAGCTGGCGTACGTGTCGCGCTCGGTCGTCTCGCGCGTCTTGAACGACCGCGCCAACGTGAGCGACGAGGCTCGGCAGCGCGTCCTCAACGTGATGGAGGAGCACAACTATCGCCCCAGCGCGGCGGCGCGCAGCCTGGCCAACGACCGCACCTTCGAGATCGGCGTGCTCACGCCGCTGCGAGGCGGCGACGCCTTCGGCAACAGCTTCTGGCCGCTTCTGCATTCCGGCATCTTCGATCAGTGCATGGAGCGCGGGTACTTCGTCTCCCTCTCGATGGTAGCCCCCGACCGCGAGACGGACATCAAAGAACATTTTCTGAGCAACAAGCGCTTCGACGGGTTTATCTTTGTCACGCAGCGCATCACCGAGCTGATGGCGGACGTGGCGGAGGCGCACGACGTGCCGTTCACGCTCGTGGGCCGCGCCCCGAAGCACGCCGGCTGGCACTCCGTTGATGTAGACAACGCGGAAGGAGCGCGACTGGCCGTGCGGCACCTGCACGGGCTGGGGCACGAGCGTATCGCCGCCCTCCTCGGACGCCTCGAGATGCGCGAATCCACGGACCGGCGCGACGGCTACCGCCGGGGCCTCCGCGAGGCGGGTCTTTCCCCCGAACGCCAGCGGACGGCCACGGGCGACTACTCCGGCGAGAGCGGGTTCGAGGTCATGCAGCGATGGCTGGAAGAAGGTCTGGGGGCAACCGCCGTGTTCTGCGCCAGCGACACGATGGCGACAGGCGCGATGCTGGCCCTGCATCAGGCCGGCGTCTCCGTGCCCGACGAGATGGCCGTCGTCGGCTTCGACAATCTGCCGCTCGCGCGATACACCACGCCCCCGCTCACCACGGTCCACCAGCCGATCCGCGAGAAAGGTCGGCGCGCCGCCGGCCTGCTGCTCGATCAGATCGAAGAAAAAGATTCGGAGCAGCGCCACGTGACGCTGGAGACGGAACTTATTGTGCGCGCAAGTTGCGGCGCTTCGGCGTGAGCATATACTGAGCCGCAGGCGGATTGCTCAGCTTTTTGCTCCTGCCCCCTCGTAAAGGCCAACGCCAAACTGACTTGATGGGAAGTGTGTGCGGATGCTGACTACTGTCCATTACCAGAAGCCCCTGCCCCGAATAGACGTTGTAACAGCGAATCGTAAAGAAACCACTTATTCCGCCGCCATGCGTGCTCGGCCTCAACCTTCACACTCGGTCGCTGGTTAGACCATTTGCTAATTGTCTTACCCGGCGCGTACGGCAGTCGAGCACGAGACGCGAAGAAGAAGAGACGTGTCGGGAGGCCGTATGAAACTGAGAAACCGTGGCTCCAAGAGCCTGCGATCTCAGTCTCATACGGCCTATAGGATCCGCAGACTCTTTTTCGCGTGACCTTTCTCTCCGACCTCTTTGACCTGGACCGCCGCGTGATGGCGCTGGCGGTGGCGCGCATGGCGGACGCGCTCGGCAATTCGTTTCTAATCATCGTGCTGCCGCTGTACGTGGCGAGCCGCGCCACCGAGAGCGAGGTGCTGGGGCTGGGTCTCTCCGAGACGTTTGTGGCGGGCTTCATCCTGGCCCTCTTCGGGCTGGTGTCGAGTGCCGCGCAGCCGTTCGCTGGTCGCCTCTCGGATCGGGTGGGGCGGCGCAAGATCTTCGTACTGGTGGGGCTGCTGGCCTTCGGTGTTACCAATTTCGCCTTTTCGTTCGCCGACAGCTACCTCGCCATGATCGCGGTGCGTACCGGCCAAGGCCTTGCCGCCGCCCTCACGATCACAGCCAGCGTAGCGCTCGTCAGTGAGCTTTCCACTACCGGCAGCCGCGGCGGTAACATGGGGGTCTACAACTCGTTTCGGCTTCTCGGCTTCGGCGCGGGACCGCTGGGCGCGGGCTTTCTGGTGGAGGGCGGGCCGTATGATCTCGGTCTGCTTGGCGCGGTGAGCGGCTATGAGGCTGCCTTTTACGTAGCGGCGGGGG
>PXTQ01000058.1:3885-4613 GCA_003022505.1 Bacteroidetes bacterium QS_8_64_10 | reverse complement strand
GCTCGTGGAAGACCCGCCTGACATCGAGCCGACCGAGCGCAAGCTGGCAATCCGCTTTCTGGCCGACGCGCCGGCTCGCGCGCTCGATCCGATCTTTACGCTGGGCCTGGCGACGTTCTTTATGAGCGGGTGCTTCTCGCTGCTCTCGACCATTGAGCCGCAGGTGAACGCACGCCTCGGTCAGGGGCCGGTGCTGTTTGCGTTTGAGTTTGCGGCGCTCATCGGCGCGCTGGCGGTGGTGCAGCCGCTCGTGGGCAAAGCAAGCGACCGCTACGGGCGCAAGGCGTTCATCATGTGGGGACTGGTGGGACTCGCGCCCGCTACGCTCGCTCAGGGGCTGGTGACGACGCCGGCAGCCATGATTGCGGCGCGCTGCGTACAGGGCCTTGCCGGGGCGTGCATCTTTGCGCCCGCGCTCGCGCTGGCCGGCGACCTCGCGGAGGAGGGACAGGCCGGCGCGCAGCTCTCGGTGCTGACGGTGTCGTTTGGCCTCGGCATCGCGTTCGGGCAGCTTTCCTCCGGCAGCCTGATCTATTTCGGCTTCGCGGTGCCCTTCGCGTTCGGCGGGGCGCTGGCGCTTCTGGGCGCGCTGCTGGTGCTCACGCAGGTGCGCGAACCTCGGCCGGTCCACGCTGCCGGAGCGGGATGACGGTTCGGCGCGACATTTACCGCAGCGTGCGCTGGGTACGAAAGGAGGTTTTTCTGAACGAAGCGGCGACGGATCCGTC
>PXTQ01000058.1:1701-3864 GCA_003022505.1 Bacteroidetes bacterium QS_8_64_10 | reverse complement strand
AGTCGTACTGGTCGTCAAACTCCGCGCCCTCGTCGATCCACTCGCCGAGCGGGTGATCCATGTCGGCGTCGCTGGCCTCGTACGGATACGCATCGAAGTTCATTCCCTGTACGGGGAACGAACTCAGGTGCCCGCAGCATTCCAGCCAGATGTCACGCAGGAACTGGTCCAGATCGGCGAACGCGGTTGCAGGGGGCGTGGCGAGATGGAGCCAGTGAAGGGGCTGCTGCCACAACGGCTGCACGTAAAGATGAAACAAGTCCTGCGAGGCGTCGTCCGCACTACCGCCGGCCAACTGATCGGCGTTCTTGGAGAGGCACGACCGCAGGTGGCGCGTCATGCCCGATCGGGTGGTAGCTGTTGCCGCAGAGCCTGCACGTGCCCTCGGATTTGTTATCGCCTGACATAGCTTTCGGTTTGTTCGAGTTGCCCGAATGGGCTGTACAGTGATGTCCTGACGTGTGCCCACTCATTCCGTTAAAAATCAATACGACCGCCTCGCTACCGTCTACGACCGGTGGTGGCACGGTTACGTGCGACGCTCACTGGCGGTGCTTCTGGATCGCCTGGACCGCCCGCCGGAGGGTCGGCTGCTGGACGTAGGCTGCGGCACGGGCGCGCTGGAAAAGCGACTCGCCCACGAGCGTCCTGGCTGGCGCCTCACCGGCGTCGATCTCTCCGGCGAGATGCTGTCGCGGGCGCGACGCAAGCTGCGCGATCACCCGAACGCTCGCTTCCGCCAGGCGAGCGCTGAGGCGCTTCCCTTTCCGGACGATCACTTCGACCGCGTGGTAAGCGCGAGCGCATTGCACTATTTCGAGGATCCGGCGACGGCTTTGCGCGAGATGCACCGCGTCGTGCGGCCTGGCGGGCGCGTGCTCGTCTTGGACTGGTGCCGCGACTTTGCGGCGATGAAGCTGCTCGATGCTGTTCTTCGCTGGATCGATCCGGCGCACCGTCGCTGCTACACGCTCGGCGAGGCGCGGCGTATGTTCGAGCGAGCGGGGCTATCCGTGCGACGCGCCACGACCCACCGCCTGCCGTGGTGGTGGCACCTGATGCTGGTGGAAGCGAAGCTTCAAGTATGAAGGTGTGGACGTATGAAGGTAGAAGCATTCACACCTGCACACATCCACACTTTCACACGCCAGCGAAGCTGGCATTAGTCCACGTAGAACGACCACTGGAAGCGCGTCGCCGCGTCGTCTTCGAACGTCACCGTTAGCGCGGGGGGCGTCGGCCCGCTGCCAACCTGAAAAACGAGATCGCCGTTCTCGCGGCGCGCAGGCTCACCGAGGACGCCCCGCACGCTGTCGTGGCTCAAGCCCGCGCGCAGGCCCTGCGGCCCCTCGTAGCGCTCGCCCCAGAATGCAAGATAAGTGGGAAGCTGTTTGCCGGAGCGCGTCACGTCGTAGAATTGCACCTCCAGGCTGTCGTAGGCGAGCGTGCGGAGCGTGTCGGTCTGCGTCGTATCGTGTCGATTTACGATCGGCTCCGCCGTCGTGCGCACGGGCGGCCCGAGGCGACGGCGCACGTCGCGTATCGAGAGCGAGACCGTGTCGGAAACGACGTCCGCGATGAACTGCTTCGCTGCCGACGGCGTGGGCGCGGCGGGTTCGTCATCCGTCGGGGGAGCGGGGTACCCCTGATCGGGCGCGTCAAGTTCGGGAGGCGGGGCCGTCTCCCGCGAGCTGCCGCAGGCGCTCATCGCAAGCGTGAGCAGGCAGAGCGCGGCTATCGACCAAAAAGTGCGCATCGTCATGCCTCTTCGTTGTCGTTCAACTTGTTCTCCGCCAGGGCGATAAACTCTTCGGCCTGCTCGATCATCTCGGCGGCGTCTTCAGAGGCAACGTTTGAGCCGGTGTGATAGTCGCCTACCAGACGCTTTTCCTGAGCTGCAATGAGACGCTGGTGATGCCTCCAAGCTTTTGTGTGCTTCGTCGATCAGTTCCTGCTGGCTCTCCGTCACAACCTCACCCCTTCCTTACGGACGTTTAAAAAAACGGAGTTCCTTTTTCTGCGAAACGCTTCTCGGAAACGTATGCGAAAGTGACCACGGTGGTATACTCAAGAGAAAGCCGATAGCGAATGTCGCTGGTGCGCCTTGTCTCTGCGCTGGAATCCACCTCGTCTTTCAGCACGACGAGCACGTCGATGTCGGAG
>PXTQ01000058.1:0-1634 GCA_003022505.1 Bacteroidetes bacterium QS_8_64_10 | reverse complement strand
CTCGCTTCGGATGTCGTCGAGGCAAGGATGCATGAGGCTTTCCGTGCATGGCGGTGGCGGACCGTCTCGGAGGCGCTTGCCCTCATCGCGCACGCCCGAGCGGTCGCATTGCGTATGCGTGAGAAAATACGTAAACTCAGGCCGTCATTGCGAGAACCGACCGTAGGGAGGGACACGACCCTCTCCACAGGCCAAGCAGCCTAAGTGCGAGAGATCGCCGCGTTCGCTGCGCTCACTCGCGATGACTGCTTCTTTACGAACTTATTCAGGAATCGGTAATGCGCAACAGCGTGGGTCTGCCCGCAGCAAGCGGATTGCCCGAAGCACTTTTACGCTGGCGCTGATCTGCGGGTTCGGGGGCGTTAATCTGCGCCAGCCACCCGTGTCAAGATGGCCTCCGCGACGGCGCGCTTCGATTGCATCGGCAGTTCTTCTTCCGCGCCGTCCTTGCCAATGAGCGTCACGCGGTTCGTGCCCGCCCCGAAGCCCGCGTCGTCGCCCAGCACGTTGAGCGCGATCCAGTCGAGGTGCTTGGCGCGCAGCTTCTCGCGGGCGTTGAAGGCGCCGTTCTCGGTTTCGAGTGCAAAGCCGACGAGCGTCTGTCCGTCGCGCTTTTTTTCGCCCAACTCCGCCAGGATCTCGGGCGTGCGTTCCAGATTCAGCGTGAGCGTGCCCTCACCTTTCTTGAGCTTCTGCGCACGGGTTTCGGCGGGCGCGTAGTCGGAGACGGCGGCGGCCATGATGACGAGATCGGCGTCCGGGGCGCTTTCGGTGACGGCGGCGTGCATCTCGCGGGCCGTTTCTACGTCGATGCGCTCGGCCACGCCGGGCGGCGTGTCGAGCGAGGTGGGACCGGCGACGAGCGTGACGCGCGCGCCGCGCCGCGCGGCGGCCCGGGCCAGCGCGAAGCCCATCGTGCCGGTGGACGGGTTCGAGAGGAAGCGCACGGGATCGAGGTGCTCGCGCGTGGGGCCGGCGGTGATTAATACGTTTTGGCGTTTTCGCGTTTTCGCGTTTTCGCGTTCGGGCGTTGGCGCGTCGGGGCGCGTCGGCGACTCGCCCTTGCGCAACGTCTCTACCTCTTCACCACCGGGCGACTCGTCCAACATTGAGGTAGCGCGCTCAAAGATGGCTTCCGGCTCCGGCAGGCGGCCCGGCCCGGTGAGGCCGCTGGCGAGTTCGCCGTGCTCGGCGTCCATCACGGCGCAGCCGTCCTCGGCGAGCTGCCGCAGGTTGCGCTGCGTGGCCGGGTGCGCATACATGTCGCGGTCCATCGCGGGGCAGACGAGAAGCGGGCAGCGCGCGGAGAGCGCCGTGGCCGTCAGCATGGAGTCGCAGAAGCCGCCCGCGAGCTTGGCGATGGTCTGCGCGGTGGCGGGCGCAATCACAAACAAATCGGACCACCGGCCCAGGTCCACGTGCTTCGTCCACGAGCCGTCGTCTCCGTTCTCCGGGAAGATCTCGGTCAGCACCTCCCGTTCGGAGAGCGTGCCGAGCGTGAGCGGGGCGATGAAGCGCGCGGCGTCTTCGGTCATGAGCACCTGCACCTGAGCGCCCGCTTTCTTGAAGAGGCGCACGAGCGGGGCTGCTTTGTAGGCGGCGATGCTGCCCGTGGCGCCCAGGATGACGTGTCG
>PXTQ01000057.1 GCA_003022505.1 Bacteroidetes bacterium QS_8_64_10 | reverse complement strand
CGGCGACGCCCGACGAGTTGGGCCGCCGGCTCGCCGCCCTGACCCGCCCGACGGGAAAAAACCTCAGCCTGGGGCTGTCCGGCGGTCTCGACTCGCGCCTGCTGCTGGCCTTCTGCGGCTCGCGCGAGAGGGCTGGATGCGCCGCTCACGTCTGGGGGCCGCCCGACCACCCCGACGTGCGCGTCGCCCGCCGCGTCGCCCGCGACGGAAATGTCTCGATGGAGCACTTTCACGAACCGCCTCCCACCGCTCCCGACGAAGCCCTTCGGTTGCTGCGCGCGCACTTGCCTGCTCTTCCACCGGGCCGCCCGGCTTCATCCGTCCTGCGCTTCCGGCATCATCCGGAACTGCAGGCGCAAGGCAAGCTCATGATCGACGGCGGCGTGGGCGGACTGATGCGCGGACGCCTGTTGCGGCGTGTGCTTTATCCGGGACGCCGGGCGCTTCGAAGCGGCAATCCGGAGCGTATCTTTCCGTACCTTCGCAAAAGCGCCGACCCCGACGAGCGCTTCAAAATCGGTCCGCAAAAGGCCATGCGCCGAGGCGCCCTTCGCCAGACCAAAGCAGCGTGGCAGACGCTTCCGGATCAGCAAGACGTAGGCGCCCGCAACCTACTGGATCTTTTCTACGTGCGCGCGCCGTTGCCGGCCAGTCACGGGAGCACCCAGCATCACCTGGACGCGCTCATCCCCAACTTCATGCCGTACGTCCAGCCTTCGTTTTTGAAGACGGCGCTTCGCCTGCCCGCCAAGATGCGTCGCAACCGCCTGATGCGTCGCTTCATCCGCCGGCGCTTCCCGGCTCTGGCGCAACATCCGCTCGTCATGAGTACGACGTACCCGTTCTGGATGAACGACCTGCCGGCGCTGGCGTGGACGAAGCTCAAAGCGCGCCTGACGGGTCGTTATCAGAACCGGCAGCGCGGGCGCTTATTGCAGGCGCTGCGGCCGTTCGTCGAAGACGTGGCTCACGGGCGCGCCGTGCAGCAGGATCCGGCCCTGAAGGCCGATGCTATTCAGCAAATGGTGCGCGCGTACTACGAAGAGGGCGAGGGCGCGGCGGCGCTCGATCAGTGGCTCGGCTTCTGGATCTGGCGGGAAGCCATTACGGGAAAAGAATGACGCTCTCATGTAGCTTCATGCACAACCCGAAAACTCGTCGCGTGGCTCCGCCGCGCGACGCAAACTATGCAGAACCCGTTCAACACAGCACAAAAGCTGCTCCCAACTTGCAACTTGAAACCGCTTAACCATGAACCGCAACCAGAAATCACCAATCGATAACCAGTAACCATCAACCACCAACCATCGACCGGGAACGACCTCGACGAGCGCCGCGAGCAGGTGAGCGGCTACGACGTCCGGCGCGTGCAGCCGCATCTCCGGTTCGGCACGGCCAGCGACCGCTACGCCGGCTGGATCGGGCAGGTCTATGCCGAGCGCTTCGCCAACCACACGCGCCGCCGCAAGCGCACCCTCGGCGGCAAGACCTTTGAGGAACGCCAGGTGCCCATCGCCTCGGTGGGCGATTACTTTGATCACTTTTCGGTGCTGGAACTCGACTTTACGTTTTACAACCCGCTCCTCGATGAGGACGGCAAGCCGGCGCAAAGCAGCTTCTTCCCGCTCCAACAATACGCCGAGGAAGCGCCTGACGACGCACTGTTTCTGGTAAAAGCGCCGCAGGCGTACTTTGCGCGCAAGCTGTACCGGGGCGGCGACTACGTGCCAAACGACGACTTCCTGGACGCCGACGCCTACACGCGCCGTTTTCACGAACCGGTCCGCGAGGTGCTGGGCGAGCGATTGGCGGGCATCATCTTTCAGCAGGAGTACCAGCGCGTGGCCGACAGCCCCAATCCCGACGCCAACGTGGAGGCGCTGGAGGGCTTCTTCAGCGCGATCCCGCACGACGACGTGCCGGTGCACCTGGAGTTGCGCTCCGAACATCTCCTTACGCCGAACTACTTCGACTGGCTCGAAGAACGCGGGCTGGGCTTCGTCTTTAGCCACTGGACGTGGCTGCCCGCCATCCGGGAGCAATGGAAGAAGGCCGGCGAGCGGTTCTCCGCTGCAAGCGACGAAGCCGTGACGCGCCTCCTCACCCCGCGCGACGTGAAATACGCCGAGGCCTACGCGATGGCGCACCCGTTCGACGCGCCCGTGCCGGAGATCGCCGAGACGGACCAGGCCCGCGACATGGTGCTGGACGCGACGGCGCTCGCCTATCAGGCCGCCGAGCAGAACGCGACGCTCAACGTGGTCTGTAACAACCGCGCCTGGGGCAATGCCCCGGACCTGGCCCGCACCATCGGCGGGCGCATCTTGGACGAAGAAGAAAAGCGACGGACGAATGATGAATGACGAGCGACGAGCGACAGACGTCGTGTTCGCCTCCGTGGGCGATGTGCGCCGCAACTCGCGGTCGCTACGGCACCTGCGCGCCCTGAGCGGGAGGGGGCTGCGCGTCGAGGCGATCACGTTTGGGCCGCCCGCAGCCGATGCGCCTTCACCCGTGCCGGACGTGCGCCTTCGCGTGATCGAGCGTCCCGGCGGCGGCGGCCCGCGCTTTTTCTGGAAGGTGCATCGCCGGTTCCGGCGCGCAGCCCGGCGCGTGGAGGCGCGCGCCTACCACGCCAGCGGGCTGTACGTGCTGCCCGCCTTGCACGGCGCCGCCCAAAAGCACAGCGGGCGGCTCGTCTACGACGCCCGCGAGCTGTACGCGCATCTGCCGGCCACCGCGGGTCGCCCGTGGGTGCACTTCGGGTGGAAAATGCTGGAACGCTACTTCATTCGCCGCGCGGATGCCGTGTTTACGGTCAGTCCCGGCATCGCCGACTGGCTGGCGCGTGCGCACGACGTTGAGCGGCCCCGGCTGCTTCTCAACGCACCCGCTTCGCAGGAAACGGTATGCCCTGACGACGCGCTACGCCGGTGGACCGGCCTATCAGACGATACGGTGCTCTTTCTCCACCAGGGTAACATGCAGCGCGACCGGGGCTGCGTCGCGCTCGTCGAGGCGTTTTGCCGCGTCGAAGACGCCGCGCTCGTCTTTCTGGGCGGCGGGCCGCTCAAACCCGATCTCGCGCAGGTGGTTGAGGAGCGCGGCGTCGGAGATCGCATTCGCTTTCTGGATCCGGTCCCGCCCGACGAGCTGCTTTCCGTGACGGCCTCAGCGGACGTGGGCATTACGATGCTCGAAGACACGTGCCTGAATCACCGCTTCGCCTTGCCCAACAAGCTGTTTCAGTACGTGGCCGCCGGACTTCCCATTCTCGCCAGCAACATGCGCGAGATCGAGCGCGTGGTGCGCCGCCGCGAGCTGGGGTGCGTCGTGGACCCTGCGGACATCGACGCGCTGGCCGCTACGGTCAGGTGGATGGCTGAGCAGCCGGAGGCGCGCAGGCGATGGGCGCGCAACACAGCGGAGGCGCTCGAAGCGTTTCGCGGGCAAGCCACCCGCCCTCTGACGGAGGCTTACGAGACGCTTCTTTCCAAACGCTCATGAGGTTTTTCTACAACCGGCAAAGATGTTCTCATCTCCGATCAACGACTTCGTAGCAGCACGTACTCGAATCGAATCGCGGCGTTATGGAAAGTGCTGATGAGATCAACGTTCGGGCTGTGATTATCAACTACGGCACCCCGCATCTCACGCAGCGCGCCGTATGGTCGCTGCGTAGCCTCTACCCGCATCTGCCCATCACGGTAGTCGACAACGCCTCCCCCGACGACTCCCTTTCACAATTTCGCGCGCTTCAGCAGGAAATGCGCCTGCTGGAGATCGTGGCCTGTGAGCGCAACCTGCATCACGGTCCCGGCCTCGACTTCGCCATTCGCCGCACGGACGCTCCGTGGGTGCTGACGTTCGATTCCGATTGCATCGCCTACCGGCGAGACTTTCTGGAACAAATGCTGCAACTGGCCGAGAGCCGTTCCGCCTACATGGTCGGCAGCATTCGGAACGTGGCCGACACCGGGTATCCTGCTGAACGCACCTCCGCCACGTCGCATCAATACGTGCACCCGAAGTGCGCGCTCGTGCGACGTTCGACGTACCACACGTTGCAGCCCTTCGAGAAGCACGGAGCACCGTGCCTCACCAATCAGATCCAGGCCACGCGACAAGGGAAGAGCCTAATCCATTTTCCCGTGGAGGACTTCGTGTTTCATCAGAGCCGGGGGACCGTCGAGCACGTCGGCTACCAGCTCGGCTGGCGTGGAGCGCTGAACAAACTGCGCCACTGGGGGCGCAGGCTGAAACACGCACTTTCGCAAAGCCTGCCCACGCGGTAGCCCTCCATACCTTTGAACCTGTGTACACGACAAAACTCACGGACTTGTCATGCCGAACGGAGCACACGAATGCCGCGAAGCAAGTGACTGATGGAGCGCCAGCGGAATAAAGCGGGGTTGCGGCATCTGGGGAGGCGTATACGGTTCTGCTTGCCCAGATTTAGTGCGGCCTCGCCTTATCAGTCGGGCTACGCCCTCGTGTCTCCACTCGCTGCGCTCGGTCGAGATGACATTTCGAGTCTTGTCGTGTACTGAGCCTTCGAATATTCAAACCGCCGCACCTACCCGCGCCCGTAGTCGTCTTCCAGGCGCATGATGTCGTCTTCGCGGCAGACGCCGAGCTGCGTTTCGATGAACACCAGCGGCTCGTCGCCGTCGTTTTCGATGCGGTGCACGCCCTCTCTGGGAATGTGGAGGCGGTCGCCCGCTGCGATGGGCGTCACGTCGTCGTCAAGCGTAAACTGCCCCTCCCCTTGCACGATCACCCAGTGCTCGTCGCGGTGCTCGTGTTTTTGCAGAGACAGGCGCTCGCCGGGATGCACGATGATGCGCTTGACCCGGTAGCCCGGCTCGTTCAGGTATTCTTCCCAGCGCCCCCACGGGCGATTGTCGGCTTCCAGATACATGCGGTTGTGGTCGGTCGGTTGGTTGTCAGTTCTGGCAAGTAGGTGCTTACGCAAAAATAATCGGTAGCATATCAAGAGTAGCGCAGGATGGTCTGTTTGAGGCCGTCAGCGGTGACGGATCCGTCGCCGCTGACGTCCAAAATCAACGACAAAGGAGAACCACTTTACGCGGTGCGTTTTACATTCGCGCTTTCACCTTTTCACACTTTCGCACCTCCACACGTTCGTGCCTCCCCACCTTCACACCTCCATACCCTCATCCACCGGCGCGGCGTGCTCGCGTTCGTTCTCGGCAGCAGCAGGCTCCGCGACGTGCTCGTCGCGCATCGCGGCGCGCCCGTAGGTTGCGGCGAGGCGGCGGAGCCGGTCGGCGTCGGTGCGTTCGAGCTGGTCGGGGCGGAGGCGCCACCGCCAGTTGGCTGAGGAGCGTCCGGGCACATTCATGCGCGCCTCGGAGTCGAGGCCCAGCACGTCCTGCATCGGGAAGACGGCGAGGCGCGCCACCGACCGCATGAGCGCGCGGATGGCGACCCAGTGCGGAGCGCGACCGTCGAGATCGAGGTAGCGCCGGGCGAAGCGGTGCGCTTCGGGGCGATTTTGCGTCACCTCGTTCCACCAGCCCGCGAGCGTGTTGTTGTCGTGCGTGCCGGTGTAGGCCGCCAGGTTTTGCTCAAAGCGGTGCGGCAGGTACGTCGAGTCGGGCTTGCCGCTGTCGAAGGCGAACTGGAGCACCGCCATGCCGGGCAGATCAAACTCGTTCATGAGCGCCGTCACTTCCGGGGTGATAGTGCCCAGGTCTTCGGCCACGACGGGCAGCGCGCCGAGCGCGTCACGCATGGCCTTGAAGAACGCCGCGCCGGGGCCGTCGCGCCAGTGGCCCGCAACGGCTGTTTCCTCCCCGGCCGGTATCTCCCAGTAGGCCTCGAACGCGCGGAAGTGATCCAGCCGCACGAGGTCGGTCTGGCGCAGGATGGAACGAAGCCGTCGCGTCCACCACCGGTAGCCGCGCTCCTTCATCAGATCCCAGCGATAGATCGGGTTGCCCCAGCGCTGCCCCGTCTCGCTGAAGTAATCGGGCGGCACGCCGGCCACCACCGTCGGATGGCCGTCGTCATTGAGGTGAAACAGATCGGGGTGCGCCCACACGTCGGCGCTGTCGTGGGCGACGTAGATGGGCAGATCGCCGAAGATGCGAATACCGCGCCGGTTGCAATAGCGTTTGAGCGCCGTCCACTGCCGGTCGAAGAGGAACTGCCAGAACTTATGCATCCGAATGGTGCGGGCGTGCTTGCGGCGGGCGCGCGCCAGCGCCTTCGGCTTGCGCTGCGCCAGCGGGCGCGGCCATTCGGTCCAGCGCGTCTCACCGTGCGCCTCCCGTAGCGTCATAAACAGCACGTAATCGTCGAGCCAGTCGCTGCGCGCCTCACAGAACGCTTCGAACGCGGCCCGATCCAGCTCGGACTCGCCCTGTTCGAACCGCTCGAACGCGCGTTCCAGGAGACGCCGCCTGTACGGGACGACGCGGCCAAAGTCGAGGGGCTGGCGTAGGGCGAGTTTCCCAGTCCCACCGGCACGAGCGGGAGCACCTGCCAGACAGACTGGCCGGCGCGTTCCAGGAAGTCTGCGAAACGGTAGGCGTTCGGCCCCAGGTCGCCCATGCCGTGCGCGCCCGGAAGCGAGGTGAGGTGCAGCAGAATGCCGCTGGCGCGATCCGTAATCATCTGAGAGATGGGAAATGAGGGTGCTCTGTGTAGGGCACAGCCTGGGCCGCTGCCGAACTTGTACCGAGCCGTGAGCGAGTTGCTAAACCTTTGCCAAATGAAAGGAGCAGACAGCCGCCTCAAACAACACGCAGCCTGGGCGAAAAGAGGAGAAAAGGGAAGCTGCGACGTCTGGATTCCCTTTTCCCTGTTCGCCCTTCGCCTGGGTACGGGAATCGGAAAGACGTTCGAGCGAGTTTTTTCTATCTGATTTTAGCAATCTACGCACGGAGCAGAGATCGATTAGTTCTGGCCAATAAGAATAGCTGTCGTGACGACCGATACCGCCGTGCCGACCGCGGAGAGTATCGTCTGGATAGTGTTGAAGCGCGCCTCGCGTTCATCTTGCGCTTTCTGCATGGCTAACTGCCGTTCCTGAAGAGCAACGTTCTGCATCTCCGTCGAGGTGGCGAACCCCCCCTGTCGGTTCAAGAAAATCGTGTCACCGGATTGCACCTCTGCCTCGTTGAGCGGCACGTAACGCTGCGTGCCCGCCTTGACGACGTACGCCTGCGTGGCGAGGTTCGTGCGCTCGCCGGCCTCGGCGATGTAATCCTCGGCGTTGAATTCGGGACGCACACGCACGTAGCCCGGACGGTTGACCTGCCCGGTAACGAGCACGGCGTCGCGGTCGCGCGGAATTACGAGACGGTCCTTGTCGCGCAGGCGAACAGACAGACCTTCCTCACCGGACAGATCGACAGGAATGCGGTTCTGGTTCAGTTCGCGGACTGCGTACTGGCGCTCGGAAAAGGAAAGCCCCGTGAGGCGCGTCTGCTGAAAAGGCGTCTGCTGAAAAGACGTCTGTTGAAAAGGCGTCTGCTGAAAAGCTGCCTCCTCGGTGCGTTCGGGGCTGGGCCGTCGGTCGCGAAGCAGCGCGGAGACCGCCCGCCTGCTCGACGAGATCCTCCGCCGTCGTGCGCCCCGACTTGATGCGGTACGTGCCGGGATACTTCACGCTGCCCCGCACCGTGGCTCGCCCGCTCGACGATTGAGCACCGCCGGGCACCGACAGGTGATCGAGTGGGCGAAGCGGAACCGGCTCGCGTTCACCGGAAATCAGCGCCGAAACGTCCAGCATTCTCGTGTCTGCCGCGTCGTTTCCCCCTTGGCGCGTCAGGCGCACGCGCTCCACGTTTTCGGGCGGCGACTCCCCCGTGGCGATGGCCAGCAGGTCGAGCACGGTGTCGCCGGGCCGGTAAGCGTAGGTGTCTGCAAACGGCACGTTGCCGTCCACGCGCACCGAGCGCACGTCGGGTCGGTACGTGGGCACCGAGATCACGTCGCCGTCGCGCAGGTACGGGTTGTACTCCGGGTTGCCCGTGGCGAAGTAGCGCTCCAGGTCCACCGACTGCCGGTCCCCGTCCTGCCGGATCAGCGTGATGTTGCGAAACGACGGCTCGAAGTCCGGATTGCGCACCGGATCCGGCAGCGTATCGACGACCGCGCGTTCGATCACGTTGGAGACGCGCGTCACGGGGTTGGCCGTGTAACGCCCCGACCGGTGGACGGCCCCGGAGGCGTGCACGAAGAAGGTGCGCGGGCGCTGCAGCGACACGTCCAGGCTCACGTTCTGAAAGCTCTCGCGCAGGGCCGACTGTGCCGCCTGCTTCACCTCGGCCAGCGTGTGGTCTGCTGCCGGCAGGCTCCCGACCTCCGGCAGCACCAGATCGCCCTCGGCGCTCACGGTGGGCGTCAGGTTCACCGGCTCCGGCCCGCCGACAAACACGCTGAACACGTCGCCCGGCCCCACGACGTACGCGCTGGGATCGACCTGGCCTTCCAGCGGCACCGCGAGACCCGACGACATCTGCATCGCCTCCCAGCTGCGCTGCTGTTTGCGCTCCGCCGACTGCAGAAACGACGACGCGTCGCCCTGCTGCGCAAGCGACGGGCTTGCCCCAACCATGAGCGCTACGGCGCTGCAAAGAAGCGAAGCCCACATCCGCTTCGGTGATACTACTTCCTGCATCATAGGGGGAACGAGTTGGAGTGTTAATTTGCGTGAAACTCCTGCACTCTCAAGTCTGATTCTGGGTTCTTTCTTGGCTCCGACGTGCATTGCAAGAGACAGAACGTAAAACGTATTCCGTAACATGTATAAATGAAGCCTCATTACGCATTACGTTTTACGTTTACGCTATAAACAAAGAGCGAGCGTGCGAAGATTTAGGCTTGACGGTACAATACACGTCCGGTTAGACTTATTATCATACGCGCTGATTTCTTCTCGCGCAACGACTTCCACGAAACACATTCGCTTTTCAAGTGATCCAGACGCGCCGGGCGCCCGCCAAAATCAACCTAGGGCTTCACGTCTTGCGCCGCCGCCCTGACGGGTTTCACGACCTCGCCACGGTCTTCCAGCGCATCCCGTGGGAGGACGAGCTGGCCGCACGCCCTGCGTCCGACGAGCGCATCGCACTGACATGCTCGGATCCGGCGCTGCCGACCGATGATGACAACCTCGTCGTGCGGGCGGCCCGCCTGGAGAAGCCCCTTCCTGCCGGGGCTGGCCTCGGCGGCGGCTCCAGCGACGCCGCTGCCGCGCTTCGTCTGCTGTCGGATTTCTGGTCGCTCGATGCGACTGATGAAACGCTTCGCAAGCTCGCCGCCAGGCTCGGCAGCGACGTGCCGTTCTTTCTTGGAGCGCCTGCCGCCTACGCCACCGGGCGCGGCGACGTGCTGCACCCGATGCGCGATTACCGCTTGCCGTTCCCGCTCGTCGTGGCCGTGCCGGACGTGGCCGTGTCCACGCCCGACGCCTACCGCCTCGTCGCGCCAAGCAACCAGGACCGCCCCGACCTGCGCGCCGTCGTGCGCTCGAACGACCCGGCGCGCTGGCGGCGGGAGCTGACGAACGACTTCGAGGAACCGGTCGTCGAGGCGTATCCGGTCATCGGAGCGGTGCGCGCGACGCTGCGCGAGAGCGGGGCCGCCTACGCCGCGCTGTCGGGGTCGGGGAGCGCAGTCTTCGGTGTGTTTGAGGGCAACGCGGCGGCGCGAACAGCAGCGCGGCAACTGGCGGAGCGCGACGACGTGCGTGCGGCGCGGTTCTTTTCACCGCAGAGCACGCTGAGAGCGCAGGGGGGCGCGAACGGGTCGTAGCGCGTCTGAAGCTCTGCGCCGCACTTACTCGGTCTTTGAACGAACCTTACAAATCACCATGAAACGACTTTCTCTCGTCTTTCTGCTGATTCTCGCTCTGCCCGCCTGCTCGCTGCTGGAACTTGGCGATGGCAGCGATGGCAACGTGACGCTGGTGAACCGCTCCGGCGAGCCGATCTACTATCACGGTCTCGAACTGGAATCCTCGCATCTCGTCGATCCCATGACCAGCTTTGATCCCGACGACAGTCCGTTTCCGAGGCTGGACGACGGCGCTTCCGTGACACTCACTCCCGACGAAATCGAGGCGTATAAACCAGGCGACGGCGTGCGCTTCTTGGCGTACGCGCTTCGGCCTCCACGACAGGAAGAAGAACCGCCGCCCGATGCGGAGAAAGTAGCGTCGCTGGTGGCGTTCCCGACGGCGACGGGCGAGGAGCTTCGACGCAACGACGGGCGCGTGGTCGTCCGCGACCTCGGAGTCGAATGAACGGACCGCTGTATCCGGCTGGAGGTGGCGAAGAGCTTTTCGCACCTCCATACATTCATACTTTCACACGTCCGTACTTTCTTGAAGCTCCGTCCAGCTTTCTGTAAGAGCGCGGGCCGAGACGCGTAGGTCGTCCGCCTCCGACGCCGAGAGATCCGGCAGCACGCGTCCTTCCACGCCGCCGCGCCCGATCACGCACGGCAGGCTCAGGCACACCTCGTCCGCGTCGATGTCGTAAGCGTTCTCGGCGGGCACGCTCACCGGCTGCACGCTCCGCTCGTCGTTCAGCACGGCCCGCGCGAGCCGCGCGATCACCACGCCGATGGCCGAGTCGGTGTGCCCCTTGCGCTGGATGATCTCGTAGGCCGCGTTGCGCGCCTCCTCGAAGAGCTGCCGCATGGCGTCGGCGTCGAAAGGCCGGTCCAGCACCTCGCTTGCCTCCAGCGGTCGCCCGCCGATGGTGGCCTGGCTCCAGATGGGCACCTCCGAGTCGCCGTGCTCGCCCAGAATGTAGGCGTGCACCGAGCGCGGATCGACGCCGTAACGCCGCCCCAGGAGCGCCCGGAAGCGCGCCGTGTCCAGAAGCGTGCCCGTGCCGATGATGCGCTCCGGCGGGCGTTCGCTCTTCGCCTGCGCGATGCGCGTGAGCACGTCCACCGGATTGGTGGCGACTACGAGGACGGCTTCGGGCGCGTGGCGGTCCAGCTCGCCGATGATCTCCTCGAAGATGCCGGCGTTGCGGTCCAGCAGCTCCAGGCGCGACTCGTCGGGCGAGGACTGCCCGACGCCGGCGGAGATGACGATGAGCTGCACGTCCGCGAGATCCGCGTAATCGTCAGCGGCGCGCACCGTCGTGCGCCCGGCAAGCACCTGGCCGTGCATCAGATCCATCGCTTCCCCCTTCGCACGCTCGGCGTCCTTGTCCAGCAGAACCAGTTCGCTGGCGAGGTGCTGGTTGAAGAGCGCGTAGGCGGCGGCCACGCCGACGTTGCCGGCTCCTACGATGCCGACCGTGCGGCGCTGGATGTGTGACGCTTTCTCCATGGGCGAATGACGAGTTTCGATTGGCGAATGTCGAATGGTGAGAAGACAGCAAAGCGCATTGTAAGGGCGATCCCGTTGATCGCCCAAACGCGCGACGCACGGACGCTCAACCGCCTTCTTCCAACTCCGCTTCCAGTTCCAGCCCCGCCTCGATCAGGTCGTCTTTGATGGACGACAGCTCGTCGCGCTGATCCACGTACTGACCGAGCGCGTCCTCCAGGCTCGACTCGCGGCGCACCTCGGTGCGGCGACGACGCTCGGCGGCCTCCACCTCGCGCTCGATGGAGGCAATCGTCTGGGCTGCGCCGAGCGCCTCGCGGATCTGGCTGTGATCGACCTCCGGGGCTTGCTTCTCGTGAATTCGGTAGCCCACCCGCACGATGGCGTCAGTCACATCCACGCGCCCGATGGCCCCGACGATGTGCGCGGTCGGGTCGTCGGCCTCGCGGGCGTCCACGCGAATGCTGGCGTACGGACGCGCCGGCGTCTCGACGAACTCGTAGCCGGTCGTCTTCTCCTCGCCGGAAGCGTCGATGTTCACGAGCACGAAGCCTTTGTCTTCGTCCCATTCCTTGAACGAGACGCGCTCGATGGAGCTGGAGTAGACGACCGGGATGTCGCCGTTGGGATTGCGATCCTGATGCTTGTGGATGTGGCCGAGCGCCACGTAGTCGAGCGGCTCGCGGGCGAGCTGGCCGGGCGTAAAGACCGGCTCATGCGCCACGAGGCTCGTGCGCTCGGAGCCGGCCAGCGACGACCCTTGCACCGTCAGATGGCCCACCAGCACGGCGGGCACGCCGGGGTCGAGCTGGTCGGCGGCGCTGCGGAGCAGCTCCAAGTACGTTTTTTCGATGTACTCTTGCACCTCGTCGGACGACTTATCGCGGTGCTCCTCGCGCGAGAGGAGCCGGCTGCGCACCGGCCACGGCAGCGCCACCACCTGGAGCGGCCCGCTTGCGGTCTCCACGGTGCCGGTGCCCGGCTTGGCGAACAGGTGCACGTCGCCGGTCACGTACTGGAAGATGTCGATGGACGAGGCCTTGCCGAACGAGACGGGATGGTCGTGGTTGCCCACGATCATGACGATGGGGATGCCGGCGTCGGCGAGCGGTTGCAGGCACCGGGCGAAGATGCGCTGCTGCGTGGGCGACGGGTCGGGCGTGCGGTAGGCGTCGCCCGCGAAGATGAACGCATCCACGTCCTCGTCGAGGGCGCGCTCGACCATAAACTCGAACGAGCGCTCAAAGTCCAGCAGGCGCGAGTTCACGCCCGCCTCCGGGTCGACGCGCCCGTAGGTCGTGGTGCCGAGGTGAATGTCGGCGGTGTGTAGCAACTTCACGATGTACGAGTTTCGATTTGCGAGTCTCGGTTTGCGATTACGACTGAGCAGACGCCGGACGAGCGGCCTCTTCCCAGCGCCGGGCGTAGACGTTTACGTACCAGCCGAACGGCTCCTCAGCGCTCTCATCAGAAAACATCCATCCGTCGTACGGCTCGATGGCGTCGTTTTCTGCGGCTCGCGCAACGGTGAACTCGCTGGCCTGCAACGCTTTGACGCTCTTCGGGTTGCACTTCGTCTTGGGCATTTTGCGCCTTCCGTTGCCGCGGTGGTTCTCCTCCGAGGAGAAAAGGAAAGCTTACGTGTCGGTGCCGGTGGGCGTGGGCCTTTACTTGAAAGAGGGGGGACGGTCAATTTGAAATCGCAGCGTCCGTGGTACACGCAAAAGGAGGTGTCCAGCGGACGCGATGTGCTGGGGATCTGCCGCGCCGAGCTTGTGGCCGAGGGGATTACCCCGACAGTAGGTTTTAAGCAAGCTATGGGGGAACCCCATCAACACCCCGCTACGCAATCACGCGCAGGTTGAATTCGCTAAACAAATGACCAGCGCATCCTCCGTCGTCAGGCATCGGTACGACAACATGCCTTCCAGATCTGCTTCGCCGACGGACGGCTCGTAGTTAGCCTTTTGTTCGGTGTTGTTTTTCATGGCTTGAAGCGATCCGCGTTGGCGGCCAGAAAACACCAAACGTCTACCTCGCTGAGATCCAGGTCTACGCTGGATCCTTGTGCACAAATCCAAAAATCCCATAATCCCCACTCGAAAATCGAATCACCATCCGATGCCGCCGTCGTCATCGCCGCCGGTATCGCCGCCGCCAGAGGGAGCGCGCGTCGTGTCGGTGGCCGCGCCGCTCTGCGGGAGTGGGAAGCGCGCGTCTTTGGAGATCGAGATGCTGTCGGACTCGGCGAGGCGCTGGAAGAAGTCGCCTACCAAGAAGAGCGCCGAGTGCGCGCCCTGTCCCCAGAAGCTCGTGCGAAACCGCACGCGCTGATCGTTGAAGCCGACCCACGCGCCCGTCACGAGCTGCGGGTGCATCAGCATAAACCACGTGTCGGCGCCCTTTTGCGTCGTCCCGGTCTTGCCGGCCAGGTCATATTCGTTCAGCCCCCACTGCCAGTTGATGCGCCGCCCCGTGCCCTGATTGATGACGCCGCGCATCATGTCGACGACGGTGCGGGCCGTCTCCTCGCTGACGGCTTCCTCCGGCGCGTCCCGATCCTGGTAGAGCACGTTGCCGTAGCGATCCTCGATGCGCGTCACCGACGTCGGTTTGTTATACAAACCATCGTTAGCGAGCGTCGAATACGCGCCCACCATTTCCAGGAGCGTCACCGGACTCGTGCCCAGCGCCAGCGACGGCACAGGATTCAGCTTGCTCTCGCGGATGCCCATGCGCCGGGCGTAGAACGCCGTTTGCCCCGGCCCGATCTCCAGGATGAGCTGGCCCGTGATCGAGTTTTTCGATTGCGCCAGACCCTGACTGAGCGTCATGGGCTGATTGGTGAATTCGACTGCGTTTTCGGGGCACCACTCTTTGTTGCCCTCCTTCGCTTCGGGGTTGAAGTGGCAAAACGACGAGTCCACGAGCGTGTAATACGGCGAGTAGCCGTTGTCGATGGCAGCGGTGTAGGTGAAGGGCTTGAACGTGGAGCCGGGCTGCCGCCGCGCGATGGAAACGTTGCCGCCGCGCGATGGAAACGTGATCGTAGCGATCTACTTTCAGGTTGCGCCCGCCGACCCAGGCGCGCACGTAGCCGTTGTTCGGGTTCACCGCCACCATGCCGGCTCCCAGGCGCGTCTTGGCCTTGCGAAGCGAGTCCATGAACGCCTCGTCGTCGCGGAGCGTCTGAAAGGCTTCGTCCTCGCCCTGCTTTTCGGCAAGTTGCTTGTAGCGCGAGGTGGCCCGAATAAAAGCCTTGACCTCTTTGTCCTTCGTCTTCCAGTAGTACGAGAACGGTTCGTAAGAGCCTCTTTTCTCCAGGTACGGCCCCAACTCGTCCGTCATCTTAGGATATCCTCGGCCCTTGTCGCTCCACTCGTAATCGACGGCGGCCTGCAGGCCCTTCATCTGCTTATCGACCGCCGCCCGCGCCATCTCCTGCATCTTGGAGTCGACGGTGGTGTAGACGGTCAGGCCCTCCGTGTAGATGTTGTGGCCCGTCTTTTTGCCCCACTCGTCGAGCCACAGGCGCACGTGCTCGGCAAAGTAGGGCGCGCGACTCGCCGTGATCTCCGCCGAGTTGTAGGTCCCCTCTACGGGGTCGTCTTTGTGCTTCTCGTAGAACTTTTCGGTGAGGTGGCCGTGCTTGACCATCTGGCTGAGCACGATGTTGCGACGCCGCTTGGCGCGCTCCGGATGGCGCACGGGGTTGTAGAGGCTGACGGCTTTCAGCATGCCGGCGAGCGTGGCGGCCTGGAGCACGCTCACGTTCTGCGCCGAGACGCCGAAGAACGTCTGCGCTGCCGCCTCCACGCCGAAGGCGTTGGATCCGAAGCCCACCGTGTTCAGGTACATCTCGATGATCTCGCGCTTGGTGTAGCGGCGTTCCAGCTCCACCGCCGTCATCATTTCCTTCACCTTGCGCCGAATGGTCGTCTCGCGCCCGATCTGCTTGTCATACAGGTTGCGCGCGAGCTGCTGCGTGATGGTAGAGCCGCCCTCCACCTCGCCCACGCCGATGGTCTTGGCCCCGATGGTACGTATAACGGCGGAGGCGGTGCGAAACAGGTCCATGCTCCAGTGCTCGCGGAAGCGGTGGTCCTCGGTGGCGACGAGCGCGTTCGTGATGTGCGTCGAGATGGAGTCGTAGGGCAGCCACGAGCGATTCTGGTGCGCGTAGCGCGCCAGCACCTTGCCGTCGGCGGTGTAGGCGACCGTCGCCAGGTTCACCGTCGGGTTTTCGATCTCGCGGACCGAGGGCGTCTTGCCGCTCGCCGAGAGGGAGTACATGAACAGGCCGAGGCCGATCACACTAATGAGCATAAGGGCAGCCAGCGTGCCCACGACTCTGGCGGCCTGCTTGATCTGTTGACTCCTGGACATGGTGCTGGAGGAGGATGAGGAAGCAGCGTCGTCGTCGGGAACCGATTCGCTTGCCTTCTCGCGCCGGTACTCCGGATTGTTGAAATAGCGGTCGAGTTCGTCGTCGGAATAAGAATCGTCAGGCATGAGTCAGGTCTTGCAAGTCCGTCAGGTCTAATCAGGTCGGAAGGTTGCAAGTCGTTCTTACGCGCCGAAGGCGAAGCGGTAGAGCCGCTTTTTCATTTCGAGGGGGTCAAACGGTGGGTCTTCCAGCGGTCGGGTATGTTTGCGCGTTGCGCGTTAGTCGTCAACCGGAACAGCTTCCCCGCCGCGTTGCCACCGCAGGAGACGTACGTCACCATTGTCATCCAAGAGCGCGAAGGTGCGCTCGCCGTGCCACGCGCCGAGGTTGAGGTATGCGCCCTCCGGCCAATCGCGTCGTTCCGGCAGGTGTGTGTGTCCCATGAGCGCGAGGTCGGCGTCTTCGGTGCATCCCGGCGTCGCCGGGCAGTGCGTTGCGGTACAGCCACGTGCTCGCGGCGTGGCGCGCGACGGGGAGCATCCAGCGGTACAGGCGCTCCTCGGCGTGGATGCCGTCGCCGTGGTGCATGTAAACGGAGCGCCCGCAGAGAGGTTCGAGTAGCGCGCCGTCTACCGTCCGCACGCCCAGTTCGCGCTCGAAGTAATCCAGATGCCACGGATCGTGGTTGCCCACCAGGTACGCCACGGGCACGCCGCGATCCGTCCATTCGGCCAAAAGCCCCTGAAAGCGCACGAAGCCTTTGGGGACGAGCGACGGGTACTCGACGTAAGTATCAAACACGTCGCCCAGCAGGTACAGCCGCTCCACCTCGTCCCGGTGCGCGCGGAGACACGCGACGAGCGCCCGCTCCTTTTCGCGTTCCCGCGCCGGGTCGCCGCTCTTGCTGAAGTGCATGTCGCTTACGAAGAGAATCACGCCGCAAATCCAAGCTTACGCTCGCCTTTTTACCGAAGAGTACGCTGGGGGCGCAGGGGGGCGTCGTCTCTTAATCTCACAAATCTCCTCCTTGCAGTAAGGTACGGTGCAAAGGACGCAACGCCCGGAAAGAGCTAACGAAAAAAGCCCCGCCGCTTCCGCGAAGAAGGGCGACCGCGAGACCGACAACGAGGAAGACGCCAGGCGCTTCAAGGTGGACTTCGAGCAGCAGGGCAGCGACGTGACCGTGCGCGGCGAGAAAGGCGACGACAGTAGCGGCTGGTTCGACGGGTGGGACGGCGACGAGCTGAAAGTGCGCTATCGTATCACCGTGCCGCGCCGCTACAATACCGACCTGGAGACGGCGGGCGGCTCGATCCGGGTGGCCGACCTGGAGGGCGAGGTCATCGCGGAAACGACGGGCGGCTCCATCACGGCGCGCATCACGAAGCAGCCGCAAGAAAGCAGCGAGCTATCGTCCTCGGCAGGCTCCGTCACCGTCTACCTGGCCGAGGGGGTGGGCGTCAATGTGGATGCGGAGACCAGCTTTGGGCAGGTCGAGAGCGACTTCCACGAGCAGCGCGGCGACGATCAGAATGAGTTGAAGGCCGCGATCAACGGAGGCGGCCCGGAGCTGCGACTGCGCGCTTCGGTGGGCAACGTCCAGCTTCGGCGGCTTTGAAGGGTTTCAGATTTGAAAGTTGGCAAGTTGCAGGGGCAAAACGGCCGACGTGCAACTTGGGACTTGCCAACCTGAAACCAGCTACCCGGTGGCGGCGCGGCGCTTCAGGGCGGAGAGCCAGCGCGTCACGTCGATGTCTTTGGGGCAAGCCTCCACGCAATTGAAAATGGTGTAGCACTTCCAGAGGCCGTCGTCAGAGTCGAGCCGGTCGAGGCGCTCATCCGCCCCCTCGTCGCGCGTGTCGAAGGTGTAGCGATACGCCTTCAGCATGGCCGCCGGGCCAAGGTAGTCGGGATCGGCCCACGTCGAGGGACAGCTCGACGTGCACGCCCCGCACATGATGCACTTCGTGGCATCCTCGATCATGTCGAACTCCTCCTGGCTCTGTTCCCGCTCGCCCTCCGGCGCAGGCCCCTCGGTCATGAGCCAGGGCTTGACGTCTCGGTACTTTTCGAAGAACTGCGTCTGGTCGATCACCAGATCCTTGATGACGGGCTGCCCCGGCAGCGGCGCGTACGTGATGGTATCGCCGTCGCCGCTGATGAGGCCCTCGACCAGTTCCGAGCAGGCGAGCTTGTTTTCGCCGTTGATCTGCATGGCGTCGGAGCCGCAGATGCCGTGGGCGCAGCTCTTGCGGAAGGTAAGGGTGCCGTCGATGTGCCACTTGATATACATCAGGAGTGCCAGCGCGCTGTCAGTCGGCTCGGCGGGCACGTCATAGCTCTCCCAGTGCGGCTCCTCGTCCTCTTCGGGATTGTAGCGCTTGATTTTTGCCGTCAATTCCATAGATGCGGGTATTTTGCTGTAGTAGACGTTTTCGCTACGTGTTGATCGTTCGTACTGCGTAATGCGTATTGCGTAAGGGTTCTTTCTGGACCGCAGACCGCGGACAGCAGACCACCGCAAGTCATCGCTCCGCTCTCGTTTCAGTCAAGAAACAGCCGTCTGCCGTCGGCGGTCCGCCGTCCATCTGGCAACCTTACGTTTTACGAAATACGCAATACGCCGTCCGATGCGGAGTCGAATCGTGCCAAATCCAAAGCCAGCGTTTCGGAGAACCTCACAGCCATTCGGTAAGGAACCCAATCCACGTCATGCCGCTGCCCAGCCCAAGCGTGCCGGCGTAAAACGCAAACAGCCGGTCGCCGATTTTTTCGTCCTGGTGCTGCTTCCAGGCACGGTACAGCCCATCCGCGCTGATGAGCGTCATCACCACGGCGATCAGCAAGAGCCGGTCGGGCGTGAAGTACATGCCTGCGGGTTTGGATGTATGAAGGTATGTGGGTGTGGAAGTGCTTCACGTACACACGTACACACTTACGCGCTTCAATACTCGCGCTTCTTCGGTTCGAAGCGCGTGATCGTAACCTCCTTCGAGTCGAATTCGTAGTCGCCTTCCGTATCGCTGTAAAAGAGGGTATGTTCGAGCCAGTCGTCGTCGTTGCGCTCCTCGTAGTCCTCGCGGGAGTGCGCGCCCCGGCTCTCGGTGCGATACAGCGCGCTGGCGGCCACGGCTTCGGCGTAGTCCACCATGAAGCCAATCTCCACGGCGTCCATCAGGTCCGTGTTAAATTGCTTGCCCTTGTCTTCCACGACCACGTTCTTGGCGCGCTCGCGCAACTCGCCGATCTTGTCGAGCGCTTCCGTCAGGCTCTCCTCGGAGCGGAACACGCTCACGTTCTCCATCATGATCTCCTGGAGTTCGGAGCGCACCTGCACAATGGGTTCGCCCTCGTCTTTCGTGTTCGAGAGCAGCCGGTCCAACTCGTCGCGCGTGGGCTTTTCCGGATTCTCCGGCAGCGGCGCTTTCTGGCGGCCTTGTTCGACCTCCTCGGCCATCTTCATCCCAGCGCGGCGGCCAAAGACGACCAGGTCGATCAAGGAGTTCGTACCGAGGCGGTTCGCGCCGTGCACCGAGATGCACCCGCACTCGCCTACCGCGAAGAGACCAGGCACGCTCGTCCCGCGCTCGCGGCGCTCTACCTGCCCGTCGTAATCGGTCGGAATGCCGCCCATCGCGTAGTGGCAGGTGGGCGCTACCGGAATCGGCTCCTCCACCGGGTCAATGCCCATGTACGTGCGTGAGAACTCCGAGATTTCGGGTAGCTTCTCCTCAAGAATTTCCGTGCCTACGTGCGTCAGATCGAGGTTCACGTAGTCCTTACCGTTGACGCCGCGCCCCTCGCGGATTTCTTTGTAGATGCACTGGCTTACCATGTCGCGCGGGGCCAGGTCCTTCACGGTCGGCGCGTAGCGCTCCATGAAGCGCTCGCCCTCCGAGTTGTGCAGCGTGCCCCCCTCGCCGCGCGCCCCCTCCGTGATGAGAATGCCGAGGCGGTACAGCCCCGTTGGGTGAAACTGCACGAACTCCATGTCTTCGAGCGGGAGGCCCTTCCGAAGCATCATCGCCATGCCGTCGCCCGTGCCGGCGTGGGCGTTGGAGGTCGTCTTGAAGGCGCGCCCGTAGCCGCCGGTGGCAAAGCACACGACGTTGGCGTGAAAGGTATGGATTTCGCCCGTCAGGATCTCGTAGGCCACCACGCCCGCGCACTCTTCGCCGTCCTCAGTCATGATGACGTCGAGCACCTGAAATTCGTCGTAGAAGCGGACGTCCTGCTTGAGGCACTGGTCGTAGATCGTGTGCAGGATGGCGTGGCCCGTGCGGTCGGCGGCGTGGCAGGAGCGGCGCACCGGCGCTTCGCCGAAGTTGCGCGTGTGCCCGCCGAAGCGGCGCTGGCTGATTTTGCCCTCCTCGTTGCGGGAGAACGGCACGCCGTAGTGCTCCAGCTCCACGATGGTGCGCGGGGCGTCCTTGCAGAGCGTCTCGATGGCGTCCTGATCGCCGATGTAGTCGCTGCCCTTGACGGTATCGTAGGCGTGCCAGAGCCAGCTGTCTTCCTCCTCGTTGCCGAGGGCCGCCCCGATACCGCCCTGCGCCGCGCCCGTGTGTGATCGAAGCGGGTGCAGCTTGCTGATGACGCCTACGTCCGCCCCGCCTTCCTTGGCGTAGAGCGCGGCGGTCATGCCGGAGCCGCCGGCCCCGACGATCACGATGTCGTGTTCGTGTTTCATGACGTTGTGGCGTTTGCGAGTTGTGCGCGTTATTGCGTTGGCGCGTTTTGCGTTGCGGTTGCACGTCGAGGTGAGAGCAACGCGAGAACGCGCAACGGCGAGCGAAGCGGGCTAGCCGTAGTTCCACCCGGCGACCATCACCGAGTACGTGCCGATCACGAGCAGCACGAGCGCCAGCGACCAGGACATCCACCGCGCCACGAGCTTGCCCATGTCACTGCGGATGTAGTCGGTCATCACGTTGTTTAGCCCGTAGAAGCCGTGGTGCAGCGCGAAGATCAAAAACAAGATGTTGAAACCTTT
>PXTQ01000056.1 GCA_003022505.1 Bacteroidetes bacterium QS_8_64_10 | reverse complement strand
CGTCGAAGCAACCTTTTTGGGCCGTGCCTTTCTGAACGTGAGTATGGGCGATCGGGAGAGCGGGAGGGGGCCGAGCACACCGCACGCCCCATCCCCCACACTCCCACGCGCCCGTTCCCGATCAAAAGGAGGCGTTGGCGTGCTTGCCCTGACTATGTGGTCGTCGTCCAACTGACACGTTGAAATTGCATTACGGGCGACCCAGCAGATCGAACATCGCCGTTTTGTACGCTTCCACGCCCGGCTGATCGAACGGGTTGACGCCGAGCAGGTAGCCGCTGACGGCCACGGCGTGCTCGAAGAAGTAGATCGCCTCGCCCAGTGCTTCCGGCCCGATGCGATCCATCCGGATCGTGACGTTTGGCACGCCGCCCTCGGTGTGCGCCTTAGCGGTGCCCTCGTAAGCGCGGCGGTTGATGTGATGGTAGGAGCGGCCCGCGAGGTAGTTTAGCCCGTCGAGGTTGGCGGCGTCCTCCGGCACGGTGAGGTCGTCTTTCGGCGGTTCGTCGGCTATGAGAAAGGTCTCCGTGACGAGGCGCTGGCCCTCCTGCATGTACTGGCCCAGTGAGTGCAGGTCGGTGGAGTACTGCACGGTGGACGGGTACAGGCCGGTGCCCTCTTTGCCCTCGCTCTCGCCGAAGAGCTGCTGCCACCACGCCCCGAAGCGACCGAGCCGGGGCGCAAACGAAGCGAGCACCTCCACGTCGTAGCCTGCCTTCAGGAGCGCGTGGCGGAGCGCGGCGTAGCGGAGGGCGGGGCTGTGGGCGTCGGCGTCAGCGTCCAGGCGCTCGGCCTCGGAGCGCGCGCCATAAAACAGCGAGCGCACGTCGATGCCGGCGGCGGCGATAGGAAACAGGCCCACCGGCGTCAGGACGGAGAAGCGCCCGCCCACGTCGCGCGGGATCGCGTACTTCTTATAGCCCTTCTCGGCGCGCAGTTCGTTGAGCGCGCCCTCGCTCGGATCGGTGGTGACGATGATGCGGTCGTCGGCGGCCTCGAAGTGCTCCTCCATCCATCGCCGCACGAACCGGAAGGCGAGCGCCGTTTCGAGCGTGGTGCCGCTCTTGGAGATGACGTTGACGTAGACGGACCGGCCTTCCAGCGAGTCCAGCAGTTGGCGCAGGTACGGGCCGCTCATCTGATGGCCGGCAAACAGCACCTCGGTTTCGAGGTCGTGCTGCTGGAAGTCCTCGGAGTGAGGATGGTCGTCCGGTGGCGCCACGCGCGTCTCCTCGTCGGAGAAGTACGGCGTGAGCGCTTCGAGGACGGCGCGCGCTCCGAGGTAGGAGCCGCCAATGCCGAGACACAGCAGCACGTCGGCGTTGCGGCGGAGCTGGGCGGCGGTCGTCTCGATGTCTTCGAGGAGCGCGTCGTTGGGTTCGAGCAGCAGGTCGCGCCAGCCCAGCAGGTCGCTGCCCGCGCCGGTCTTGTCGAGCACGGCCCGGTGAGCGTCGAGCGTGGAGGGGCGCAACTCGCGCAGGGCGTCGTCGTTGAGGAAGGGGCGGGCGTTGTCGTCGTCGAGGCGGATCATGCTGGTTCGTTGGTTGTTGGTTGGCGGTTGGTGGTTGACGGTTGTTAGTTACAGGTTGGGTGAGTTGCAGGTTGCGCGTCCGAATTTCGACGTGAAAGACTTGCTGGACCTGCCGAACGTGAAAGACGTGATGGACGTGACCGAAAGGAACCGTGTACCTTTTTCTGGATCGTTTCTTTTTCATTTTCCACTCCGCGTGGATCCTCTTTGCCGTGACGGGCTGGATCCCGCGCCGGACGCGGCGGCTGAACCTGGCCGCTTTGCTCCTGACGGCGTTCTCGTGGTTCGGGCTGGGTCTCTTCTACGGCTTTGGGTATTGCCTGTGCACCGACTGGCACTGGCAGGTGCGGCGCGAGTTGGGCGACCACGATCTGCCCCGCTCGTACATGAAGTTTTTGGCCGATACGCTCCTGGGCGTGGATGTGACTGCCCACGTGGTGGACGCGATTACCGTGGGCGGCTTTTTCGCGGCGCTCGCGACGTCGATATACCTGAACTGGCGCAGCAGCCGCGAGACGTGAGCGTGGAGGGACGGGGACGGCTCGACGTTGAGAAACGCAAGTCGCTGTCAGGTTGCAGGTCTAAGAAGCTGTTTTAATTCGCATCTTTGGGTTGCGCGAGCGATCTTTACTACGCTTCGCGGGGCGACGGATGAAAGATGCGGACCGTGAGGATTGAGAGACCGCCGTCCGCCGTCTGCGGTCCGTCGTCATGCCCGCAAACTTGTGCGCGGGCGCTTACCTTCGTTTAGGAGGGAGTGGGAGATTGGAGATCATCCACACTCAGATCCCAGATGTCCGCGATGCGGTGAATGAAGTGGGTCTCGGCAAACTCTACGGTGTTATCGGCGCGGGCGATGTCCGCCATGTCTTTGAGGATGTCGCGCCGGAGCTTTTCCGGGAAGGCCTCGCCGAGGTTGCTGGTGGCCTCCTCCAGGCGGTCGTCGTCCAGGTCATTCTCATAGGTCAGTTCGGCCTCGCGGATGACGTGATCGATAAGCGCCGGATCCTTGTTGGGTTGCCATTGGCGCAGCTTCAGGGCAATCTCCTGCGTCTCATCCGGGTCCAGCTCGTCGTCAGCGCGAGCCAGGCCCATGTACAGCAACACGAGGTCGTGCAGGTGGTTGAGTGTCACACGGCTTTCCATATCTCGAGGTCAAGCTGGTGAGAAGGATAGCGCGAACTGCTCACATGGTGGCGGGTGGAGCACGTAGGCGGGTCCGCAAAACGTCTGCGGCCCCACACGAGGCCGAAGGCCGACTGGCGGAGCCGAAGGCGGAGTAAACGATGGACCACGGACGGCTGACGACTGCGTAAACGTCTGAAATTCATCGGCCGTCGGTCGTCGTTTCCTTCGCTACGCTACGTGAGTCGCCTGCGGCTCGTTTGTCAAGCGAGATACCGGATAATTTTTGCTCAGGCGCTTATGTTAAGTCATCATCATCAACATGAAATCGAATACGGCCGTGCCGGGTTCCCTTTTCGGGCCGCAGCAGCGCTGTTAAATCCGAGAAACGGTGCTTATCTTCCCGTCACGCATTGGGATATGGAGCAGGTTTTTTCCGAAAAAAGAAGAAGTAAGACGAACGCGCATGGGATTGTTGGGCAACGCAGGATTAGCCGCCGTCGCCACACTTATCGTCTGGCAGGGAAGCAGGCTGCTGGAAAGCACCGCCGACCAGCTGTCGACGTATTACCGGCTGCCCGTAGTGATACAAGGAGCAGTCATCGCAGCCATCGGGTCCAGCTTTCCGGAGCTGTCGAGCACGGTGATCGCTACCCTCCTGCACGGCGAGTTTGAGCTGGGCATCGCGACGGTCGTCGGCTCGGCCATTTTCAACATCCTGGTGATACCCGCCCTCAGCGGATTGATCGGACAGCGCCTGGCCTCCGAGCGCGAACTCGTCTACAAAGACGCGCAGTTTTACATGGTGAGCGTGGCCGTGTTGCTCTTGGCGTTCTCGTTTGCCGTTATCTACAATCCCGTAGAAGGCGAGATGCTGCACGGCACCATGAGCCGGCCCATCGCGCTCATCCCGCTCCTGCTGTACGGGCTGTACATCTTTATCCAGCAACAGGATTTGCTCGATCACCACGACGACCTGGCCGACGAGGATGAGGAAAGCGAGCGCAACGTGAACGTGTGGTGGGAGTGGGGACGGCTGGGCGTGAGCTTAGGGGTCATCGTGCTCGGTGTGGAGTGGCTGGTGCGGGCGGCGCTGGGTCTGGGCGATTACTTCGGCACGCCGTCGTTTCTGTGGGGGCTGACGGTGATCGCCGCCGGCACGAGCCTGCCGGATGCGTTTATCAGCGTGCGGGCGGCGCGGCAAGGGCGCGGCATCCTGAGCGTATCGAACGTTTTAGGCAGCAACATCTTCGACCTGTTGGTAGCCGTGCCCGCCGGCGTCCTGATTGCCGGCTCCGCGTCCGTGAATTACGCCGTGGCCGCCCCCATGATGGCCTTCCTGACGCTGGCGACCATCGCGCTGTTTGCGTCGCTGCGCTCGAAGTTGGAGCTTTTGCCCTGGGAGTGCTGGCTGCTTTTGGCGCTCTACGTTGTCTTTGTGGGCTGGATGGTGCTGGAGACGACCGGCGGCGTGGATGTGATGCCGAATTAGGCGTTGGCGGGTTTGCAGGTTGTCGTGTTGCGCGTTGAGGTGTTGGGTATTGGAAGGGTCAACCCAAAATCAGAAAAATGTTGCTTTTCTATCGTGCCGATGAGAACGAACTGGACCGCATCCGCCGGGAGGGGCTGCCTGCCGGCGCGACGCTGCATGGCACGCTGGAGGCGGCCCGGCGGCGCGACCCGGAGTGCCTCCTCGTCGTCGACGCGCTGGCGTGGGTCGAGGAAACGTCAGCCTCGCTCGATCCCAAAACGAGCGGGCCGCCGGTGCCTGCTCGCTTTATCGAGAACCTGACGCCGTGTCGCCCGCCCGTGCCCGTGACGGCGGCGGGTGGCTACGTCGTGCGGCCCGCTGGCGAGTCGGGCGAGCCGGAACTGCTCGTAATCTACCGGCGCGGCGTGTGGGATCTTCCGAAAGGCAAGCAAGAGGAGGGCGAGAGCGTCGAAGAGTGCGCGCGCCGCGAGGTGTGCGAAGAGGTGGGCGCAGAGCGAATGCGCCTCGTCCGCGAGCTGGGCGCGACCGTACACGGCTACCCGATGGACGAGCGCCACGCCGTCAAGACGACGCATTGGTTCTTGATGGCAACACCGGAGCGCGAGTTCACGCCGCAGCGCGAGGAGGACATCGAGCAGGTGGCCTGGATGCCGTGGTCGGAGGCGAAGCGCCGGGTCGGTTATGCCACGCTGCGCCATCACATGACGCGCTGCAAGATGGACGTATTCGAGGCGACGAGGCGCGGGTAGTGCTCCTGTTGCAGGCTCAGAAGCTGTCTGGTAAGCAGAAAGAAGCCGAGCGTCGGGCCTTGTTCAGCAGACCGCGACTCGTAAGGCCGATAGCCGCGCTACGGACCCGACGGGGCGGGAGGCTGATGGGTGCGCGCAGGCCTTGAGTGATTTGCCGAACAGCTTCTCACCCAACGCATCGGCGCGTCGAGCCGTAAGCCCATCGTTACATCATAAACGTCGGAATCCCACGACCTGGTTACTACCTTATGAAACTCAACTTCACCTATTGTTAACAGGTCGTTCCGTTATGCCCGATCCTCGTCCCGCTCAGGCCGCAGAACGCGAAGCTCGCCAGGCCGCTCCCGACGATTGGCTCGAAACCTTTGCCCGCGTCGGCTACGCGGCGAAGGGCGTCGTCTACACCGTCGTGGGCGTGCTCGCTGTGCAGGCTGCGTTTGGCTCCGGTGGGCAGACGACCGGCTCGAAGGGTGCGCTCCAGGAGATCGCCTCGCAGTCGTTCGGGCAGATCCTGCTCGGTCTCACGGCGCTGGGGCTGGCGTGCTACGGCATCTGGCGTCTGATCCTCGCCACGCTGGACCCGAAGGACAAAGGCACTGACGCGGAGGGCGTCGTTAAGCGCATCGGTTACGCCGTGAGCGGCCTCGTCAATCTGGGCCTGGCAATGTGGGCCGCCCGCATCGTTATGCAGACCGGCGGAGGCGGCGGCGGGTCGGGCAGCGGTTCCAAGCAGGCGATGACGGCCAAACTCATGTCACAGCCGTACGGCCTGTGGCTCGTCGGTATCGTCGGCGCCATCATCGTGGGTGTGGGCCTGTATCACTTCTACAAAGCGTACAGGGCCAAATTTATGGAGAAATACAAGGCGGGCGAGATGAACCGAACGGAGCGAAAATGGGCTAAGCGCATCGGGCAATGGGGGCTGTCGGCACGCGGGGTCACGTTTGCGATGATCGGCGTTTTCTTCGTGCAGGCGGCGCTCACGGCCAATCCCAGTCAGGCAAAGGGGCTGGGCGGCGCGTTTCGCACGCTGCAGCAGCAATCCTACGGGCCGTGGCTGCTGGGCCTCGTGGCCGCAGGCTTCGTGTGCTACGGCGTGTATTGCTTCTCGTATGCGCGCTACCGTCGCTTCCAGACGCAGACGGCGGTGTAAAGCAGCTTCAACCGGTAATTGAGATGATGAACGTCGAAGCAACCTTTTTGGGCCGTGCCTTTCTGAACGTGAGTACGGGCGATCGGGAGAGCGGGAGAGGGCCGAGCACACCGCACGCCCCATCCCCCACACTCCCACGCGCCCGTTCCCGACTCCCACGCGCCCGTTCCCGATCGGAAGGAGGCGTTGGCGTGCTTGCCCTGACTATGTGGTCGTCGTCCAACTGACACGTTGAAATTGCACTATCCTTTCCCCACTCCCTATCCGTTCCTGGTGCTGGTTCCGAAAACGTTTAGCAACCCGCTCACGGATCAGTACGTGTTGCCGGCGAACGTTCGCAAGGCGGTCGACGTAGTTCATATCCGAACGCTGGTCTCCCCCGGAACCGCTACGCGCGCCATGTCGCTCGACGACCTGCTTCCCGCCCTCTCCTTGCTGGCGACGCTACGCACTGCCGCCGAGACGCGCCACGTGGCCGAACTCGTCGTTCGTCTGCGCACGTTGCGGGCCTACGCTACTCATCGCCCCGGCGAAGCCGCCGACGTGCGCTCCGTGCGTCACTTCGACGCGCTCACGACGCTGGCCCGCGTCCGGCGCCTGCTGCATCGCATCCACCAGCGCCTCATGAGCCTGTATCCGGACGTGTCCGGCGCGCTCGTCGAGCGCGCGCGCCTCCTGCACAAGCGCGCCCGGTCTATCCAAAACGAGGACGCGAACGTTCCGCCGGATTTTCTCGACGACGCGCTGCAACTTACGGATGCGCTGGAAACGGTGTAGCGTGCTCAGCCGTGAGGCCGTCACCGCCCGTTCTACGGCCCGCCCGCCGTCATCGTGCGACGACGAGGCGGCGCGTGCGCTGGGTCCCACTCGCGCTGATGCGATAGAAGTACACGCCGCTCGCCAGCCCCTTCGCCCGCAGCCGCACCTCGTGCCAGCCCGCCGCCTTGCGTCCGGCGTCCACGAGCACCCGCCGGCCCATCACGTCGTACACCGCGATCCGCACCGCTCCCGCCTTCGGCAGCCCGTACGGGATCGTCGCACGGTTCCGGAACGGATTCGGGTAGCTGGGCTTGAGCGTTACTCTTCGGGCGTGTCCGGAAGCGTCCCCGTGCTCGTCCACCCCTTGCTCATTTCAGGCCGAACAGTCCGCTGTAAGGCTCGTTTTTTATTTCGGAGAAAAGCAGACCGACGGTGCTGTCGTTCTGCAGAAGGAAATACAGCTTGGGGAGAACGCTGTCGTCGGCATAAAACTACTGCATCCAGAACGAATCGGCGAGGTGCTACGCGCAGGCCCTTTGGACCTTCCGACGTTCGACCTGCCACCTGATAGACCTGACCAACCGCAAACTGCAAAATCACCGTACGGGCGATCCGATGTGATCGCTCCCAACCCACAAACAAACCAGCCAACCAAGATGAACCAACGCACCCTCGGATCGGGCGACGCCGCCCTCACCGTCAGCGCCCTCGGTCTCGGCTGCATGGGCATGAGCGAGTTCTACGGCACGCCCGACGAAGACGAATCCCGCCGCACCATCCACCGCGCCGTCGACCTCGGCGTTACGCTGTTCGACACGGCGGACATGTACGGCCCGTTCACCAACGAAAAGCTGGTCGGCGATGCGCTCGCAGGGCACCGCCAGGACGTCATCATCGCCACCAAGTTTGGCAACGTGCGCGGCGAGGATGGCTCGTTTCACGGCGTGAGCGGGCGGCCCGACTACGTGCGCGACGCCTGCAACGCCTCGCTCATGCGCCTCGATGTGGATCACATCGACCTGTACTACCAGCACCGCGTGGATCCCGACGTGCCCATCGAAGAGACCGTCGGCGCGATGGGGCGGCTCGTTGAGAAGGGTAAGGTGCGCTACCTCGGCC
>PXTQ01000055.1 GCA_003022505.1 Bacteroidetes bacterium QS_8_64_10 | reverse complement strand
GGAGAAGGATCTGCCGCAGGCGGTCGTACGCCGCGCCGAGTCCCGGATACCTGGTGGCCGGATTGAACAGCAACTCGCGGCCGTGGGCCGCACACACGATGCGGCGGGGCCAGCCGAACAGGGATTGAGCCAGAATTGAGGCCCCCACCGTCTGCCACTGCGCGTGGAAGACGACGTGCGGACGAAACCGCCAAACGCAGGCCGGCAGCGCGGGCAGGAGAGAGAGCAGAAGGAGGTCCGAGCGGCCCGGCAATCGGTGAATCGAGAACGGAACGGTGCGATCAACCGACGCTGCGTTCGGCTGCTCCGGAGCCACGACGGCCAGATGCTCCATGCCGTGCTCCTCAATCAGCTTCAGCAGCGAGTTCGTGAAGCCGTAGGCGGCGGAGGTGTTCTGCCCGTCGGAGTTGATGAGCGGGCGGCTGATGAAAATGTAATGGGCCCGGTAGGCGAGCGCCATCGCGTCGAGCAGGTACAGCGTGTTGTCGTCGGGCTTTTCGGGCATCGGGGGTCTGGGTGTTCAAGTGTTTGGGTGTGTGGGTCGAAGAAATCGCACGCAGAAGGTCGCACGTCCTTCAAGTCTTTCACGTCCATCAAGTCTGCACGTCTGCGCTTCCGGCTGGGAAGCCGTGCCCGACGTGACAGACCTGCCCCGACGTGGCGTACGTCATCGCGGGGACGGGTCCAGACCGCCCCCGTCTCGAACGGCTCGCCGCCTGCCTCGGGGTTCCCAGAGCGTCTTCTTGGAGATGCCCAGCATCTCGGCCACGTCGGCGTAGCTGGCGTCGGAGTGGTTGAGCGTGTGCAGGATGTAGGCCTGCTCCAGCTCCTCCAGGGTGTGCTCGGCGGGAAAGCTGAAGCTGCCCCGTCCCCCTGTCGCCGCGCCGTCGGTCAGCTGATCGCGCGGGGCCAGCACCAGGTCGCCCACCTCGATTTCCGGCGTCTCGCTGAAGATCATGGCGCGCTCCAGCACGTTGCGCAGCTCCCGCACGTTGCCCGGCCACGCGTGCTCGGCCAGCTTCTCGCGCGCCGCCTCCGTAAAGCCCTCCACATCGCGGCGCAGCTCTTCGTTGAACTCCTCCACAAGCGAGCGGGCGATCACGAACAAATCTTCGCCCATCTTGCGGAGCGGCGGCAGGTGTAGGTTCACGACGTTGATCCGATAGAACAGATCCTTGCGGAACTCCTTCTCCGCCACCAGCTGTTCGAGATCGGAGTTGGTGGCGCATAAGACGCGCGTGGTGACGCGGATCTCGTCGACGCCGCCGAGACGACGGAACGTGCGGCTTTCCAGAAACGAGAGCAGCTTGGCCTGAAGCGGCACGGGCATCGAATCGATTTCGTCCAGAAACAGCGTGCCGCCGTCCGCTGCTTCCAAGAGGCCCTGCTTCGACTCGCGCGCGTCGGTGAATGCCCCCTCCTCGTAGCCAAACAGCTCGGCTTCCAACAGGTTTTCCGGGAGCGCCGCGCAATTGATTTCCATGAAGCGCCCCGCGTTGTAGGTCGAGTTGTGGTGGATCGTCTTCGCCACCAGGTTCTTGCCCGTGCCCGTCTCCCCGCGCAAGAGCACCACCGTGTTGGGCACGCCCGTTAGCGTCTCGATGGTGCCGCGCACCTCCTCGATGGCCTCGCTCTCGCCCAGGATGCCGCTAATCGGAAACTCCGACGACGGCTTCGCGCTCTCGACGGGCGTCGGCTTGTCCGGCTCCTCCCGCTCTTCTTCCTCCTCATAGAGCGCGAGCGCCTTTTCGATGAGCGAGCGCATTTCCTCCAGATTGACGGGCTTCTGAAGGTAGTGGAACGCGCCCATCTGCATCGCCTCCACCGCGTTCTGCACCGAGGAGTGCGCCGTCATTACGATGACGGGCACCTGCAGCCCTTCCTCTTCCAGATGCTCCATCAGCTCGATGCCGTTCATCGACGGCATCATCAGGTCGGTGAGGATGAGGTGCGGCGGCTCCTCGTCCTCCACCTGTTCGAGCATCGTGTTGGGACTCACGAAGGCGCGGGCGTCGTAGCCGTCGCGGTTAAGCGTCTTGGCAAACAGGTCACCGATCTTCGGCTCGTCGTCTACGATGTAGATTCGTTGCTTCAAAACGGAGGCCGTGGTTGCTACGAAAATTATCGTTGGGTAGAAAGGTAATGACGCTGCACGACAAAGTCCATACCTCCAGAAAATTGATGGAGGTCCTGCTGTGTATCGTTAAGTGACTTACCGCAAAGATCGCAGAGCACGCAAACTGAGTTTGGTTTGGGATCCATGATGATCCGCTCGATCCGCGCCTATCCGTGTGCCCTATTCACGTCGGAGTGATCAATGGGCGACGCACGGGCAGGCGGCCCGGCAGCGTCTCGACCTCGATGCGGCGCGCGCGCTCCGCGAGCACCTCGCCGTCCGCGTGGATCGGCAGGCCTGCCTCCGACTCGATCCGAGCGCTACGCACACGGTGCATCGTCACTTCCGGCTCCGGGGCGTGACGTCCGCGAAAGACGAGCGGGATAATTTGACCGACGCGGGCAACACTTAGGTCCTCGATCAGGCACAGGTCCAGCGCGCCGTCGTCAGGCGAGGCGGTGGGTGTCAGGTAGAAGCCGCCGCCGGAGCAGGTGCCGTTGCCGAGCGTGACGAGAAAGAGCGGGCCGTCGTGAAGCACCGCGCCGCGCTTGCCGGCCCGCACCGTGGCTTCCGGTCCCTCCCAGCGCCGCAGCGTCCGGAGCACGCCCGCCAAGTACGCTGCTGTGCCCCGAAGTCGCGTGGCTGAGCGCGCCGCACGCGCCACCTGCGCATCGAATCCGACGCCAACGGCGTTGACGAAGCAGCGCTCTCCGCGTTCGTCGCCGCGCCACCGCACCCGCCCCACGTCCAGCATCGCCGTCTCGGACGAGGCGAGCGCGCGGGCGGCGTCCCGCCAGTTCGTCGGGATGCCGGCGGCTTTGACAAAGTCGTTGCCCGTGCCCAGCGGCAGCACGCCGAGCGCCGCCTCCTCACGTGCCCGGAGCAGCCCGCGAGCGACCTCCTGCACCGTACCGTCACCGCCCGCCGCCACGACCGCGCCCGCCCGCGACGCGGCGCGCTCGGCCATCTCAACGGCGTGGGCGGAACGCTCGCTTTCCTGTACTTCGACGTCGAGGTCGCGCGTTGCAAGCACCTGCTCTACGGCCTCGCGGTGCCGAGCGGCGCGCCCCGATCCCGCTGCCGGGTTGAAAATGACGACGTGCTTCACGGATCTTGTTGTCGGAGGGCGTTCCCGGTAATACGTCTGCTGAGGGCAGCCTCACGCAATACGTCTGTCTGGACAAAGCAAAACGGCCAAAACAAGCGTTTTACGCAACGCTTACCCGATTTCATTTTGCCAAAGATAAGAGACCTATTCCGTATTCCAAAGGGCATTTTTCTTTTTCGAGGTCCCCGGCGTGGTGGCGCGTGCCAGCTTCCGGCTGCGTGTCTTCAATTTTGTTAATTGCAATAACGGCATTAACAGGGTGCCAAGTCAACGACGCAGGCGATAAGACGCGCCGCACCTTCACCGACGACCTCGACCGCACCCTCGAGCTGCCGGACGACCCCGACCGCGTCGTCGCGCTCGCGCCCAACCTCACGGAGATCGTCTACGCCGCCGGAGCCGGATCGACGCTCGTGGGCGCAAGCACCGCCGACGACTTCCCGCCTGCCACCGACACGCTGCCGCGCTTCAGCGCCTACCCGCCGGGCTTCGAGAAGATCGCCGCGCTCCGCCCCGACGTGGCCCTCGCCACCGATCAGGTGAACAACCCGCAAGACGCCAAAACGCTCTCCGGTCTCGGCATCCCGACCGTGTTTTTTTCGTTCAACGAAGTTGGCGACGTGTTCGAGGCCGTGCGCACCGTGGGCCGTCTCCTCGGCACCGAAGATGCCGCCAGGCAGACCGCTGACTCACTCGAAACCGCACTCGCCGCGCTTCACCGGAAGACCGGGCGCGCCGAATCACGCCCGCGTGTGCTGTTTCTGATCGGCGCGAAGCAGCTGTATTTCTTCGGGAAGGAGAGCTACGCGCACACGCTCATTGAGGCAGCAGGCGGAACGAGCGTGACTGCCGACCTCGAGCGCACGTCGTCGGAGCTGAGCGAGGAGTTCGTGCTGAAGGCGCGGCCCGACGTCATTATCGGCTCCTTCGCTGACAGCATCGACGCGGCGGCGCTCGCGGCCATGCATCCGACGTGGAAAGAGGCCGTGCCCGCCGTCCGCGAAGGCCGCGTGCACGCGATCAACGGCAACCTCATCCTGCGGCCCGGACCGCGCATCGTAAAGGGCGCGCGGCGCATGGCGCGGGTGCTGCATCCGGGGCTGTTTGCGAGCGCGGGATCTGATTCACAAGCGCACAAAACACGCCCGTAATTTCCAAGCACCGCCCAATTAAGAGTAGCCTACCCCCCCTCCATTTACGCCAAGAACGGATGCGGACACCTCCAAGTTAGCCGCTGCCAGGGACGATTACTCCCAAATTATTAATAAAATGTTAAATGGAGCGGCGTTATCGGTCTTTGCAGCGTTATCTGTCATTTCGTCCTCGATGCCCCACTTCACCCAGAAAGAGCTGACGGTCCGACTCGAACGGACAACCTGCGCTTTACAAGAGCGCTGCTCTACCAGTTGAGCTACGTCAGCCGGGTCTGTTGGTTTTTGGTCAGTTGGTGGGATGGTTAGATAGTTTTCGATTTCTCGGCTGGCTATTTCGGAAGCCCAGCCTGCAACGCGCAACCTGCCGACCCGAAACCAAACAAGCTATGCCGGAAGCAGCGTGTTCGTTTCACGCGGCGTCTGCGCGTTGCCGGCTGCACCACCAGCGCACGCCCTGCACCACCAGCGCCGTCACGAGCAGCGCCATCACGACGCGCCCGTAATCGCGCAGGTACGCGCCGACGATACGCCAGTTGTCACCGACAAGGTAACCAGCAGAGGCGATGAGCGAGCACCACACCGCCGCGCTCGCCGTGGCGCACGCCGCCGTGACCCAGGCGTTCATCTGCGCCATCCCCACCGCGAGTGAAATCACCGAGCGTGCCCCGCTCAGGAAGCGGTTGGCCAGCACCACGCCGTAGCCCCACCGTCGCGTCCAGCGCTGCGCCTTTTCGAGTTGCCGTTGCGGGATCCACGTCAGGCGGTCGGGATCCAGCACGACGCGGCCCATCTTACGTCCCACGACGTAGACGACCATAAAGCCGACCGCCCCGCCGAGCGTAGCCAGCGCCACCACCACCGCCAGGCTGAGTTGCCCGCGCCCCACCAGCACGCCGCCGAAAACGACCACCATGTCGCCGGGCACGGGCGGCACCACGTTCTCGCTGAACGCGATGCCAAGAATGACGACGTAGGCCCAGAGCGCGGGCAGCTCGCCCATCCAGTTGATGATATCGGTAAGCCACTCGGCCATAGGGTGCGTTGGCGCGTTCTCGCGTTTTCGAGTTGCGCGTTTTTAGGGTTGAGATAAGAAACACACGAACGCCGTAACGCGCAACACCTCAACGCGCTAACGCGCAACCAGGCAGACCGCTCGCGCGGCGACGCCCCGCTCCTCGCCCACGAAGCCCAGCCCCTCGCTCGTGGTCGCCTTCACGGAAACGCGCTCCGTCGCTACCTCCAGGCAGTCCGCTATGTTCTCGCGCATCGCGCCGACGTGTGGGCGCAACTTCGGGCGCTCCAGCACGACGGTGGCATCCACGTTGACGACGCCGTAGCCTTCGCCGTCGAGCTGATCGCGGACCGCGCGAAGAAGCTCCTGACTGTCGGCGTCCTCCCACGTGGGATCAGTGTCGGGGAAGTGCGCGCCGAGGTCGCCGAGGGCGGCAGCACCCAGCAGCGCGTCGCAGACGGCGTGCAGCAGCACGTCGGCGTCGGAGTGCCCCGCGAGGCCGCGCTCAAACGGTACGGTGACGCCGCCCAGGACGAGCGGGCGGTCTTCCACGAGGCGATGCACGTCGTAACCGTGACCGATGCGCATGGGCGCTGGTTGGCTGGTCGAACAGGTCGCGGGTTGGCGGGAGCAACTTGACTTTTACAATTGTAAATCGACCTTCACACCTTCAGACCGGCCAGAGCTGGCGGGCAAAGGCCCAGTCGTCGGGCGTCGTAATCTTGAAATTGCGGACGTCGCCCCCCACCACGCGCACCGAGCGCCCCTGCCGCTGCACCAACTCCACGTCGTCGGTGGCAGGGCGCCCCTCAGCCTGCTCGTGCGCCTCATCGAGCCACGCGCGCCGGAAGCCTTGCGGCGTCTGCATCCGGTACAGCCCGTCGCGCGCCACGGTTTCCCCGAACGTCTCGCCGTCGTCAGCGCGCCGCAACGTGTCGGCCACGGGAAGCGCGAGCGACGCCCCCCCGTGCTCGCGCGCCGCTGCGACGACGGCCTCGATGCGCTCCGGTTGCACGAAAGGCCGCACGGCGTCGTGCACGACCACCATCTCAATGTCTTCCGGCACGGCGCGAAGCGCAGCGGCGACCGACGCCTGCCGCGACGCCCCGCCCGCCACGACGCGCGCGCTTGCTTCTGCGCGGTCGATCGCGCGGGTCAGCACGTCCGGCTCATCCGGTGGACCCGCCACGACCGTGGTGCCCACCAATCCCGCGAAGGCATTCAGCGTCCGCGTCAGCACGGGCGCGCCGCCCAGCTCGCGGAGTTGCTTGCGCCGCCCGCCGAGGCGCGTCCCCCGCCCCGCCGCCGGCACCACGAGCGCCACGTCGTTTGCTTTTCGCATGAACACATCTCCGCTCATTTCAAATTATTCACTGCGGAGCGCGTCGAGATCGCGCCTCACTCGATCAGCATCGCGTCGCCGAAGGAAAACAGCCGATATTCCTCCTCGATGGCTTTCTCGTAGACCTTGTGCAGGAAGTCGAACCCGGCGAAGGCCGCCGTCATCACCATCACCGTACTCTTGGGCCGGTGGAAGTTCGTAATCATGCGCTCCACGATCTGGAAATCGTAGGGTGGATACACAAACTTATCCGTCCAGCCCTCGCTGGGCTTGAGTTCGTCGGAGGCCGAGAGGCTGGTTTCGAGCGTGCGCACGACCGTCGTGCCGACGGCGGTGACGGTGTTTTCGTCGGAATGAAGCGCGCGGTTGACGGCTTTCGCTGTGTCCGGCGGGATGCGGTACTGCTCCGAGTCGATGCGGTACTTGGTCAGATCCTCGACGCCAATCTCACGGAACGTGCCGCGCCCGACGTGCAGCGTGATCGGCACGACCTCGACGCCTTTGTCTTCGAGACGCTCCACCAAGTCTTCGGTGAAGTGCAGCCCGGCGGTCGGCGCGGCCACAGCGCCCCGGTGCTCGGCGAAAGTCGTCTGGTAACGCTCGCGGTCCTCCGGCTCCANTGTCTCGCCAATCTCCTCGATCTTGTCGTAGAGGTCCTGATTGCTGCCGTAGAACGTAAAACGAATGGTGCGCCCGCGCGAGGTCGTGTTGTCGATCACCTCGGCGGTCAGATCGTCGTCAAAGTAGAGCTTGTTGCCGATGCGAATCTTGCGCGCCGGGTCCACCATCACGTCCCAGAGGCGGCTCTCCGGGTTCAGTTCGCGCAAGAGAAAGACCTCGATGTCCGCGCCCGTCTTTTTCTTGTTGCCGTAGAGCCGTGCCGGGTACACCTTCGTGTCGTTGATGACGAGCACGTCGCCTTCATCGAAATACTCCGGCAGTTCGTTGAAAACGCGGTGCTCCACGTCCTCACTGTCGCGGTCGAGCACCATCATGCGCGCCGAGTCGCGCGGGTCGGCCGGGTACTCGGCCAGCAACTCGTCCGGGTACTCGTACGCAAACTGTGATAGTTTCATAGTCAGGCTCAAATAGTTTTCTCGTTATGACGTGCAGGCGAGCACACAACGATTACTGCTTTACCTTTTCGGTTCCGAATGCACCCTGAATTCGGCAGCATTTTGCAGGTGCGGCCAAGCGGATGGACCGCTTACGGCTTCAGAGAGCGCGCACGTCCGCCAGGTGCTGCATCTCACGGTCGCCCGCGTTCACCTCGGTCGAGTCAGGATGCAGGGCCGCCGCCAACAACTCAACAGAGCGATAGAGCCGGGGGCCGGGCCGGTTGAAGTAGGCGCTGCCGTCAAACAGAAAGACGCGCCCGGCGCGGACGGCGCCAAGCTCGCGCCAGCCGGGCCGGTCCGTGAGCGCATAGAGGTCGGCGCGCGTCTCGTCGAGCGAGAAGCCGCACGGCATGACGGCAATCACGTCGGGGTCGGCCTCGCGGAGCGCATCCCAGATGATCCGCCGGGACGGTTCTCCTTTGCCGGCGAGCACGGCTTTGCCGCCGGCCTGCCGCGCTACGTCCGGCATCCAGTGGCCCGCCGTCATCAGCGGATCCATCCACTCGATGCAGGCGACGGTCGGGCGCTCCGCCGTGTCGTCGTTGAGGCCCAGCCGCTCGCGGAGTCGGCGCAGGCGCTCTTCCCCGTCCGCGATCACCGCCATCGCCTTATCGATTCGCCCCGCCTTTTTGCCGAGGCGAAGCGCCTCGTCGAACACCTCCTTGAGCGTCATCGGCTGCATCGAGAGCAGCTCCGGGCGCGCGTCGCTCTCCTCTTCCAGCATGTCTTCCAGCTGCGGAAGCGACACCGCGCACGCCTCGCACTGCGCCTGCGTGAGAACAAGATCCGGTGAGAGGCGGCGAAGCTGCTCCAGATCCACGTCGTAGAGACTCAGGCCCTCGCTCAGCGTTTCCTGCACGCTCCGGTCGATGGCCGCCGAGGTCGTCGCGTCCGCCGGAATCGCCGCGCTCGTCACCACCGGCGCGGACCGAGCAGCGGGCGGCCAGTCGCATTCGTGAGAACGCGCCACCAGGTCGTCGAGCGCGTCGAACGCCGCGAGCCATTCGGTGGCGGCGGGCAGCAGTGAGGCGATACGCATGACTCGTGTAAAAGAGATGAAACGCTGTTGCAAGTGTGCCAACTCCGGCCTATTATTTACGATCCGATTTTGGCAGTTCTTGCAGTAAACACGCGAACAGATATGAGTTCACTTTCTCTCAGCGGGGCTGATTCATCGTCCTCCGAGGCGGTGCTTTCGCAACACGATTCCGACAAAAAAGTTGACCTGTCACGAAAGCGCTTCCAGACCTCTGCTCCAGTTCTTTTTATCGACCAAGAAGGACAGATCGTACACCTCACCGAGACGGCGCTGCGCCTGCTCGAATACGCGACGAACGATGTCGTAGACGACTACTTTTTCTCGCACGTGCACGGCAAGAACTTGCATCAGGTGATGCGCGACGTAGCTCACATGGTGCGCAACGGCAAGAAAGAGGCGTCGTGGATGCTTCGGTTGCGCACCGGGCAGGGCCGCTGGCGCTGGTACAAGGCCGAGGCGGAAAACGAGTTGGATTCGTCCAATGGCGGTGCCATCAAGGTGCGTCTGCGCCATCTGTACCAATGGTAGGAAGAGTCTGCGAGTCTACGATCATGGCCTTCTAATGCGAATCAAGCGTCTGTTTGAAACGGTCAGCCTCTTAGCCTTCTTGCTCGCTGGCCGCGGCTTGGTCGATCAGCTGCTTCAGGCAGGCCGGCGTGCGCGAGCGCTGCCCCACCATGCGCCCGTTGATGAAGACCGACGGCGTGCTGCTCACCCCCATGTTGACGGCGCGCTTGCGCTCTTTCATGATGCTTTGCATGAGCGACTTGTCGCGCATCTTCTGCTCCATCGCATTCGGGTCTATCCCCAACTCGCGCGCCATTTTGCGGAGCCGCTTGATCGTGAAGCCCTGTTGTTGCGTAGCGAACTGGCGGTTGAGCATCTCGAAGAACTTCCCCTCGCGGGCGGCCACCTCCAGCGCCAGTACCGGCGGAAACGAAGCGCGGCGCAACGGGAACAGCTTGTAGACGAAACGCGCTTTCTTTTTTTTCGCCTCAATCACGCCGCTCATCTTGTTGTGTAGCGTCTTGCAGTGCGAGCACGTCGGATCCAGGTACTCGATTACCGTCACCGGGGCGTTCGGGTTGCCCTTCACCGGATCCGTGAACTGCACGAGCGAATCGAAGTCCTCGACCGGCTCGCTGTCGGGAGCGTACTGGCAGACTCGTGACGGCGAAGAAGCACTGCTCCCGTCGTTTGCACCGGTGGCCTGAACGGGAC
>PXTQ01000054.1 GCA_003022505.1 Bacteroidetes bacterium QS_8_64_10 | reverse complement strand
ACACGGGATCGCCCTTACGTCTCTCTGATCTATCGAACTTGCTAACTTGTAACTTGCCAACCTGCAACCTGCCAACCCTCAGACGTCATCCGGCATCTCCTCCTCGCGGAGGAGCACCTCCCCCAAGGCGATGCGCAGGATCAGCACGTTACGCTTCGCCTCGTGGAAGTGGCGGACCATTTGCAGTAGCGATGGCGGTGCGCAAGCTCCTCGCTGTCGCCCAGCAGGATCGTGTTGGGCACCATCGCGCCGAGGCCGTAGGCGTCCACGAGGCGCTCGGAGCCGTCCCGGCGTTGCCCACTACCCAGCCGAAGCGCAGGGTACATAATCACGCCCAGGATCGTCAGCATCGAGGGCGTGAAGACGCCGCCGAACGTGCTCAGGCCCTTCTCTTTGCCGGATACCACTTCCTGCTCGGCGGGCTGCTGATCGGCCTGCGAGGCGAACGCAAACAGGAACATAAACGCGGCGGGTACTTGTGACGAAAACGAAGGAGCCGACGCGCGCAAGGAACGCACGACACGCCGGAAGCATTGCACGCGCTTCCAACATCGGAGATAAAGACGTGCTCGTCAATTGCCGCGACGTCCCCGCTCGTTTCCCTCGCGTGAAATTTTGGCGTTGCGCGTTCCACGTTTGAACGTTGCACGTTTTACGACTTTACGCAACCGTAATTGCTGCGAGGCGCGTTCCTCTTTCCGATCCGGATTCGCGTTCTTATCTTATCGAGCTGAACATTGGGGTTTGCAGCACGCTGAATCCGCTCGAAAAGAGCGCCAGGGCTACTCTCAACCTGCAACTTGCCAACCTGTCAACTCGAAACTACCTGGAAGGGCGGTTCACTTCTCTTTTTCAATCATAATGGAAGCGCTTTTTACCATGCAAGTTATCGACTCCGAATCGGACAAATCTCGGCACGACAGCACCGCGAGCGAATCGGGCGCTGCGGAAGAAGTCACGCAGGAAACCTTTCTCGAACAGGTCGAGCACATGTTCGACAAGGCGGCGGCGCACACGAGCCACTCGAAGGGCCTGCTGGATCAGATCAGGGTGTGCAACAGCACCTACAACACGCAATTCCCCATCGAGCGCGACGACGGCGGCATCGAGGTCGTCAAGGCCTACCGCGCCGAGCACAGTCACCACAAGCTGCCCGTCAAGGGCGGCATCCGCTACGCCATGAGCGTCAACGAAGAGGAGGTGATGGCACTCGCGGCGCTCATGACCTACAAGTGCGCCATCGTAGACGTGCCCTTCGGCGGCGGCAAGGGCGGCCTCATGATCGACCGACGCGAGTTTTCGCATGCCGAGATCCAGCGCGCCACGCGACGTTACACGTTCGAGCTGACGCGCAAGAACATGATCGGACCGGGCGTGGACGTGCCCGCACCAGACTACGGCACGGGGGCGGAGGAGATGACCTGGATTCTGGATACGTACAACAGTCTGACCTCCAACAACCCGTCCAACAACCTCGACGCCTTGGCCTGCGTCACGGGCAAACCCGTCGGGCAGGGCGGCGTGCGCGGGCGCACCGAGGCCACGGGGCGCGGCATCTACTTCGGCATCCGCGAGGCGTGCAGCTTCGAGGACGACATGGAGGCACTCGACCTGGAGCCGGGCGTCGAGGGCAAGACGTTCATCGTGCAGGGCCTCGGCAACGTGGGCTACCACGCCGCTGCGATTCTGCAGGAGCACGGCGCGGTGCCCGTCGGCTTCGCCGAGATCGAGGGCGCGATCTACGACCCCGACGGCCTCGACGTGGTGGACGTGGTAAGCCACCGCGAGCAGAACGACTCGATTTTGGGCTACGGAGACGCCGAGAACTTCGAGGACCCCGCCGAGGTGCTCATCCAGGAGTGCGACATCCTGGTGCCTGCCGCGCTGGAAGGCGTCATCACGAAAGAGAACGCACCCGACGTGAAGGCGAAGATCATCGCCGAGGGCGCGAACGGCCCCCTCACGACCGCCGCCGACCGGATCATCAACGAGCGCGGCGCGATGGTCATCCCCGACGTGTTTCTGAACGCGGGCGGCGTGACGGTCTCGTACTTCGAGTGGCTGCGCAACCTCTCACACGTGCGCTTCGGGCGCATGTCCAAGCGCTTCGAGCAGAACAGCTTCGAGCGCATGATGCGAGCCGTGGAAGACGTGACGGGCGAGAAGTTCGATCCCGGCGTTATCGACGAGGTGGCCGCCGGGGGCAGCGAGACGGATCTCGTGGAATCCGGACTGGAGGAGACGATGATCGGGGCCTACCGCGAGATCCGCGTTCTGCGGGAGCGCCACGACGTGGACCTGCGCACCGCCGCCTTCATCAGCGCCATCAATAAGATCACGACTTCGTATAAGGAGATGGGAATCTTCCCGTAAAGCTGGTTGCAGGTTTCAAGTTATTGAGCCGTGAGCAGGTTGCTGGGCTTTCGTTGCGCATTCCGTCCTGCGGAGTAGCATACGCGGCTACGGGGGTGCCGCCGCTCCTCCAGCGCTTTTTGAACGTCAAAGGCGTGATGGTGAGGTTGTAGCTGGAAGTGGAGCAAAGCGGAACTTCCAGCGGGAACTGCTAACCTACCTGCAACTTGCCAACCTGTGAACTTGATCTTAAAGCCCGGCGATCTGGCAGCACTGCCGGACGACCCGGCGCGGCTGTTTGGCCGCGAGGCACCGCTCGCGCTCGAAGTCGGTTTCGGCGGCGGGCGCTTCCTGACGCACCTGGCCGAGGCGCGCCCGGCGTGGAACGTGCTCGGCGTCGAGCTGTCGGGCGGATCCATGACGCGCGCCTTCAAGCGGCTCCGAAGGGCCGGAGCGCGCAACGTGCGCCTGTTCCGGGGCGACGGGCGCTTCGTCGCGCGCGACGTACTGCCGCCAGGGAGCCTGCACCGCGTCTACGCCAACTTTCCGAGTCCGTGGCCCAAGAAGAAACACCGCGACCGGCGGCTCCTGCGCGCTCCGTTCTTCCGGTTGCTCGCAAGCCGCCTCGCCTCCGCGAGCGGCGCGCTCCACCTCACGACCGACCACGAGCGCTACTTCCGTTCCGCCGTGCGCGCAGCCCGATCCACTGACCTCTACCGAATGCGCTTCACGCCGCCGCCCCACGCCGCGCTCGGCACCAAGTACGCGCGCCGCTGGCAGGATCAGGACAGGACGATTCGCCACGTGGCCTTTTTTTCTGAAAACGTGCCCCCCTTCTCGTTTCCGCCCGTCATCGAGCCGACGCCGATGCACCACGCCATCTTACAGGGCGACCTGCCCGATCTGGCCGAGTTTGAGAAGATCGTGCGCCAGTTCGACGGCGGCACGGTCGTGGTCCTGAACGCTTACCGAGCCGTTAATGAAACGACCTACCTGTTTCTGACCCTCGTTGAAGAAGAACACCTCCGGCAGAAGGTGCTCATCGAGGCGCGGCCCAGCGAAAACGGCGTCTTCGTGGGGCTGAAGCCGTTCGGCGATGCGCTTTCTACCGAGGGCACAAGCGAGGCCGTCGACTGCGTGACCGCGTGGCTCTGCGAACGCGGTCTGACGGTGGAAGAGGCCTTGTATTAGCGTCGTCGCGTTTTGCGTTTTTCAAGTCGAGTACGTTCGTAAAGTCTGTCAGGTCTTTCACGTCCGTCACGTCGCTCGAGCCGGAGCGTTCCGTTTGGATTTGAGAGACGTGCTTGACTTGATGAACGTGTGACCTGCTGGACCTGACAGACCTGATAGACCGACAAACCGTCAACCGATAACCGCCAACCGATAAATCATGTCGAACCAATCCCTCGGCCTCTCCGACGCGCTGCACGCCTATCTGCTCGAACACGGCACGTGCGAGCCGGACGTGATGCGACGCCTCCGCGAGGAAACGGCCCGGCATCCGAAATCGAACATGCAGATCGCACCGGAACAAGGGCAGTTCATGGCGCTCCTCGTGCGAATGCTGGGCGCGCGCCGCACACTGGAGATCGGCACGTTCACCGGGTACAGCGCCCTCGCCGTAGCCCGCACGCTCCCCGACACGGACGACGCGCAACTCGTGGCGTGCGACGTGAGCGAAGAATACACGCAAGTCGCACGGCGCTACTGGCGGGAGACCGACGTCGCGGATAAGATCGATCTGCGCATCGCCCCGGCCCTCGATACACTGAATGAGTTGCTGGACGACGATCAGGCCGGGTCGTTCGACTTCGCTTTCATCGACGCCGACAAGACGAGCTACGACGCCTACTACGAGCGCTCGCTGGACCTCGTGCGGCCCGGCGGCCTCATCGCCCTCGACAATATGTTCCGGGGCGGCAACGTCACCGATCCGCCCCCCGATGACGAGAGCACGCGCGCCATCGACGCGCTCAACCGCAAGATCGCAGGCGACGAGCGCGTTCGCGTCAGCATGGTGCCCATTGCCGACGGTCTCACGCTCGCCCTCAAGAAGCGCTGACCTCTGCTTGCTCCGTCACCTCATCCGCCGGGAACGTGACGGTAAAGACGCTTCCTTCGCCTTTTGCGCTCTCCACGTTGATCGCCCCGTCCATCAGATTCACCAGACGCGACGTGATGCTCAGGCCCAGCCCGCTGCCTTCGTGAGAGCGCGTCAGCCCGCTCGACTCCTGCTCGAAGTCCTCAAACAGATGCGGCATGAACTCCTCGCTGATACCGACGCCGCTGTCGCGCACCTTCAGGACGGCCTCTTCGCCGGCGTGCTCCACGCTTACCGCCACGCCTCCCTCCTCCGTAAACTTGATGGCGTTGCCGACGAGGTTGTTCAGGATCTGGTGCACGTGTTGCGGATCTCCGGAGACGCACACGCCGGAATCTTTGTCGAGGCGCAGGTTGATATCCTTCTCCTCGGCCAGCGGGCGCAGCAACGTGACGACCTCTTCGGCCTGCTCGCCCAGCTCCACCCGTTCTTGGTCCGCCTCCACGACGCCGGCACGCAGCTTGGCGAGGCTCATCAGCGAATCGACCGTCTGGATAAGACGATTCGTGTTCGACTCGATGTAGCCCAGGAACTCGTGATGCTCTTCCGGAAGCTCCTCTTTGAGCACCTCGGCGAAGCCTCGAATCGACGTCAGCGGCGTGCGCAGTTCATGCGACGTGTTCGCCAGCAGTTCCTCCTTGAGCTGGTTGGCTTCTTCGAGGCGCGTGTTGGCCTCTTGCAGTCGCTTGCTCAGCTTGCGCTCGCGTTTTAGCTCGCGGGCGCGTTCCTCGGCCCGGCGGCTCGCCGCCAGCAACTTCCGGTAGCGCCAGTAGCCCACGCCCAGCAACACGAGCGCCGCCAGGTACGTCGCGTACGCCGCCCACGTGCGGTACCAGGGCGGTAGGATGCGAAACGCATAGCCGGCCGTGCTCACCGTCGCGGCGCGGTCGTTGCGGGCGCGCACCTCGAACCGATAGCGCCCCGGCCCCAGGCTCGCGTAGGTCTTCCGCGGGCGGACCGTCCAGTCGGACCACGAGTCGTCCTCCCCCTTTAGCCGGTACTGGTACTCGTTCTGGACGGTCTCCCGATAGTTGGGCGCGGTAAACGAAAATTGCAGGCTGTTGTGCGCGTACGGCAGCTCCGTGGTCGCCTGCTCCCCGCCGGAGGGCGCGGCGGCGCTTTCATTGCCGCCGTACACCACCTCGCCGTCGCCCACGACCTTCACCCGGCGGATGAGCACGGGAAAACCCGCCGGCTGCGACACCTCGCCGCCGCGCGGCTGGTAGCGCAGCAACTCGTCGCCGTCGCTGATCCACGCCGTCATGCCGTTCTCAATGTACGCCTGCGTGGTGCCGCGAGAAAAGCGAAGCGACGGCGGGGTGACGTGGTTGTAGCCGCCGCCGGGCTGCCGGGCCGCAATCTCGACGCGATTTCGGTAGATCATCCAGACGTTGTCGTTGGCGTCTCCGGCGAGCGCCAGGAGCGCCGAGGTTGTGTCCGTACGGCCCGCAGGCTGGAGCGTCGTATCCGGCGCGAACGTCACCTTTTCACCTGGCCCCTGACGGGCGCGGTAGATTCCGGACTTTGAAGTGTAGAAAAGTAAATTGTTTTCGATTAAAGCAACGGCTACTCCACCGCGTGGAAGTCCATCACTCGAGTCGAAACGCGCTATCTTTGGGCTGCGGTCACGCTCGTCAGAGAAACGAACCCGGAGCACGTGTTCCTGTTCGTTGCTCGCCCAGATTGTTCCGTCATCCTTTTCAACGAACGAACGTATTCCGAAGTCTACGTTCTTTATAGACTGCAACCTCCATCCGCTACGCTGCTTTTCCAGCAGCATAAGTCCGTTTTGCGTACCCGCATAGATTCGCCCCTCAAAAGGGTCGGACTCTCCTAAGCTATAAACCGGCGTTTCGATCACCTTCCGCGCCTCCTTTCCTTCGATCAGATAGACGCCTCGCTCGCTCGCCGCCATCAGACCGTGCGGTGTGCCGTTCAGGTCCCACGCCTGGAAGACGCTGGGGACGCGCTCGAACGAAGCGCGCCGCTGTTGCATCGGCACCAGCTCGTTGCGCTCCAGCCGGTACACGCCCGTTCCCGTTGCTACGTACAACGTGCCCTCGTAACGCTGGATGTCGTAGACGATACCTTCCAGTCCCAGCCGTTCGTCGAAGCGAGAAAGCTGCGGGCGCAGGTCGGCGCGCGCCAGCCCGCTGTTGCCGAACGTCATCCACAGCCCCCCCTGCCGGCCCGGATGCACGGACGTGACGTAATTGCCCGGCAGTCCCGTTTCCTGACTCAGCATCTGAACGACCCGGCCCTCGCGGTCGATGACCACCACGCCGCCGCC
>PXTQ01000053.1 GCA_003022505.1 Bacteroidetes bacterium QS_8_64_10 | reverse complement strand
GTGAACCGCAAAAACCGAGGCGTCAAGCAGGCCGGCTTTCTGGTGCTGTGGGCCGCCTCGATGCCCGCCGTGCTCATCGAAACCGGCTTCCTTACGAACGCGAGTGACGCGGCCTTTCTGAGCAGCGACCGGGGGCAGACGTACCTGGCGAGCGCCATCTTTCGCGCCGTCCGCGACTACAAGAAGCAGTACGAGAGGGGCTTGCACGCTCGCGCCCCCAACTGACCGCCGCCGGCAAGACGGGAAACCGCCGTTTGCCCTCCGCGGTCTGCAGTCCAACAAAACACCTCTTACGCATTACGCAACACGTATTACTCGTTGAGGAAGGTACGGGAAGCGAAAAGCTCTACGCGAAGAATTACGCTTGACGCAGGAGCGATCATGCGGCAACGGATGAGATTCGCCGTGTTGGGCGTGTTCGTGGCGGTCGGCCTGCTCGCCGCGACGGGCTGCCAGCGCCAGGAGCCATCCGGTGAGGCGCAGGCGACTGCAAGCGAAGCTAAAAGCACGCCGGAAAAGCAGTACGTGGGCGATGCGTCGTGCGCGAGCTGCCACAGCGAGACGTACGAGTCGTATCACAAGACGGGTATGGGACGCTCCCTGACCCGCTTCGACGCGCAATCCGCGCCGGAGCAGTTCGCGTCCGAGGCGGTCTACCATGAGGCCAGCGACTTCTACTATAAGGCCTTCACGCGCGGCGACACGCTCTACCAGCGCGAGTTCCGCCTCGGCAGCGAGGGCGACACGACGTATAAGCGCACCGAGAAGGCGAGGTGGGTTGTTGGTTCCGGCAACGCCACGCGCTCCTACCTCACCGAGACGAACGGCTACGTCATGGAGATGCCGCTCACCTGGTACGTCGAGCGTGAGAAGTGGGACATGAGTCCGGGCTACAAGCAGGTAAATCAGCGCTTCAGCCGGTCCATCAACGAGGAGTGCATGACCTGCCACAACGGCTATGCAGAGTTCAGCACGTTCTCGCAAAATCACTTCAAGACAGGCGACATGCCGCTCGGCATCACGTGCGAGCGGTGCCACGGGCCGGGCAGCGAGCATGTGGAGCGCCGCCTCGCGGGGCTGGGACCGCCCGAAGGCGAGCCGGACACGACCATCGTGAATCCGGCCAACCTGAGCCGCAGCCGCCGGCTCGACGTGTGCCAACAGTGTCACCTGACGGGCCAGACGGTGCTCAAGCCCGGCGAGACGATGCAGAGCTTCCGGCCCGGCGAGGATCTGTCCGCCCACCGCGCCGTCTTCGTGCCGCAGCGCAACCTGGAGGATCCCCGGCGCTTCGGCATCGCCTCCCACGCGCTTCGCCTCGAAAAGAGCGCCTGCTTCAAGCACAGCGACATGACGTGCACCACCTGCCACGACCCGCACGAGCCGGTGGGCGAGCAGGCGCTCAAGCAGTTCAACGAAACGTGTAAGAGCTGCCACACGCCCTCCGCCGATCAGCCTGTGTGCGGTCGCCCCGGAGCGCACGAAGACATGGACGCCGCCATGACGGGCAATTGCGTGAGCTGCCACATGCAGAAAGGCGGCACGAGCGACATCCCGCACGTCACGTTCACCGACCACTGGATCCGCCGCGACCCGCCGGAGAACGTCGCGGCGAGCGAGCGCGCCGGGCAGGGCGTCATCGAAGAAGTCGGCAATCGTAAGCTCGATCTGGTCCGCGTCACGGACGATGCGCCGGGGCAGGCGCAGGCGAAGCTGGAACGGGCCGTGGCGTACTTCAAGTTTTACGAGACCAAGCACCGGCGGCCCGGCTACCTGCCGGAAGTTACCCGCAAGGCGCGTGAGGGTTTGCAGGGGGGAGCGGAGACGAGCAAGGGGCGGCTCACGCTGGGCCGGGCGCTCCTGGAGCAAGACTCGCTCCGCGCCGCCGAGCGCGTGCTTCAGGCTGCGGCGAAGGCGCACCCCGATCACGCGCGCATCCAGTACTGGCTCGGCGTGGCGCGACTCCGGCAGGGACAGAACAAAGCCGCCGTGGGGCCGCTCAAGGAAGCCTGGAACGCGCAGTCGGCCCTCACCGAGGCGGGCATGAAGCTGGGCGAGGCGCTCTCTGGGGCCGGACGCACGCAACCGGCCCTCCGCGCGTACCGGGAGGTCGTGCGGCGCAATCCCGCGCAGCATCCGGAAGCGTGGAACAACCTCGGATTTATCTACCTTCAACAGCGTGATCTGGACAAAGCGCTCAACCACTTTCAGCGGGCGCTGGCGCTCCGGCCCGACCTGGCGCAGGCGCTCGTCAACGCGGGCACGGTGCATCTGATGCGCCGCGAGATGGCGGAGGCGCGTCGGTACTTCGAGCGCTCTATCGAGGCCGATCCCGACTATACGCCGGCCTACGGCAATCTGGCGATGATCTACGCGCGCACCGGCAAGACCGGCGAGGCCCGCCGCCTGCTGCAAGAATTACTCAAGCGCAACCCGAACGACCGCCGCGCCCGATCTCTGCTCCAGCGCCTGGATCGGATGGAATCTTCCTCGTCGGCCAACGCGCCCAACCGATGACGCGATTTTCTCCGCCTGTGTGCGGGATGTTGTTCGCAGCCGCAGAGGCGTTCCGCCGGAACGTCTCTACTGTGTTTTTGACCACCGGCGTTGCGTTTATCCTTGTAATTGTCTTGGCGGGGTGCGGCGGCGCGTCCGGCGAAAACGGCGGCGGTGCGTCCGGCGACCGGATCCGCGTGCGCCTCGACAAATCGCAGGCCGGGCAACTGCTGCGCTATTATTTCGGCGGCTACACGACCCCGCCGGGCGCGGATCCGTTCCGGCGCGGCCTGCTGAGCGAACGAGACGGGCGCTATTTCGTCAATTTGGATTCGATGGCAGGTCGCCACCCGAAGATTGCGCGGAAGCTCCGGCAGGCCGCCGGCGGCAACGCGCTCAACTGGGACGAGCTGGCCGCTTTTCTCCAGCAGACGTACTACGACACCTGCGACGTGCCCGCCACCCGCGCGAAGCTGCTCGACCGGCTCAAGTGGCCGTCGGATTCGAGCGCCTGGTTCGGCGTGGAGGTGGACGGCGTGATGACGAGCGCCCGCCGCCGCGTCCGTGTGCGGGAGGCGGCTCTGCGCCACGCTCTCACGCGCTATCAGGAGAACGACGAGGAGCTAATTTATCCCGACAGCACCACGATCATCGGAGGCCACTACCAGGACGGTGAGCTTGCCGAAACGACGGTCATGCGGAAACGCGCCGACGGCTTCTGGGACTTCGTTACCTACGGGCCGAACGGCAAGCTGGCCGCCGAGACGAGCACGCCGCCGCGCGCCCTGAAGTCGCCCACCGAGTGCGTAGGCTGCCACATGGGCACGCGCGGCTTCGAGCCGGAGGAGAGCTTTCCCGCCGAGGCGCCGTCCGGTCCGCACGGGCCGCGCGCCGTGCACGTGGGCGAACGGATGCGGGACGCCGAGGTCGTGCGCTTCTTTCAGGAGCACGCCCGCCGCAGCGACATGGTGCTGGGCCTCTACAACACGCTCTTCGTCTCGAAGCTGCGCGCCGAGCGCCGCGACGGCACCATCGCCCCCAAAGACCGCAAGCTGCTCAGCAATCTGGGATTGTGACGCTTCGTTTGAGGCGTACTATCCGTTGGAAAATGTCAGCCGAAAAGTGGGTCCGCAAAACTACTGCGGACCCGAACGACAGGCCACGGACGGTACACGAGGGCGTAGCCCGACTGACGAAGGCGTAGTAAACGACCGCGTGAACGCTCAAAATTCGTCGACCGTCGGTCGTCAGTCGCCAAACGAGATACCGGATAATTTTTGCTCAGGCGCTTATTGCGTAGTTGCGTATTGCGTAAGAGGCCTCGTTTCACTGTCCAACCGCAAACCGCCAAACTGCTCAACCACAAGCCAACTACCACCGGCACCGTGCGGCTCGTCAACGCCGTGTTCTACGCGCACCACGGCGTGATGGAAGAGGAACACGAAATTGGGGGGCGTTACGAAGTAGACGTGGCCGCCGACCTCGACTTCGAGGCCGCCGCGCGCGAGGACGATCTGGCGCAGACGCTCGATTACGAACGCGCCTATCGCCTCATCGAGGACCTCGTCACCACCAACCGCTTCTACCTGATCGAAAAACTCGCTTATCTCATCGCGCACCGGATCGCTGAGAAGGAGGAGGGCATTATAAGCATAGAAGTGACCGTGCGGAAGCCCAATCCGCCCGTCGGCGGCACCCTCGACCGGGCGGAAGCGGTTTACCGTTACGAGCCGTGAGGCCGGGCGACGGACCGCAGGCGGGGGACGGCTGTTTCCGGGCCGAGCCGAGCGTCCACCGAGAGATGCTGCGGTCTACGGGCTTGACGCACCCGCGTACCACGAAATACGAAATACGCATTACGCAACAGCCTCGCATGTCCGACGACACCGAACGCCTCGAACTCTACGAGTCCGCCTTCGAGAACATGCAGGCCGGGCTGATGATCTTTCAGCTCGAAGACCCCAGTGATCCGTCGTCGCTGCGGTTGCTCGCGGCCAACGCGGCGGCGCGCAAGGCCGGGTACAGCGCCAACGTGGAGCCGGAGGCGCACCTGACGGAAGCCGTGTCGGGCAATCTGGAGAAGATGGCGTCGTCGTTCGCCGAGGTGGCGCGCAGCGGCAAGGCGCAGAACCTGGGCGAAGTGCATTATTCCGCAGGCGGCATCGACAGCACGTTTTCCATCCGGGCGTTTCCCGTGTCGGGGCAGCGCGTGGGCGTGATCTACGAGGACTTCACCGAACACGTCCGCTCCGAGAGCGAGCGCCGCCTGCTCAAAGATACCGCTCGCGTCCATAAAGAAGCCGACATCGACGAGAAGATTGATTCGCAGTGGAAAGTAGCCGTCGACCGCGAGCGCCTCAAAACCATCGTCGATTTCTCATCCGCGTTTATCGGATACGCCACCCTCGACGGCAACATGGTGTTTTTAAACAACGCGGGGCAGCGCATGGTGGGCCTCGACGACACGGACGACGTGCACCGGACCGCGCTGCGCGACTTCTTCGCGCCCGGCGATCACGATTATCTGGACGACCACATCCTGCCCACCGTCCGCGAGGAGGAGCGGTGGCTGGGCGAGTTTCGATTGCAGCACTTTCAGACCGGAGAAACGGTGCCCGTCTATCTGGATTTGTTCACGATCCCCGATCCCGACACGGGCGAGCCGCTCGGCATCGGTACCGTGACGCGCGACATCACCGAGCAGAAAGAAACCGCCGATGAGCTGCGCGAGGCGAAGGAGAAGGCTGAGGAGGCCAATCGCACGAAAGGACAGTTCCTGGCGAACATGAGCCACGAGCTGCGCACGCCGCTGAACGCCATCATCGGGTACAGCCGGGGGCTCCGCGAGGACGCCGAGAAGACCGGTCAGGATCAGCTCTTTGACGACCTGGAGCGCATCAACCGCGCCGGCAAGCAGCTTCTCAACCTCGTCAACGACGTGCTCGATCTCTCCAAAATCGAGGCCGGCAAGATGACGCTGCATCTGGAGGACTTCGCGGTCTGCGACGTGCTCGAGGAGGTGGTCGATACGATCCAGCCGGTGATCGAAGAAAACGGCAATCAGCTCCGAATCCAGTGTGACGAGGAGGCGGTGGGCGCGATGCACGCAGACGCGACCAAAGTGCGGCAGGTGCTTTTCAATCTGTTGTCGAACGCCGCCAAGTTTACTGAAGACGGCGCCATCGAGCTGTCGGCGTGGCGCGAGAGCGCTGAAGACCGCGACTGGATTCTCCTCAGCGTAGAGGACACGGGCATCGGCATGAGCCGTGAGGAGCAGCGCGCGCTCTTTGAGGCGTTCGAGCAGGGCGATCCCACCGCCTCGCGCAGTCAGGAGGGAACGGGCTTGGGCCTCACCATCACGCGCAACCTGTGCAACATGATGGGCGGGGCGATCTCCGTGAAGAGCGAGCGCGGCGAAGGCTCGACGTTCACGCTGCGTCTGCCCGCCCGCGTAGAGAACGGCAGCGAGGCCCCTGCGTCCGCTGAGGAGGAGCGTCCCGTGGAACCCGTGTCCGACATGACCGAGGATGTGGAGGGGCAAGTCGCCGACGCAACGGAGGGCGAGCCGCCGAGCGACACCGACGTGCTCGTTATCGACGACAACCCCGACGCCCGCGACCTGATCGCACGCTACCTCACGCGGAAAGACTTCAACGTAGCAACGGCGGCAGGCGGCCGGGAAGGGCTGGAACGCGCCCGCCGGGTGCAGCCCGACGTCATCACCCTTGACGTGATGATGCCCGAAATGGACGGCTGGGCCGTTCTGAGCGCGCTCCAGGACGATCCGGACCTGCGCGACGTTCCCGTCGTTATGATAACTATCGTAGACAACGAAGAGATGGGATACATGCTGGGGGCCTCCGACTACCTGACGAAGCCGCTGGATCCGGAGCGCCTCGCCGAGGTCATCAACAAACACCGCCCCAGCACGACCACCTACTCCGTGCTCGTGGTAGAAGACGAGGCCCCAGTGCGCGAGCTTGTGCGGTACACCCTCGAAGAGGAAGGCTGGACGGTGTACGAGGCCGAGCACGGCAAGGTAGCGCTCGCCGTTATGAACGACGCCTTCCCCGACGTCATCGTGCTGGATTTGATGATGCCGGAGATGGACGGGTTCGAGTTCATCGAGAAGCTGCACGCGGGCGAGTCGCAGCACGAAGACGTTCCGATCATTGTCATCACGGCCAAGAGCCTGAGCACGGACGAACGGGAAGAACTCAGTGGTCAGGTGAATAAGGTTCTTCAGAAGGGAGAGTACGACCGCGAGGAGCTGTTGCGCGAGGTCAGCGAGCGCATCGAAAAGGCCAGCACGCGCGCCGACGCCTCTTCGTGAATCACGTTTGATGCGTCGTGACCTACTGCGCTTTCAACCGTAATTTTTAGCTATCCGCACACAGATCAGTAATTAATCCAGGCTATGAAAAAAATACTACTGGTAGAAGATGACGAAGACAGCTTCGACATGCTGGCTCGTTCCCTGAAGCGTGAGGACTACAAGGCTGTGGGCGCGCGCGACGGGGAAGAAGCGCTGGAGGTGGCAAAGGAGGAGCACCCCGATCTAATTCTGATGGACATTCGGCTTCCTGAGATCGACGGGCTGGAGGCCACCAGGCGCATCCGCGACTCCGCCAACGGCAGCGACGTGCCCATCATTGCGCTTACGGCCTATGCCATGGAGAACGATCAGGAGGAGGCGCGCGAAGCCGGGTGCGACGATTATCACGTCAAGCCGGTAGCCTTCCCGCAGTTGAAACGGCAGATCGAGACGCTTCTTTGAGGAGGCAGGTTGACAAGTTTCAGATTGCAAGTTCGCCGCTCTCGAGCAGCAAACCGAACGCGATGCCATGAGCACCTCCGCCGACCTTTCCGAAAAAACCGTGCTGGTGATCGACGACGACCAGAGCAACATCTTCGCCCTGCGCGCCTACCTGGAGCGCGACGGCGTGGACGTGCTTACCGAGGAGCGCGCCGAAGACGGGCTGGAGCGCCTCCGCGAAAACGACAAGGCCATCGACCTGGTGCTGATCGACATCAAGATGCCGGAGATGGACGGCTACGAGGCTACCCGCGCCATCCGCGAACGGCTGGGGCGCGAGGCGCTGCCGGTCGTCGCGGTGACGGGCAAAGCCTCGGACGAAGAGCGCCAGCGCTGCCTCGACGCCGGCGCTACGGATTATCTTTCCAAGCCCATCGACCTGGAGCGCCTCATCGCGATTATGCGCGAGAACTTGTCTTGAGGCTGTTGCTGCACCGTCAAGTCTGACGCTTTGCTTTTCGACTGGCTGGTTCGCCGGGGTAAGAGCGTGATGCGTGTTGCGTAATGCGTGAGGTTGTTTTTTCACGGATCACGCATTACGAATCACGTTCCGCTTAATCGAAAGCAACCGCGACGGATAACAAAAATGACGGCTAACAAAGCAGTACGAATCTCTCCAGAAACGTGCGCAACAGGTCGTCGGCGGGAGACTGATTCGTGAGGCTGGCGAGGATGTGGGCGAAGGCCTCCTCGGAGCCGATCTCGTCGCGGTAATAGTCGCGGTAGGCGATAAGCCGTTCGCGCTCGCGGTCGCCGCTCAGCTCGCTGTGAAACTGCGTGCCGTAGACCGGGCGGCCTTTCATCCGAAACGCCTGGTGGCGCTGCGAGTCGCTGAAGGCCATCTCCACGGCCTCCGGCGGCAGTGCGGTGACGCGGTCGTGATGGCCGGTGTTGGCTGTAAACTCCGGTGGGAGCGTGCTCGTCAGTTCGTCGCGGCGGCCCGCTTCGGTCAGGTAGATGCGCTGCCCGCCCAGTTCCGACGCGCCCTTGTCGTGGGCCACCGTTCCTCCGAAGGCGCGCGCCAGAATCTGATGCCCCCAGCACGACCCGAACGTGGGGAGGCCGCGCTCCGCCGCCGCCCGGCACACGTCCAGCAGCGCTTCCATCCACGGGTAGTCGCCGTATGCGTTGTAGGTGCTCGCCCCGCCGATCATGAGTGCGTCCGCATCGTCCAGCACGGCCCGGCTGATGCCCTCGCGGTGCACGCTGACGGTGCGCAGCTGCTCCTCCTCGATGCCGCAACGTTCGACGAAGCACGTCTGCTCGCCCCGAATGATTTTCGGCTCGTCGCGGGCCTGGAGCAAAAGTACCGTTATGTCGCGGAGAGACGGGGCCATGTTCGTGCAATTTCAGCAGGTGTTCGCTGGGCGAAAACGGTGATGGCTGATTCGTTGTCACCGGTCAGGTGAAGAAAGGTTTGCATTTGCCCTGTGCCCCTAACCGAGTAATTTTTGCATCAGCACTTATCGCCGGGTTTGCCTGGACGGACCCGAATGTTGACGTTCGGAAGACGTGTAGAAAAGGTGCGATGCACTTCGTGAGGGCACGTCGCATCAATTGGGAAGGCTCGTTTCGAGAAAAAGTGCGTCGCACCTCGGCACTGGTTTACCCATCAAGTCACACTTGACTCGACAGTAACAAGTGTCGAGGCAAACCTTCATCCCAAAATGATTTGTGCCCGGCTCGCGCATTCGCTACATTTTCCGTAGTGCACATTGCATCTCACTGAAATCGCGTGGCCTCATGGCCGCAGATCGCGGTCGGCGGTCCGTTGCCTGCCGCCACAAAGCGGTTTCTCCGATGCACGACGCTGCACAAGTTACTATCGACACATTTTTCTCGCATTCACGCACGATCAACCGGTCTTATGCGCATCGCACTTTTTGGTCCGCCGGGCGCTGGTAAAGGAACGCAGGCCGAGCGGCTTGTCAAAGAGCACGACCTCACGCACATCTCGACGGGGGATCTCTTGCGCGCCGCCATGAAAAACGAGACCGAGGTGGGCAAGAAGGCGAAAGAGTATGTCACTGCCGGCGACCTCGTCCCCGACGAGATCGTGCGCGAGCTGGCCGAGGACGCCATCGCCGAGCACGGCTACGACGATTACGTCTTGGACGGCTACCCGCGCACCGTGCGGCAGGCCGAGTGGCTGACGAGCTTTCTGGATGAGCACGACGCCCCGCTCGACGCCGTCATCCTGATCGAGGTGGCCGACGAGCAGATCGTGGAGCGCCTCTCGCGGCGGCGCGTTCACAAAGAGACCGGCGAGAACTACCACCTGGACCATCGCCCGCCGCCGCCGGACGTGCACGAGTCGCTCGTCATTCAGCGCGAGGACGACCGCCCGGAGGCCGTGCGCAAGCGCCTGGAGGTGTATCACGACGAGACCAGTCCGGTGATCGACTACTACCGGGGCAACGACGCCTTCTTCGAGATCGACGGCGTGGGCAACTTCGAGACCGTGTTTGGCCGCATCGAGGCCGTCCTCGAAGAGGCGACGCCGGCACAGGTTACTGATGCGAACATGGCTTACTAAACCATTCAGCCCGAGCGCTCCCGACGCTGCTTGCCGGCAGGGCAAAACGATAGGACGATGGGAAGCGAGGAGGAGAGGACCTTATAATTCAAAATCGCTAATCGGTAATCGTATGAATCGCGTCTCTGCTTCCGAGACGGACAGCGCCGCTCGCGTGAAGCAGCTCCGCCGGCGCGTCGATGAAACGCTCGAAACGCTCGTTCAGGAGCAGGAGCCGCCCGGCCTGTACGAGCCGATCCGCTACGTCCTGCGGAGCGGGGGCAAGCGCTTCCGGCCCGTGCTGGTGCTGCTCACCGCCGAAGCGTACGGCGTGCCCGTCGAGCGGGCGCTGCCGACGGCCTTGGCCGTGGAGGTGTTTCACAATTTCACGCTCGTCCTCGGCCACAAGGTCCAGCAGGTCGTCCTGAATCTGGAAGGCGCGGCCCGCCTGCAGGCCCACCTCGCGGAGCCGCTCGCGGTCCGCCTCGGAGGCTCCGCCGAGCAGCGCGCCCAACTCCAGCGCGCACTGCAGGAGCGCCGCCGTCTTGCGGTCGATCATGCCGACGTAATCGTCTACCGACACGCCGTCGCGCGTCTCGAAGGCCGTGTCGAGCGCCTGCCCCTCGCAGAGGCGCGTCACCATGCGGTGATACGCCGTCATGAGCGCGGAAAGGTCAGCCGTCTCCGAACGCGCAAGCAAGTCATACGACAGGCCCATGAGCAGATCGCCGCTCAGGAGGGCCGTGTCGTCGTCCCACTTTGCGTGCACGGTCGGCTGGCCGCGACGGCT
>PXTQ01000052.1 GCA_003022505.1 Bacteroidetes bacterium QS_8_64_10 | reverse complement strand
TGGCCGGGGCAAGCCCGATATGTGCCGAAAGCGGCAGTCGGCGCGATCTTTGTATGTACTTCAGATGAACGGAGACGACAGCGCTGTTACTTATGCCGGATCGGGCGCGGCTTCTTCTTCGGATGGCGGCACGCGCGCATTTCTCTTCTCGTCAGCTACCACTTAAGCCATGAACGCTGTTACCGACGTTTCTTTCGGGCGATCCTTTCGTTTTTGCGCCGCGCTTGCGTGCGCCGGGCTGCTCCTGAGCCTGAGTGGGTGCTACACGCAGTTCGCGGCCCGCGACCGCGCCGAGCCAGCCCCGCGCGAGCGCCCTCGTGACTATGAGGACGAACGTTATGAGGATGAGCACTACGAGGATGGCAGACGCTACGAGGAAGAGTATCGTGATTACGACCGGCCCTACGAGTACCGGCGGTACTTCTCGCGCTTTCACTTTTTCGATCACCACGATCCGTTTTTCTTCGATTCGTTCCACGGCGGGTTCCGCAGTCCATACTGGGGCAATCCGTACGGGCGGAGCGGCTTCAGCGTGAGCTTTCACCTCGGATACGGTAACTCTTATCGCCGTCCCTTCTACGGATACGGCGGTTACTACGGCGGGTATGGCGTGATACGGAACCGCTACGAGCCGCGCGGCCCGACGCTGGGACGCAGCGGCGTGCGCACTATCGGCGAGCGCGGACGAGGTCGCACCGGCACCGGACGTGCCCGCACCGATGACGACGACCGAGGCCGGGGCTGGAGCGGCGCGCCCGTCGTGCGCACCCGAGGATCGGGCGACTCCGGCACGCGAGGCCGAGTCAACCGCCGAGGCGACGGCGACCGTTCGGGCGACAGGACGTCGGGGCGGACTACGCGGCGCTCCTCGCGTAATAACGATAACGACGGTGGGCGCAGCCGAAGTCGCCGCAGCCGCAACGACGATGATAACGACCGCACCCGCCGGCGCAGCCGCGACAATGACCGGTCGGGGAGTCGTACGCGCCGCAGCCGCAACAACGACAGCGGAGGTCGCTCCCGCAGCCGGCGCAGCCGAGGCAACGATGACGACGGAGGCCGTTCGACGCGCAGCCGGGGTAACGACAACGGCGAGAGCAACACACGCTCGCGTCGCAGTCGTGACGATGACGGGGGGCGTAGCAGCCGTTCGCGCAGCCGCCGCGACCGCAGCGACAATCGCAGCAGCATCAACCGCTCGTCTACGCACCGGGGCAACCGCGTGCGTGGAACGCGGCGCACTCCCACGAAGCGCGTGGTGACGCACTCCGGCTCGCGCCGAAGCAGCAGCGGTAGCCGCTCGCGTCGCAGCAGCCGTGCTGACCACGACGATGATCGCGGCTCGTCCTCCGTGCTTGAGCGCGTGGGCCGCGCCGTCTTTAAGGGCGCGAAACGTTCGGTACGCTCACACAGCCGGAGCAGCAATCGCAGCCGGGCGCGGCGCTCGCGCAACTCGAATCGAAGCTCCGGTCGCGCCAGTCGCAGCTCATCGTCGCGGAGTAGTCGCTCGGTGAGAAGCAGTTCCGAGCGTTCCTCACGCAATTCAGACCGAAGCAGCCGTTCGCGCAGCCGTCGCTCCGGCGGCGACCGAGACGAGCGATAGGGCGCGGTAGCCTATTCCATTTCACCGCAGTAGCGACGCAGCGCGCTGTGTCGTTGCCTATGGGTCGGAGAAACAAACGATGTGAGAGCCGTGGTCTGCAAGCGGCGGGCTACGGTTTTTTCTATGCCGTAACGCAGCTTCTCTTCTTGTCACAAATTACTGAAAACAAAGACTTTATAGCATGTTGTTGAAAACAAACATATCGTTCGTCAGGCACGGACTCGCCGCACTCGCGCTCGCTCTGCTTGCCCCAATGGGAGCACACGGGCAGACTATCAGCGACGTGCTAACCATCACGCGCCAGGCTCCGGCTACGGGAGCACGCATGATGGGCATGGCCGGGGCCGGCACCGCTGGGCTGGAGGACTACGCGGCCTTTACCTACAACCCAGCAGCGCTCGGTTACTACCGGCACTCGGAAGTAGCGGGTTCCTTCTACGGCTTTTCCGCCACAAATGAAGCGGTGTTCCGTTTGCCCGGCGGCAATACGTCACCGCTCGACGAAAACATCCGCAACTACGGGTTGGGCAATTTGGCGTACATCTACAAAGTCCCGACGCAACGGGGCAGCTTCGTAGTCGGCGGGGGGATTAACGAGGTCAACAATTACGCGCGCGAACTCTCCTTCGAGGGAGTAAACGGCCAGAACACGCTCGCCGAGGCGTATATTCCAGCACCGGAGCAACTGACCTGGGACGTAAATCTCGGTCCTGACGGTGAACTCGACGGAGAAAACGACTTAAATCCCGATGACGAATACACCGTAAACGGATTGACCAATCCTTTCGCCCTGCTCTTATTCGATACGTATGCTCTGGACATAGCCTACGACAACTTCGAGCAAGATCCAGCTACCGGACGGGTTACGCTGAACGGTGATTTGCTCCGATCCCCGCTCGCATCGGTACAACAAAGCGGTACGCTTACTGAAGAAGGTAGCCGGTACGAAGCCAATCTGGGAAGTGCTATCGAGGTAGCATCGGACGTAATGATGGGCGCGTCCGTAAATGTTATCTTTGGATCGTATAGCTTTACCAACATCTACGAAGAAGAAAATGCGGGGGACAGCGACGAGGCCAATTTTGAATACCTGGAGCTAACTGACCGGATTGAAGATGACTTTTCAGGAGCAAATGGCCGGCTGGGAGTCTCGGCGCGCATCGTAGAGGGACTTCGCGGCGGCCTCATGCTGGAAACACCAACGTATTACAGCATCAAGGAAACGTATTCTACAGAGCTGTATGCAGAATCCGAGGGGCTTTCTGACACGTACGGCGACGACAACGATGAGAATTTTGCCAGCGGCGAATTTGAGTATCAGATCACGACCCCCTGGCAACTCGGCGCTGGACTGGCTTTTTCAGCCGGGCGAGCCAGCATTTCCGGCGATCTCACCTTCGTGGACTGGTCGCAACTGGAATTAAGTTCCGATACCGACCGGAATACGTTTGATAATCTCAATCAGAATATTAGCCAGAACCTTGACATTGCCCTGAACGCTCGCTTCGGCGGTGAGTATCGCTTCAAACAGCTGTCGGCGCGTGCGGGCTTTGCTTACCAGCCGGATCCCTTCCAGTCCGATCTAACCAGCAGCGACGGAGAGTCGTTTGACAAAAAGCGTCTTTTCTATTCAGCCGGCGTGGGCTATCGGCTCTCCAACCGTCTCGAGCTGGATGCCGCCTGGATGCAAGAGCGCTTTGAGGATCAGTATTCGCCCTACACGGTGGCCGGTGGTGGTCGCGGCCCCGTTGCAGATGAGCAAATCGCTCGCAACCGCTTTGTCATCGGCCTGCGCTATGCTTTTTGAAGACAGCGGACCGCGGACAGCAGACGGCTGTTTCCTCATTGCACTTTGCTTCCAGTCTGAGAACGGCCGTCTGCGGTCAGTCGTCCGCCGTCCTTACAGGCCTCATCACGATCCCGCGTTGCCACTATCGGCCTCCCGCACCGAATCGCGGCGCTGCCGCATGGCCTGCCGGTAGCGGTCGGCAGCGCGATTGTGCTCGCTTAGCGTGCGGCTGAACGTGTGTCCGGAACCGTTCGCCTTAGCAACGAAGTACCGGTAGTCGTGGCTTTCCGGATTGAGCACAGCGCGCACCGACGAAGCCGACGGATTCGTGATGGGGCCGGGCGGCAGGCCCCGGTAGTTGTACGTGTTGTACGGGTGCTGAAGCTCGTAATCTTCGTAGAGCAGGCGGCGCTTCTGCCCCTCCTTCTGCAGGATGCCGTACTGCACGGTCGGATCGGCCTGGAGCGGCATCTCTTCCTGCAGGCGGTTCATGTAGACGCCCGCGATGCGCGGCTTCTCTTCGTTGCGGCTCGTCTCCCACTGCACGATGGAGGCCAGGTTCAGCACCTCCTTCATCGACAGATCGACCGGCAGGCTGTCCGCCTGAGCGCGCATCCGGCTGTAATGGTCGTCGGCTTGCTCTTTGATGGAGCGAATGACCTGTTTCGGGCTGTTGAGCCAGTAAAACTTGTACGTTTCGGGACGCAGGTGGCCGAACAGGTGTGTGGTGTCGGTGCCCAAGTTACTGACGAACGCCGTGTCACGCAGCGCGCTCAAAAACTCTTTCTGGGTGAACGCCATGTTGCGCCCGGCGACGGCGGCCACCACTTCGGGGCGCGTGCCGGGCGGAATGGTGATGCTCACGGGCGCTTGCAGGCCGCGCCGCAGCTTGCCGAGCATCGCCTTGTTGGACGCGCCGCTCTCAATCCGGTAGTGCCCGGCCTTGATCTGATCGCCCCAGCCGGTCGCGCGCGCCATCCAGTCGAACGTACGCCGCGAGTCGAGCACGTCAGTACCGAGCGAGTCGAGCGCCTGCCCGTAGCTCGCGCCGCGCGGGATGTAGACGCTGCGCGCGCGCTCGTAGTCCAGCGTGTTGCCTTTGAAGACGATCCAGTACCCGGTACCGGCTCCTACGAGCAACAGAACGCCCAGAACGACGCCGCCGGTGATGAGTGCTTTCCGCATGTGTCTGGTTGGCTGGTTGGTGGGGGGGAGGGAGCCGTCAGAAGTGAAACGAGGGGACGGGATCAGGCCGCCGCGCTATGACTGCAGGGCCGCCTCGGTGACGTTCTCGGAGACGGTCTGCAGGTTCGCGCTCAGGCGAGCCACTGCATCGGCCAGGTCCGAGCGCTTTTGCTGAAAGTCGCCGCCCGAAAGCGCGCCAAGCTGGCGTTCGAGCTTGCCGAGCCGGGTGCGCAGATCCGTTACCTGTTGCCGACGCTTGCTTCCCACCTCGGCGTATTCCACCAGTCCTTCGAGCTGGGTGATCGCGCGTTCCATTTCCTGAATGCGCGTGCGGACGTGCTCCCGAACTTCGCTGCTTCGCTGCATCGCGCCGATGCGTGCCCGCTCGACATTGCCCACGAGGGCGGTCCGGTTCTGCAGGAGACCGGAGCGCGCGTCCGAGACCTGCGACGAGGAAGCGCCGTCGAGTCGGGTTAGCTCTTTTTGAAGCTGATCGCGCTCGTCTTGCAAAGCCGCGATGTCGTTCTGAAGGCTCTGCCTGGCATCACCGGAAGCGTTTTTCGCCTGCTCCCGAAGCTCCTCGATGTCGTTGGCGATGTCGGCGAGCAGCGACTCCGTATTGGCGTAGAGCCGCTGCCGCCGGACCGTTGCGTTCTGCTCCTCTTCGGCGGTCGCCGGGGCATTTACCTCGCGCGCGGCGGTCAGGTGGAAGACGTCCTGCTGCCGCTCGTAGATCGCCACGAGCAGTCCCTCTTCCTGCATCCGCAGCAGCGTGCGACCGAGCACGGCTTTGATCTTGCGCGCGCGCTTTTTGCCGAAGCGCAGGTACGCCTCGCGCAGGCGCTCTCGCAGGTGCGCCCTGTTGATCCGTCCTGAACGCGCGGCGCTCCGCGCGAGCGAATCGTTCGAGGCCGCGTAGTGGAACCGCCCGTAGAAGATGTCGAAGCTGGTGCCATATTCGTGCGTGCTCTGCCCCTGCGCGGCGTTGGCGTTTTCACCGCGCAGGTGCGTCTGGTCGATGCCGGTGCGCAGCACGTTCGTGATGATGAACCGATACGGCGGCAGCGCCTTCGCCTGCATGTCCTGCTGAAAGCGATGCCCGATGCGCCCCAGCAGGTGCGCCGCCGGAGGCACCACCAGCGGCACGGCGTAGCTCATCTCCGGATCGATAATATAAAAATCGTTCGTCTGAAGACGCACCGCGTTTTCGCTCTGGGCCATCAGGCGAGCGACGGCGCGGCGATCCTGAAGCGGGTCGAGGCCGAGACGACGCGCTCGCGCCAGGTGCTCGTCCTGAAGGTAGCGGCGGAGACGGCTCTTCTCGCGGGCCGAGAGCACCTCGATGGTCCCGAAGGCGGAATCCGTGCGCGCGATCAGGCGCTTGGCGAGGCTGTCGGCCCGCGCCGTGGCGCGCTCTTCCATAGCACTCGCAGTAGAATCGGCCTCTTCCGCTCCGGCGGATGAGGGCGACTCGCAGGCGGCGACGAGCAGAACTGCGACGAGCAGAGCTGCGCTGGGAAAGAGCGCGCGTGGGGCTGTCGGGAAACGTCTCATAGGGTGAGAGTTACCCGCCGATCCATCGCGTGTTCGGTTGGCGCGCCTTCGTTCCCGTGGCCTACCGTTCGACGCGCCCGGAGCCGGAACCTTCGGCCAGGCTCTCGACCTCCTCGCGGCTCGCCAGGTTGAAGTCGCCGGGAATGGTCTGCTTCAGGCACGAGGCCGCCGCTGCAAACTCCACCGCTTCCTGCGCGCTCTCCTTCGCCATTAGCCCGTAGATCAGGCCGCCGCAGAACGAGTCGCCCCCGCCCACGCGGTCCACCAGGTCAATTTCGTAGCGGCTGGAGCGGTACGGCTCCGTCGCGTCCGTCCCGTTGTGGATCAGCCCGCTCCACCCGTTCACCGACGCCGAGAAGCTTTCCCGCAGCGTGATTGCCACCGTCTCGAAGTTGAACTCGTCCCGCAGCCGCCGCGCCAAGTCCTCGTAGCCCTCGATGTCCAGCTCGCCCGTCTCCACGTCGGTCGTGCCGGCCGCCAGCCCGAGGCAGCGGTCGGCGTCCTCCTCGTTGGCGATACACACGTCTACCTGCTTCATGAGCGGGCGCATCGCTTCGCGCGCCTCCTCAACGGACCACAACTTGCCGCGATAGTTGAGGTCGCAGCTCACCGTCACGCCGTGCTCCTTCGCCGCATCGAGTGCTGCCCGCAGCGTCTCGCGCGGCGTTTGGCCGAGCGCGGGCGTGATGCCCGTCCAGTGGAACCAGTCGGCATCCGCAAGGGCCGCGTCGAAGTTCACCTCGTCGGGCGTGAGCGTGTTCACGGCGGAGCCGGAGCGGTCGTAGACGACCTTCGAGCCGCGCTGCGAGGCGCCGATCTCCAGAAAGTAAACGCCGAGCCGGTTGCCGCCGCGCGCGATAAAGTCCGTGCCGATCCCGTAGCGCCGGAGCTGGTTCAGGCAGGCCTGCCCGATCTCGTGGTCGGGCAGTTTCGAGATGAAGTAGCTGTCCGCACCGTAGTTGGCGAGCGAGGCCGCGACGTTTGCCTCCCCGCCGCCGTAGGTAGCGTCGAAGCGCTGCGCCTGCACGAAGCGCCGATGGTCCGGCGGCGAGAGGCGCAGCATGATCTCTCCGAAGGTGACGACTTTCATAGATGGTTTCAGGTTGTCAAGTTGGCAAGTTGCAAGTTTACGGAGCCGTGAGCGGTTAGCTAAAACTATCCCACCACACCTGGCTACCGGACAGTTTTTAACCTGATTGGGCCGAAAAATCCCCTGTTTGTCATCCCGCACCCCGATGCGGGATCTCCATGAGCCAAGCATATCGCTG
>PXTQ01000051.1 GCA_003022505.1 Bacteroidetes bacterium QS_8_64_10 | reverse complement strand
GCAGTTTCCCATCATGGTGCGTCTCCGCCCCGAAGATCGCCTCACGACGCAGGACCTCGGCAATATCTCCGTCAAGACGCCGGAGGGCGAAACGATTCCCGTCTCCTCGCTCGTCTTTCAGCGGGAGGGCCGCGGGCCGACGGAAATCCGCCACGTCAACGGGCAGCGCGTGACCGACGTGACGGCGCAGTTGGGTGAGGGCGTGGCGCTGGGCGACGCAGTGGACCGCATCCGAGGGCGGCTGAGCGAGATGCAGCTTCCGGCGGGCTTCTCCATCGTGTACGGCGGGACGTACCGCGAGCAGCAGAAGGCACAGCGCGATTTCATTATTGCGATCCTGATGGCGCTGGCGCTCGTCTACATGGTGATGGCCGGGCAGTTCGAGCGCTTTCTGGATCCGCTCGTGGTGATGTTTACCGTGCCGGTGGCGCTCGTCGGCGTCATCCCCACGCTCATCCTGACCGGCACCACGCTCAACATGCAGAGCATCATGGGCCTCGTGATGCTGATCGGCATCGTCGTGAACAACGCCATCGTGCTGGTGGATTACGTCAACATTAAACGCCGCGACGAAGGCCAACCGCTCCGGCGGGCCACGCTGGAGGCGGCGCGGCTGCGGCTGAGACCCATCCTCATGACGACGCTCACGACGGTGCTGGGCCTCTTCCCGATGGCGCTGGGCTGGGGCGCGGGCGCAAACTTGCAGGCGGCGCTGGCGCGCGTGGTGATCGGCGGGCTGCTGGCGTCCACGTTCATCACGCTGGTCCTGATTCCGGCGCTCTACATCAGCGCCACGCGCGTAACGGAGCGCGCCAGGGCGAAGCTGGGCACTTGGCGGCAGTGGGTCCCGCGCCTGTCCAGTACCGCAGGCAGCCGACAGGGAGCGTCATGAAGAACGCCGTCCGCTCCAAACAGCTTCTCAGTCGAAGCGCCACGGGTCGGGCCGGGAGGAGGTAAGAGATGAACCGTTAAAAAGTGCCTCCTATTTTAACAAAAAAAGACACCATCGTATGTGTAACATAACATTCACAATATAGCGATTTGCTACCTGAGTGGTGCGACCGTCCGGAACTGGTTTACCACCTTCCTGCCGGGCGCTGGGCACTTCGGCCCGTTCCCGCTCGCCCGCGCCCCCGTGCTCACGTCTTGGAGCACGCCAAGCCAGAAGACGTTTGTAGAGGGTCAACATCTGAATTACCTGTTGAGCCTGTTTTTACGGGATTGTTCGCAAACCTGGCACGTTTCAGATCGTCCATGTTTTGCAAGCAAGACGTGCGAGAGTAACCCGACGCCGATGAACCGATCCTCAACGCAGACCAAACCGACGCCCTCGCTGTCGGTGACCGACGTGGTGGCGTTGACGGTCGGCGTGGTGGTAGGAGCCAGCGTGTTTGAGACCCCCGCGCTGGTGGCGGCCCATACCGGGAGCGCGTCCACGGTGCTCCTGGCCTGGTTGCTGGGCGGCGCCGTCTCGCTGATTGGAGCGCTCTGCTATGCAGAGCTGGCGTCCGCTTACCCACAAGCGGGCGGCGAATACCACTTCCTGCACCGGGCGTTCGGCGGGTCACTCGCCTTTCTGTTCGCGTGGGCGCGGTTGGCGGTCATCCAGACCGGGTCCATTGCACTTCTCGCGTTCGTCTTCGGGGACTACGCCACCGAGCTGTGGTCGCTCGGCCCGTATTCATCGTCGATCTACGCAGCGGGAGCGGCCCTCACGCTGACGAGCCTGCACGTGGCGGGCCTCCGGCAGGGCACGCACACGCAGCGATGGCTGACGGCGGCTACCGTACTGGGACTGCTTGTCCTCGTGGCCGCCAGTTTTTTATTTCCCGCGACGGCTTCCACCGGCGCGACCTCCGGCCCCACCGAAGCGAATGCATCGGGCAGCTTCGGGATGGCGATGGTCTTCGTGCTGATCACCTACGGGGGCTGGAACGAGGCGGCCTACGTCTCGGCGGAGCTGCGCGACGTGGGGCGCAACATGGTGCGCGCGCTGCTTCTGAGCATCGGTCTTATCGCGGGCCTCTATCTGCTGGTGAACGTGGCCTACCTTCGCAGCCTGGGCGTGGCGAGCATGAGCAATTCGGACGCGGTGGCCGCCGACCTCATGCGCGCGACGACGGGGCCCCTGGGCGCGCAGCTTCTCAGCCTGCTGGCGATCGCGGCAGCGCTGAGTTCGGCGAGCGCTACCATCTTTACGGGTGCACGCACCAGCTACGCGCTCGGCAAGGATTTCTCGCTCTTCGCCTTTCTCGGCCACTGGAATGAGGAATCGCGGACCCCGGCCAATGCGCTCTGGGTACAAGGCGGTGTCGTTCTTCTACTGATTGCGCTGGGGGCCTTCACGCGCCAGGGGTTCAGCACGATGGTCGATTACACCGCTCCCGTGTTCTGGTTCTTCTTCTTCCTGACGGGCGTGGCGCTCCTGGTGCTCCGGCAACGCGATCCCGACACCTCCCGTCCCTTTCGGGTCCCTTTTTACCCATTTACCCCCCTCGCCTTTTGCCTCGCCGCGTTTTACATGCTCTGGTCGAGTCTCACGTATACGGGAATCGGCGCGCTCGTGGGCGTCGGCGTCTTGTTCGTAGGCTTCCCGCTGCTTCTACTGCAATGGAGACGCTCCCCCGATTCATCGTGACCTCTTGCCCCCCCTACTGCGCCATCAACCGTGATTGTTGCCACAGAACGAGACCGCTCTGCAAGGAGGAAACGTAAAAGAGGGCACCCTTACGCTCTTGCGGTTTATGCCTTCATCCTGGCGACTCGGCAGATTGAGCGATAAGCCGGCTCGTACAAAGAATCACCGAACTACAACAACCACTCCTGAAACCATGAAAACGCCTTTCAAGCTGCCCACCCTACTTTTCATCAACCTGATGCTCGCTGGCTGCCTTGCCCAGGTCGGATGTGCTCAGAGAACCGATTCGACGCAAAAGGAGACGGAGCAAAAAGATCCGACGGTGCGGATCGATACACCGCAGGTGCTCCCGCAGACGGAGATAAGCTCAACGGAGGACTCGGACGTGCCCTACGTGCCGACGCCGCCGGAAGTCGTCGACCGCATGTTGGAAATGGCAAACATCTCGAAAGACGATGTGGTCTACGATCTCGGAAGCGGAGACGGACGCATCGTGATTGCTGCGGCAAAGCAACACGGTGTTCGGGGTGTGGGCATCGAGATTGACTCAGCGCGCGTCGCCGAGGCGCGAAAGAATGCACGGAAGGCGGGCGTTGCGGACCTCGTGGAGTTTCGCCAGAAAGACCTCTTTAAGGCGGACTTGAGCAACGCAACGGCGGTGCTTATTTATCTGCTGCCGTCCGTCAATCTGAAGCTGCGTCCCAAGCTTTTCCGCGAACTACCGGCGGGCACGCCTATCGTCTCGCACGACTTCAACATGGGCGATTGGGAACCGGAACGCACCGTAGATATGGGCGATGACACGGTCTACCGCTGGACGATTCCGGAGGAAAAACCGGACCATTTGAAATGATCCGCGTCGCGGTAATGTGCTTCCGCCTCTCGTTCGAGCGGAGTCTAACGAATCAGGTTTTGAACAGAAGTAAACGGCCCGCGTCGTAAGAAAACGCACCACCGTCCCATCTGCATGATGAGCGGACGAGCACTCGCGCTCTGCAACTTTGGCTTCAACGATGAACACCTCACGCCCCTCTTGGTGCTGGCCTGTCCTCGCCGTGCTGGCGTTCTTGCTGGCGGCGATGCCCGCCCATGCGCAATCTGAGGAGGATCCCAGCCCGCACAGCGAGGCGGAGCTGATCGCCGAACACGCCTCGATTCAGCCGGGCGAGCCGTTCACGGCGGCGCTCCGCATGACGATGGAATCGGGCTGGCACAGCTACTGGAAAAATCCGGGCGACGCCGGGCAAGCCACGTCCATCGACTGGTCGCTGCCGGAGGGATTCGAGACAGAGGGCATCCAATGGCCGTACCCGCACCGCATTCCGTTCGGGTCGCTCACGAGCTACGGTTACTCCGACGAGGTCGTGCTGCCCGTCCGCGTCACGCCGCCGGAGACGCTCAAATCAAAAACCATCACGCTCGACGGCACGGCCAACTGGCTTGTCTGCGCCGACATCTGCCTGCCCGCGAAGTCGGAAATAAGCCTCTCGCTGCCGGTCCGCGCCGGCACGCCGGCCCCGAACGAGGCGAGCCGCAAGCTCATCGCGGAGGCGAAGTCGAAGATGCCCGTGAAGAAACCGGATTGGCAGACGCGCGCCTCGCGGAGCGCAGGCAGCTACGCGCTCAAGGTTACGCCGCCCGACGGCGCGAGCGTCGTGATGGACAGCGCGCACTTCTTTCCGGGCGAAAAGGCCGTCCTCGATCACGCCGCGCCGCAGCCCGTCTCGCAAGACGGCGACGCGCACGTGATGGCGCTCCAGCAGTCGGAGTACGCCCAGGAGCCGGCCGACAGCTTGAGCGGCGTGCTCGTCGTTCCCACCGAAGACGACGCGACGCAGGCCGTCACGATCAGCGCGCCCGTAGACACGGTGCAGGCGGTCGGGACCGCTGCCGGCAGTGGCACGTCGGACGCTTCGATGACGCTGCTCGCCGCGCTGCTATTTGCATTCGTGGGCGGCCTCATCCTGAATCTGATGCCGTGCGTCTTCCCGATCCTGTCGGTCAAGGTGCTGGGCTTCGCACAACAGTCCGACGAGCGCGACGCTTCGATCCGGCGGCACGGGCTAACGTTTGGCGCGGGCGTGGTGGTGTCGTTCTGGGCGCTGGCGGGCCTGCTGCTGGTGTTCCGGGCGGGCGGCACGCAGATCGGATGGGGCTTTCAATTGCAGTCGCCCTTCTTCGTGGCGCTCATGGCGATGCTGTTTTTCGGCATCGGGCTGAACCTGCTCGGCGTCTTCGAGGTGGGTGGGCAGCTGATGAGCTGGGGCGGGCGCGCCGAGCGCAGCGCCTCGGGCGGCCTCGGCGGCTCGTTCTGGAGCGGCGTCCTCGCCACGGTCGTCGCCACGCCCTGCACCGCTCCGTTGATGGGCGCGGCGCTCGGCTTCGCGCTGACGCTCCCGGTGATGAGCGCGCTCGCGGTCTTCACGGCGCTCGGTCTCGGCATGGCCGCGCCGTACGTGCTTTTGTCGATGGCGCCGCGTTTCGTGAAGCGCCTCCCCGAACCGGGCACGTGGATGGAGACGCTCCGCCAGGTGCTCGCCTTCCCGATGTTTGCGACCACCATCTGGCTCGTCTGGGTCCTCGGTCAGCAGACCGGAATCAGCGGCATGACGTTTTTGCTGGCGGGCCTGCTGCTACTGGGCGCAGCCGCGTGGGTCGCGGGGCGGTGGGACGCCCGTCGGCTGTCGGGAGCTGGACGATGGGCCGTGCGCGGAATGGCGACGCTGGTGCTCGCCGGAGCCGTCGCCATGGCGCTCATCGGTGCAGATTACGAACGGTCCGCTACCTCCGGCAGTGCGACGCAGACGGCATCGAGCAGCGAGTCCGCGTGGCAGCAATTTTCACCGGAGAAAGTAAAGCAGTTGCGCTCCAACGGTCGTCCCGTGTTCGTCGACTTCACAGCGGCGTGGTGCCTGACGTGCCAGGTCAACAAGCGCACGACGCTGAGCACGCAAACCGTGCAACAGGCCTTCGCCGAGAACGAGGTGGCGCTTCTCAAGGCCGACTGGACGAACCGCGACGCCGAAATCACGCGCGCGCTCAAGCAGCATGGGCGCAGCGGCGTGCCGCTCTATGTGTTGTATGACGGCACCGGCTCCGAACCGACGCTCCTCCCGGAAATCCTGACGAAGGACATCGTGCTCGACGCGCTGGGCGATTTGCCCGACAGCGAGGGTACTCCATCGCCTGAACGGGCCGCCACGAAGAATCAGAAGCTGTTTTGATTTTAGATTTGAAGGCGAGCGAGATGAGATTTCGAGGTCAGCGGACCGCGTTTTCGAGGTTCATAGCGGAGCTATGGGCCGAGAAAAGAAGGTTCGCTGAACCGAAAGATCGCTCGCGCAGCCCAAAGATGCGAATTAAAACAGCTTCTCAAAGGTCCCTCCAGCTTGACAAACCCGACAACGCGCAAACGCACTGATGCGAAAGAATGCCGAAATCCGAAACGCTGACCGCATGATCTGACTGGAAGCGTTGCAATTGCGTCCCTCGATTCAGAATTTGCTCACCTGTCTGGACGCTTTGTTCCAGGCGAAAAGACTTCCGATCTTCCTTTACTGCTCCGAACTTAGTCAGCTAAAGTCGGTGGGGAGAAAATCCCCGACTGTATTCGGTGAGTAATGACCCTGGGCGAAAAGCGAAAGGGCAGAAGGGACGGCGTACGTTCCACATTCCCCTTTCCCCCTTCGCCCTTCTCGCATGTTTCCCCTCTCGATATCGTTTTCGTACGAGTTGGCGTAGGTCGGAAATAGTTTAGCTAATCATCTTCGGATCAATAACCTTCGACTCCATGCCCCACCTTTTTACCTCCGAATCCGTTTCCGAGGGCCATCCCGACAAGGTGGCCGATCAGATTTCCGACGCGCTCCTGGATGCCTTCCTGCGCGAAGATCCCGACAGCCACGTCGCCATCGAAACGCTCGTCACCACCGGGCTGGTGGTGCTCTCCTCGATTCACGAGCAGAGCGAAGACATCGCGCAGGGCGTCGATGAGCGCACCGACCACGAGCAGGGCGCGGGCGATCAGGGCATGATGTTCGGCTACGCCTGCAACGAGACCGACGAGATGATGCCGCTGCCCATTACGCTGGCGCACCGGCTCGTCGAGGAGATGGCCGCCATCCGCAAAGAAACCGACAAGATGCCGTACCTGCGCCCGGACTCGAAGAGCCAGGTGACGGTGGAGTACGAGGACGAC
>PXTQ01000050.1:16603-22473 GCA_003022505.1 Bacteroidetes bacterium QS_8_64_10 | reverse complement strand
CACCTCCAGCGGGTGCTCGAAGACCGGCTCGTCTTGCGTCTGCCGGAGCGTCACGCGCACCTCGCCCGCCCCCGCGTCGTAGCTCCATGTCCCTTCGTAGCGCGGGAGGCCCGGTCGCCGCGTCCACTGCTCAAAGAAGTGCTCCAGGTCCTGCCCGCTCGCCGCCTCCATCGCCGCGCGAAAATCGCTTGTCGAAGCATTGCCGCTCGCGTGCTTCCGGTAGTACGAGCGAAGGCCCTCCCAGAACGTCTCCGCCCCCGCGCGAGCGCGTAGCATGTGCAAGACCCACGCGCCTTTCACGTACGGAAGGCCCGTCAGCAACTCGTTCGGGTCGGCGAAGGTGGTGTCCACGAGCGGCGTGTCCGGCAGCTCGTTCGTGGCGCGAACCGCCCCCTTACGCTCCGCGCGCATCCGCTTCTCGAAGCGCTCCGGCCCGTACTGATCCAGAAAGTACAGGTCCGTCAGGTACGTGGCGAAGCCCTCGCTTAGCCACAGGTGCGGCCACGCCGTCTCGGTAACGCTGTCGCCGTACCACTGGTGCGCCACCTCGTGCGCCACGAGCGCCTCGTCGCTCTCGTCGTCGGCCAGGGCGTTCTCACTGTAAAAGATGGCGCTCGCGTTCTCCATCCCGCCGTAGCGCGTCTTCGACTGCACGTTCGCCAGCTTCACGTACGGATAGTTGGCGATGCGGTCTTCGTAAAATTCGAGAATACGCTCGGCGCGGGCCATCTCGCGGAACGCCGTCTTTCGGTTCTGCGGGAACACCCAGCTCTGGACCGGCACGCCGTCTACGGTGTCCACGTACTCGACGGCAAAGCGCGCCGCGCCAATCACCATGACTTTCGTGGGCAGCGGCTCGGTCGATTGCCAGCGCGTGAGCGTCGCGGGGCCGGGCAGGTCGGTGCGCTCGCGCAGCCGCCCGTTGCTGATGACCTGATAGGCGTCGGGCGCGGTGACGCGAAACGCGACGGGCGCTTTGTCGGACGGGTGATCGACGGTGGGCAGCCAGTGGCGGGCGCGGTTGGGCCAGTTGTCGCCGAAAAACGTGCGGTCGCCATAGCGATTCTTGGCGATGATCAACCCGTTGGCGGGCACGCCCGCATACTCGATTCGGTAAGTGCGCTGATCGCCTTTCTTCGGAGCCTCCGCGTTGATGCGCAAGCGGTCGTTCTCGTGCTCATACGGCACGTCCTCGCCGTCCCGTTGCACCGACTCGACCGTCATGCCCGTTCCGTCACCGCCGTCGTCCTTGCCAATGAGATCAAGCGCAAACGTCCGCACCGTGTCCGCCAGGAAGCGCACCCGGACGCGCGCCCCTCCCTCGATGCGATCCGAATCGTCCGAGAGCGTGAGCGCGAACCGATAGCGCTCCACGTCGATGCCGTCGCGCGGGGAGGCGGGCGCGTTCTGGGCGCGAGCGGGGACGGCGGAAAGAAGCGTGGCGAGCAACAGTGCAGCACCAGCGATCAACGATAGAATGTTCACGCGGTCGATTGGTGCGAGCTGTCTGGGAGGAAACCGTAGCGACGCGCCGCTGGCGCGTCGGCCCGCAAACGCGACAAGCCGGGTTGCCGCGAGCACGACGACGCCAGTCAGGCAGAGCAGTTCGGGAACCAATGTCAGAAACGTTTTCATCCTGAGGGGTGCGTGAAAAAGTGTGGAACGTAAACTTGCAATCTGCACGTTCGTAAACCTGCTACTGCCCTGTCAGATTCCTTTACTTTCGCCATGCCTGACTCAACGGTCTCCACATCAGAAAAAAGCAAGCGCGGCTGGTCCTGGGGGCGCTTGCTCGCGTGGGCGCTTGCGGCCCTGTTTTTCGGTTTCGTGATGCGCGAAGTGCTGTACCCGTTCGCGGGCGAGAAGTACGTCGAGTTTACGCACGGCAACCACTCGCACTACGCGCCGAAAGACCGTAACGAAAACGTGCCCATCTCCAAGTTTCCCACGCGCCGGCCCGACCCCGGCGAGCGCATCACGCCGGATGGTAAGATCGTGCCGCGCGGTGAGTAAGTGCCCGCGCACAAGTTTGCGGGCATGACGACCGACCGCGGACGGCGACGGCGGACGGTGGTCTCTCAACCTTCACGGTCTGCATCTTTCATCCGCCGCCCCACCAGCCGGATACCGAATAACTTTTGCATCGGCACTTACGTGATTTCCAGCGCTCCCCTCCTCTCGCGTTTCCCTCTTCGCCCTTCGCTACGCGCCAAGGCTGTGCGTTTCTTGAGAACCGACGTTCGTCTCATCCGGTCGATGTTTGACGATCCGCCCGCAACCTGAAACCCGCCACCCGCCCACTTGCCAACCCGCAACCTATGAGCTTGCCTACCGACCTCGACCCCGCTCCCGGCGTTCTGCTCGTCGCCCCGCCCGACCTGCGCGACTCCAACTTCAGCCGCACCGTGGCGCTGCTCTGCGAGCACGACCGCGAGGAGGGCAGCTTCGGCCTTATCCTGAACCAGAGCCTCGACCTCACCCTCGGCGACGCGCTCGACGGCGAGGACAGCACCAGCACGTGGACCGGAGCGGACCGCGCGCTCTCACTCGGCGGACCCGTGCAGCCGAACACGCTGCACTTTCTGCACCGCTACTCGGCGGAGCGCGTGCCGGACGCCCAGCGCGTCTTCGACGGCGTGCAGTGGGGCGGCAACTTTACCACCGTGAAGTCACTTGTGCAGACCGGCGAGGCGCCCCCTGACGAGCTGCGCTTCTTCTTGGGCTACGCGGGATGGGGACCGGGCCAGCTCCAGAGCGAGATCGACCGCGACGGGTGGCTCGTGTTGCCCGGCGACGAGGCCGCCGTCTTCGCCGAGCACCCCGACACGCTCTGGCGCGACCTGTTGCGCGGCATGGGCGGCGAATACGCGCTGCTCGCCAACTACCCCGAAGATCCGCGCATGAATTGATTGGTTACTGAGGCGTTCGTCTCGACGTTCCGCTTATCTGGGACGTGCGGCTCGTCGCGCAGTGGCAGGCCCACGTGCTGCCCGCAGCGCATGTCCTCCTGTCGAGCCATTCGCTCACCTTTGGCCTCAACGTCCCGCTCTGACGCAGGCTCGCGTCCTCGCTCCACGATGTGACAGTGCAGTGACAAGTCGAAGGTCGGCAGGTCAATGGTCTGAAGCTCGAACCTGAAAGACCTTCGACCCGTGACCTATTTGCCGGGCAAATCCGGGTGCAGGTAGCTGAGCACCAGAAACGCCGCGCCGAAGCCCAGAAACAGGAGCACCCGCCACAACGCATCGAGCGCGGCCAGATCCACCAGAAACAGCTTGGCGACGAGGGCCAGCAGCGTGAGCGCGCCGGTGGTGCGCAGAAACGACCGCCCTGCCTGCCCACCTGCTACGAGCAGTCCCACAGCGTAGACGCCCCAGACGATGCTCGCGTAGGCCTGCCCGCTGGGCAGCGCGCTCATCTCGCGCACGATCCACGCCAAAAACAAAACATGCGCGACGACCCGGTAGATGCGACGCACGCGGCGGCGCTCCATGATGGCAGACACCGCAGCCGCCAGCGCCAGCACCACGCCCTCGGAGAACGCTTCGCCCCGCACGAACACCGGCGTCTCCGCGCTGTCGAGCGCGAGGCGCGCGGCGACCAACACGCCCGCGAGCGCGAAGAAAAAGTGCGCCGTAAACCGCAGCAGCCGATCTTCGAGCGAGCGCGACAACACGTGCAGCGCTGCGGCTTCGGCGGCCAGCGCCACCAGAAAGGCATCGCCGCCCAGCAGCGCGCTGAAGCCGTAGGCCGCAAGCACCACCGCTGCCAGCAGGTGCGCCTGCGCGAGGTCGGGCAGTTTTCTGCGCCTCAACGCCTGATGCGCCGCGACGTAGAGCACCGCTCCCGCGAGCGCCGCGACGCCCCACGTCGCCTCTCCCACCGACCAGAGCGCTTGCGAGAACGCCAGCGCGATCAACGGTGAGCTGAAAGCCAGCGTGTGCGCCGGAGGGCGAAACAGGAATGCGCCGATGAGCGACGAAGCTTCCTCCGCGTGTCGCTGCTCGCGTGCAGCTTGCTCGTCGCCGGCAAGCACCTCGCGGGCGAGCGGCGTCCACCAGAACAGCAGCCACCCGGTGAGGATGCCGCCCTGCAGGACTGCCGCGCCCGCCTCGCCCGGCGGCAGGCTCACATAGGCGAACCAGAACGTCAGCCAGCCGCCCGCCACCGTCACGTACAGCAGTGTGCGCCAGCCCCGGTACAAATAGATGAGCGCCGCACCCATTAGAATAAGACAGGCGTAGACGACGAGGCCGGCCATGCTGCCCGCGCCGGTGTACAACAGGAACGGCGTGCCGAGGCCGCCCAGCACGCCCACCACGCTTAGCGCGACGTCGCGCTGGCGCACGGCCAGAAAGAACGTGCCGGCAGTGACGAGCACCATGCACGCGAAGGCCAGCGCGTAGGGCGCAAACAGCTGATGCGCCGCGAAGACGGTGGCGTAAAAGACGGCGCTGCTTCCCCCCATGAGGATCTGCCCCAACCGCTCCCGCTCCGCCCAGAGACGCAGGCCCGTGACCAGCAGCACCACGCCCAGGAGCGCGCCAAGCGCCACCTGCACCGGCGGCGTCAGCCACCCGCGATCCGCCGCAAACTTGAAGAAAAACGCGACGCCAAACAGCGTAAGTGCAATCCCGATCCGGCTGAGCCAGTCCTCGCTCTCCCAGTCGGACCAGCTCCAGCTTGCCTCGCGCTGCAAAAACGAAGACGTGCGCTTCCGTTTCGGCGAAGGCTGCTGCCGCTGCATTTCCGTCGCCGGCGGCGAGGACGAATCGCCGTCGTCTTCGCGCTCCGCCCCGTCGTCCAGCCTATCGTGCAACGCCTCGACGCCCTCGCTGATAGCGCTCACCTCGCGTTCCAGCCGCTCGACGCGGTCGGCAAGTGGCTCCTCCGAATCGGACATTGTTTTTAGTCTAACCGCAGAGGGCGCAAAGTACGTAGAGAGACGATCTCTGCGATCTCGGCGTTCTCTGCGGTGAAAATGCAATAGAAAACGCAACCTGCAACTTGCAAACTTGTCAACCTGAAACCTTTCAGACGAGCACCTCACCGGTCATCTCATCGGGCTGGTCCTCCTCCATCAGCGCCAGGATCGTCGGCACGACGTCGCCGAGCTTGCCGTCGCGCACGGGGCCGTCGAAGTTATTTTTGATGATGATGTGCGGGACGAGCGCCGTCGTGTGCGCCGTGTGCGGCGAGCCGTCCGGGTTGCGCAGCTTGTCGGCGTTGCCGTGATCGGCGATGACGCTCGCGCCGTAGCCGTGCTCGGTGGCCACCTCGATGACCTGCCGCGCGGCGTCGTCCACGGCCTCGCACGCCGCCACCGCCGCGTCGAAATCGCCAGTGTGGCCCACCATGTCCGGATTGGCAAAGTTCAGGCACACGAAGTGATACTTCTCATCAGCGAGCGCCGCCGACGCTTTGTCGGCCACCTCCGGCGCGCTCATCTCCGGCTGCATGTCGTAGGTCGCCACCTTCGGCGACGGCACCAGCACCTCGTCTTCGCCCTCGAACGGGCCCTCGCGCCCGCCGCTAAAGAAGTACGTCACGTGCGCGTATTTCTCCGTCTCGGCGATGCGAAGCTGCTTGCCGCCGCGCTCCGCCACGACCTCCCCCATCGTCTCTTCCAGATTTACGTCGGGAAACGCGACGGGCACGTCGAGGTCGTCCTCGTAGCGCGTCATCGTGACGAAGTGCAGGTCCCGGATCGGCTCGTCCCGGTCGAAGCCCGCGAAGTCGTCGTCGGTGAAGGCGTGCGTGAGCTGGCGCGCGCGGTCGGAGCGAAAGTTGTAGAACACGACCGCGTCGCCATCCGCGATACGCGGGTCGCGCCCCTCGCGGTCGATGCGGCGCGGCTCCACGAACTCGTC
>PXTQ01000050.1:3725-16596 GCA_003022505.1 Bacteroidetes bacterium QS_8_64_10 | reverse complement strand
CGTAGCTGGCTTCCAGCGCCTCGATGGGGTCGTCGAACGCCTTGCCCTCGCGCTCGGTGAGAAGCCGGTAGGCGCGCTCGGTGCGATCCCAGCGCTCGTCGCGGTCCATCGCGTAGTAGCGCCCCACGATGGAGTCGATCTGGCCGAGGCCGATGGCTTCGGCGTCTTTCCGGAAGTCGCGCGCGTAGCCGACGCCGCCCTTCGGATCGGTGTCGCGCCCGTCCGTGAAGGTATGCACGCACACCTGCTCCTCCGACAGCCCCTCGCGTTGCGCCAGCTCCAGGAGCGCAAGCAGGTGCTCGTTGGTCGAGTGCACGCCGCCGTCCGAAAACAGCCCCATCAGGTGCAGCTTGCTACCGTTTTCGGCTGCATGACGCGCCGCCCCGCGCAACTCGCCGTTCTCGAAGAACGATTTGTCCTCGATGGCCTTGTTGATGCGCGTGATGTCCTGATCGACGCACCGGCCCGCGCCCAGGTTCATGTGGCCGACCTCCGAGTTGCCCATCTGTCCTTCGGGAAGGCCCACGGCCTCGCCGCTGGCCTGAAGCGTGCTGTGCGGGTGCTCGTCAAACAGGCTATCTACGAACGGCGTCTCGGCAGCGTCCACGGCGCTCACCGAAGGGTCCTCGGCCAGGCCCCAGCCGTCCAGTATTATCAGGATGTGTCGATTTTCCATTTTCGATTTGCGAATTTCGAGTGGCGATTTGCGAGTTGGAATTCGCGCTGATCTTGTTGTATGATCTCGACAATCGACGTTCAATCAATTCGGAAATCGAGCACGCGCTTCGTCGTCTCGCCCGTTTTGGCGTCGAAGACGGTCATGGAGTCGCAGCGCGGGCAGGCCGTCTGCTCCAGCCCATAGCGGTCGGTGTGGGTGCCCGGCTCGTCGAAGTAGCGGTCGCAGCTCCGGCAAAAGTAGCGGCCATGCCGCGCGTCGAGGTCCGGCATCGGATCGGGAAGGCGCTGCAAGCGCTCGAAGTAGCGGCACACCGGTGCGACGGGACAGTCGTCGCAGTCGGGGTTGCGCGCGGTGCAGGTGTAGCGCCCGTGCAAAATGAGCAGATGATGCGCCTCGCCCCACTCGTCCTTCGGAATGACGCGCTCGAGCTGGCGTTCCACCTTCCGCGGCGTGTCGGCATGCTCAACGAGACCGATGCGATTGGCGACGCGAAAAACGTGCGTATCGACCGGCAGGGCGTCCACCTCGTACGCCACCGAGGCGACGACGTTGGCTGTCTTGCGCCCCACGCCCGGCAGCGTCTGGAGTTCGTTCGTCGTCTCCGGCACCTGCCCGCCAAACTCGTCTACGATCTTGCTCGCCGTGCCCGCGAGGTACTCGGACTTGCTGTTCGGATACGTGACGGATTTGACGAACGGATACACGTCGTCAGGATCGGCTTCCGCCATGTCTTCGACGGTCGGATATTCGTCGAAAAGCGCGGGCGTGACCTTGTTGACGCGCTTGTCGGTGCACTGCGCGGAGAGAATGACGGCCACGATCAGCTGGTAGGGCGTCTCGTAGCGCAGCTCGGTTTCGGGAGCGGGAATGGCCTCGCGGAGCACCTTGAGGGTGCGCTGGGCGCGGCGCGTTCGGGAAAGGGACAAGGTTGTTTGATTGGTTCCTTTACTGACGCGAACATGGATAGCTAAAGATTTCGACCATCACATCCTACCCAAGAGGAGATCGGAAGATGGGAAGTCGGACGTTTTGAGCGTGCTGAGACCGTTTTCGCTTCCTACCGTCCTATCTTCACAACCTCCTATCGCTTTCTGAAGCGAGTCCCGTGAAGTTTAGCAGACAACCTTCGAGTCAGTAGTTGGCTCATTAGCTGGTTGGAAACTGCCGTCCGCCGTCTGCGGTCCGCTGTCCCCCCAAGTTAGAGCTCGCCGTAGACGGCCTCGCCGTCCAGAAAGGTCGCCGCGACCTCCGCCTCCAAAATCTCGTGGGTCGGCACCTGCATGATGTCTTTCGTCAAAACGACAAAATCGGCGCGCTTGCCGGGTTCGAGCGATCCGACCTCGTCCTCCATGAAGGCGGCGTAGGCGGCGTCAATCGTAAAACCATGCAGCGCGGCCCGGCGGCTCACGCGCTCATCGGATAGCCAGCCGCCTTCCGGCTCGCCCTCGGCGTTCTGGCGCGTGACGGCGGCGTAGAAGCCCTTCAACGGATCCACGTCTTCCACGGGAAAGTCGGAGCCGAAGGCGAGGCGCGCGCCGCTGTCCAGCAGGCTCTGCCAGGCATACGCCCCGCGCAGGCGCTCTTTGCCAAGACGGTCGCCGGCCCACGGCATGTCGCTCGTGGCGTGCGTCGGCTGCATCGACGCGATCACGTCCAGCTCGGCGAAACGCGGCAGGTCCTGCGGCGACAGGATCTGCGCGTGCTCGATGCGGTGGCGCCCGACGGTGCGTCCCGCGTTGGGCACCGCCTGCTCGTAGGCATCGAGCACCACGCGGTTGCCCCGGTCGCCGATGGCGTGCGTGTTCACCTGAAAGCCGCACTGCAGCCCGCGCCGCACGTTCTGCTGAAACTCCTCCGGCGACTGCAGTAGCAGCCCGCGATTGCCCGGATCGTCGGAATAATCATCCAGCAAGGCCGCGCCCCGGCTTCCGAGCGCCCCGTCGATGTAGAACTTGACCGAGCGCACCGACAGCCGCTCTCCGCGCAGCGGCCCTTCATCGCAGAAATGGTCGAACGCCCGTCCGCGCCCGCCGATCATGGCGTAGACGCGCAGCGGAAAGCGGCCCGCGTCGATGGCCTCGCGGTAGCGGCGGATGGTCGCCATGTCCACACCGGCGTCGTGCACGCCCGTAAGGCCGTGGCGCGCGGTGGTCTCGAGCGCGAGTTGGAGCGCCTGACGCTCTTGGTTGGGCGTGGGCGGTGGAATCTCGCTTGCGACGATCTCGGTGGCGGCGTCTACGAACACGCCCGTTGGCGTGCCGTCCCCGGTGCGCACGATGCTGCCGCCTTCGGGATCGCTCATGCGGCGCAGCGCGTCGAGGCCCACCGCTTCGAGCGCCGCCGTGTTGGCCCAGCCGGCGTGCCCGTCGATGCGTTCGAGCCAGACGGGCCGTTCCGGGAACGCTTCGTCGAGCGCCTGTCGCGTCGGAAAATCGGTGTCGGGCCAGTCGTTCTGATCCCAGCCGCGCCCGCGCAGCCAGGCGCCGTCGGGCAGGTCGCGCTCCTCGGCGAACGCCTTCAGCCGCTCGACGACGTCCTCGCGCGAGGACGTGCCCACGAGGTCGGCCTGCATCACGCTGCGGCCCTGCCCCATCAGATGAGCGTGCGCGTCGATCAGACCGGGCACGACGGCACGGCCTCCGGCGCTCTTGCGCGGCGCGTCAGGATAGGCGTCGAGCACTTCGCTTTCGGAACCGACCATCAGGATGCGTCCGTCGCGTACCGCCAGCGCCCCGGCTTCGGGTTGCTCGTCGCTCGCGGTGTAGATGCGCGCCTCGCGGAGCACGTAGTCGGCCTGAGCGTGGGCCGGACCGGCGGCGAGCAGCATCACCATGAAAAACGGGAGCGCGTCGTTGAGCATGGGCGTTGGCGGGTTGTCGCGTTTCGCGTTGGCGCGCTTGGGCACATCGCCCTTACGCTTGTCGGGGCGTCCTTTTTCGTTCAGGGTAGCAAGTCAGACGCGCCGGTGCAACTTTTTGGGTGGGAAGGGCTACATCTGACGGGCAGCCGTCTTCCGTACCCGAGAAGAAGCCTTGCGCGCCCGTCCGCCCGAACGAACACGCAGGCGGATGAGCGGCAACAGAGTCGCGGCGAGGTGACGATCAAAGCTCCACCTGCGCTCCCATCTCCACGACGCGTTCGGGCGGGAGGCCGCCGCGCTTCATGCGCTTGGCCAGGATGGAGCGCCTGTGCTTCCAGGTGGTCATGACGGTGAAGCCGAGGGCCGCGACGACGAGCGGGAACCAGCCGCCGCCCGGAATCTTGTTGAGATTTGCGCCCCAGAACGCCAGGTCCACGAATAGAAAGCCCACCGCCAGCGCGCCCATCGCCAAGCGACTCCAGCCCCAGCTTTTGCGCGCCACCACCGCAAAGGGCACCGTCGTGAGGACCATGTCGGTGGTTACGCCCACGCCGTAGGCGTACGCCAGCCGGCTCGAGGTCTGAAAGCCCAGCACCAGCCCGATGCAGGCCACCGCGAGCGTCCAGTTGATGGCCGGTCTGGCCGAACTCTTTTCGGAGGTCTGAATGACGTTGAGGCGCGGCAGATAATAAAAGAGACTGATTGGGCAACCTGCTTATAAAGTGTAGAACATGAGTCAATAGTTAGGCCGCCTGCACGTTGCGCGGCAGAAGATCTTTCTGGAGAAGCGTATTGGTCACTTTTGAAGGAGAGTGAACCAGAAGCTATTTCAAAAGCGCTTGGGCTGTCGCATTTTGAAATGTTTCTTCTCGCAACAACTTCTGACACACGGTTCAGCGGCCAAGAGGATTCTGTTATCTCTGCTTGCCAACTGTCTCAAAAACATTCGTTTCTGGGACGTATCACCGCTGCATCAGTGTGGCAACAGCCTCTTGCAGTGTCGTGCCCTGCAAAGCTTCCGTTGCTTCCAGGGGCTTGCCTGAGCGGCTAATATGCACCACTCGACCATTTCGGTCCAAAAGGAGACCTGTAGAAAGCACTTTGTTGTTGTGGTAACGCTCGAAAAGACGACCGCCGTCTTCGAACACCTGCGGCCATTCGAGATCGTACCGTTCGAGAAACGTGCTGAACTCTTCAGGGGAAAGGAGGTCGTAGCCCGCGGAGACGCCGAGGAGAAAGAAGTCGTCATTCCCGAACTGTCTATAGAGCGTGTTGAGTTTCGGGTAGGTCTGAATACAAGAACCGCAACCGGGGCCGTAGAAATACAGTACCGTCACTTCGCCTCTCAAGTCAGCGCTTGTCACCTCCGTGCCACGCCAAGTCGTGACTGAGAAAGGCGGCAGCTGTTTCCCCACCGACATCGATGCGTGCTCCTCGCGCATCTCGCGCACACGCTCCCCGTAGCGCGGATGGTCTACCGTGACGTTGTATTTCGTACGCAACGTATCCAGCAAGTCACGCGCTTCGGTGTACTGATAAAACTTGTTCCAATGCTTGGCCAGTTCGAAGAGTGCCGCTTTCTGCACCCTCGGGTTTGCCGAACGGGAGAGCCGCCGCCATTCGGCAATCTTTTTCTCCTGTTCTTGTCTTACCTCCGTTAAGCCAACGACGCGTGGCACATACTTCGCCAGCCGAGCCTTCGCGTCTTCGTCGTAGGAGACGGCGCGGTACATCTGTTGCATCATGTCGAGTTCATGCAGTTCGACGGCGATCTCGAACGCCTTTACTGTTGCCTGCGCGGCTGCACTCGTTCTGCTGTGTGTCTTGCGCATTTTCCAGAAGCGACGCGCCCACTGCTTTCCGTCTCTGATGGTCAAGCCCCCCGTATCCCTAAACGCCTGCCAGCGCTCAGACAGCGCTTCGTAGGCTTCTTCCGCCTTGCGCTCGTCCAAGGCTGGGGACGGGCTCTGAGCGGTGGCGCTGGTGGAGAGGAAAAGAGCAGCCAGGCCGCAGAAAAGAAGGATATTTTTCACGGAGAGAAGACAATTGTCAAAAAGAAATCTCGCTTGCATTATTAAATAATAATATAAAATCTGCGTTTCCTGTGATCTTCGCGGAAGCGAACCCAATTACCGCCGGAAAAGATTCTTCAGGACGAACCATATGTTCTCCTTGCGCTCGGTGAGGCGGCGCGTATAATACGGCAGCCACTCGGTGCCGTAGGGCACGTAGACGCGCATCGGATGGCCTTCGGCGGCCATCGCGCGCTGCGTCTCCGGGCGCATTCCGTAGAGCATCTGGAACTCGAAGTCGCCCGCACCGAGGTCATGCTCGCGGGCGAAGGACTGCGCGGCGGCGATCAGGCCGTCGTCGTGCGTGGCGACGCCCGTGTGCCCGGCATCGGCGAGAAGCCGTCGCATGTGGGCGGCGAAGCGCTCGCGGATCGTGCTCATGTCCTGCGCGGCGAGCGAGGACGGCTCGTCGTAGGCCCCTTTGCAGATGCGCACGCTGGCACCGAGTTCGCACATGCGCTCCACGTCGCGCTCGGTGCGGTGCAGCATCGCCTGCAAAACGGGACCGACGTGATCGGGATAGTCGGGATAGACGCGCTCGAAGAGACGGAGCGTGGAGGCGGTGGTGTCGCTGCCTTCCATGTCGAGGCGCACGAACACGTCGCGGGAGCGGGCGACCTCCAGCAGGCGACGCAGGTTCTCCGCGCAGAAGTCCTCGTCGATCTGCTGCCCCATCATCGAGAGCTTGATCGAGATGTTGACGTCGTACCTGTCGTCGGCGATGGTGCGCACAAGGTCGACGTAGGTGTCGGTGGCGCGCTCGGCCACGTTGCGGTCGGTGACGTGCTCGCCCAGCAGGTCGAGGGCCACACGCAGGCCGTCGTCGTTGAGGCCACGCACGACGGGCAGCGTGTCTTCCAGCGTCTCTCCCGCCACGAAGCGACTCGCTAAAAAAAAGGGTAACCTCATATGAGAAAGAGCATCTTACAGGACGTTTCCTGCTTAAGTGGAACCCCAATCTTCACACGTCTTCCCCTTGACAATCAAGACCGTTGCTGCGGTGAAAAAGCTAATCCCTTAAGGATGTCGGGATTTCGAAGCGCATGAGGCCGTCGTAGCGCGCCGTCGCGCCTCGCGTCATGAGGCCCACGCGAGCAGGCGGCCAGCTTCCGGGCACGCGAAGCACCTGCTCGCCGTCCACGAACAGCAGCACCTCGCCCGGCAGCTTCACGGCGCGCAGGTTATACGAGGCCTTGCCGCAGGGCCTCGGCCACGACCGGCGCGAATGCCGTGTCGGTAGGGAGCGCCCACCACGTGCCGTTGCGCTCGTAGGTGAGACGCCACGATTCAGGGAGCGACTGATCCATGTCGTCGCGCTTCAGCCCGCCGATCAGCGTGGGCACGCGGAACGTGTAGCGCTTCGTAAAAGAATCGGAGTACGTGGCGTCCGGATAAAGGCGCTTGGTTTTCGTCAGGTCGACCGACCAGCGCTCGTCTTGCTCGCCGTCACGTTGCCGCGTCACGATGAACTGATGCGCCTCCGGGTCGATGGCGGCACGCAGCCAGTTATTCCCGTCCACGTAAACCGGCAGGATGCCCCGGCGTTCGTCACTCGAAGCGGTCCGGGCGTCACCGTAGACCTGCGCGCTGAACTCGTAGGCGTCCATCGGAACGCCCTTCACGGCGCGGCGCATGCCCTGCGCGTTCGTCTGGCGCAGCCCGGTCGAGTCGACGCGCCAGGCGCTTTCGTCTCGCCGCGCCCCCCAACCCGTCACGCGGGTGTCGAACTCGTCCCAACCGCGCGTGTACGCCACGCCGTCGAACGCGGCGCGGGCCTCCCGCGTGTGGAGCGCCGGGCGTCCCGTCCCAGTCAGTTCGGTGTCGATAACGGATTGGCCCGGCGCGGGCCGGTCGTCCAGCGCGACGGAAAAGTCGCCGCTGTTTTTGGTGATGCGGAGCGTGTGGTACGCGCCGAAGTCGAAGTCGGAGGGCAGCGCGAACGAGCGGCGGGTTTTGTTGCCGTCCCGGCGGAGCCGGTACGTCCACGCCTGCTCTTTGCGATTCAGGCTCGTCCGGTGTCGCGCGGGTTGAAGTGTCCATGCTACGCTGTAGCGCCTCGCCGCCACGGGTGCGCCAGCGCCCGCCGCTCACGCGCCATGACGCGCCCAACCTGTCCTGTCGTTCAAACCGGTCGCCGAACGTGGGGGAGCGCGGCGGCGGATGGTAACCCGGCGTGCGCCGCGACGTGGGGCCGTCTACGTGCAGCTTCTGATCGAAGAAATACGCGCGGTCGATGGTCTGGCTCTTGCCGGTGCCGTCGAAGCGCGCGAAGTAGACCAGCCACCACGAGAAACCGTTCGGGCCGCGCACGAGATTCGGCTGGCCGGGACTGAAGACGTACTTCTCGCCGGGAGCGTCTTGCGGGTCGAGCAATCCCACATCCACGTATTGCCGGTCATCGTGCTGGCGCGCGTGCACGGCGAGCACGTTCTCGCCCTCCCGAAAGGCGCTCACGTCGTCCACATCGACAGTAGCGTAGTTTCGGGCGCCGTCGCTCCGGTAGATGCGCTCGCCGTTGACGTAGACGTCCGCCGCGCCGCGCAGCCGCATCAAAAGCTGAACGTGCTCGCTCGGCGCTTCGGCCAATCGAAAACGCTTGCGTAGCCACAATTCCGGCGATTCCCAGCGCGTCTCCGTCCGGTACGTCGTCGAATTATCTACGTCGTGGTTGCCGAACGCCGTACGACCGCTCCGCCAGTCGCTCTCGTCGTAGCTCGCCTGCGTCCAGCCGTCGCCGGGCGCGCTCGTCCGATAGCGCCACGTAGCCTCACCGATGGGCACGATGACGTTCGCATTTTCCGTAATGCGCTCCTCGTTGGTCGGCCCGACAACCGGGTGATCGTACTTCGAGGCGTTGTTGAAGCCGAGCGGGTGATCCGCCTCCGCCGCGCCGATAGCGTACTGCCCCCACCGGCTCGCCACGTGATTCGCCGCGTACAGCATGTAGTAGCGGCCCCGATGCTTGTCCACCTCCGCGCCCTCGATGATGCGCTCGGCGCGCGTCTCCCAGGTGCCGGGCAGGGCCGAGAGCAAAAACTGAGGCTCGCCCACGCGCGTCCAGGGATCTTTCATCTTCTGCCCGTAGATCACATTGCCGTCCGCAAACTTGACGGAATAAAAATAGGGCGTCCCGTCGTCGTCCACGAACAGATGCGGGTCGATGCGGCTGTCGAACCAGGTGCTCGTCACCGGCTCGCGGTACGGCCCCAGCACGCTGTCGGCGGTGGCGTGCCCGATGCGCACGGCCATCTGCGGCTCGCCCCAGTAGTTGACGGACCAGTATAAGTGAAAAACGCCGCCCGTGTATTCGAAGTCGCAGGCGTGGATGCGGCGATCCTGCGCGGCGGGGCCGGGCGTCCACTCGTTGTTCATCGAGAAGGCGTGCCGGGGGCCGCGCCAGCGCACGAGATCCGCCGACGTGTACATGTCGCCGCCCGTACCGACGCCCATGATGTAGTAGTCACCGTTGTATTTGAGCACGCCGGAGTCGGCTACGCCGTCCAGTACGGGATTGTCGATAGAGCGCGGCGTCTGCGCCCCGGCGGGCAGGGCGAGCGCGGCGAGCAGGAATAAGGCGGCGACGTGCCGCATACGATTTTTGTTTGTCCGTAAGGTGAGTAGAAGCGTAGTGCGTACTCGAGGTGCGCCCCCTAACCATTCACGGACGAATCACCGGAAACTCGGAGACGCGCAGCGTGGTCGCGCCGTACGGGATGAGCGTGATCTCCTCGGCGGCTTTGCTGGAGTTCGTCGGACTCGGCGGGAGCGGCCCCGCGCCTTCGTTGTAGAGCTTCCACTGCGGCAGTTGCTTGCCCGTGCCGACGAGCTTGACGGGCACGTTGTCGGCGGTCCACGGGTACTCCGGCGTCGCCTCGCCGTCGCGCTCGAACTCGAACGCCTTCGCCGGCTGGCGGCGATTCATGACAAGGCCGTAGTTCCAGGACGAGGTGGGCTGCACCTTCCAGGTCGGCACCTCGCGGTTGGCATCCCACGGCGGATTGTAATCCGTATCCAGCTGGTTCCAGTCGCCTCGGACGCGCAGGGCGTAGACGAGCGGGCCGCGCTCGACGCTGGCGGAGCGCTCGTGCCACGTCTGCGAGCGGATCGTCATCGGGAGCGTGAGCGTCACCGTGTCGCCGCTCTCCCAGGCGCGCTCGACCTGCACGACCCGGCCGCCCTCCGGCGTCTGCACCTCCTCCCCGTTGACGCTGATCGTCGCCGTTCCGCTTGTCCAGTCGGGAATGCGAAGATGCAGCGGGAAGCGAGCCGCCTCGTCCCCCTCGTAAGTGAAGCGAATCTCGTCGTCAAACGGGTAGTTCGTCTCCTCACGGAAGCGCACCGTCTGGCCGTCGAGGCTCGTTTCGAGGGTGCTGGGCGCGTAGAAGAGCGCTGCGAGGCCGCCGTCCGGCGCGGCCATCCACAGGTTGCGCGCGTACTTGGGCCAGCCCTGATGCATGTTTGTGGTGCAGCACGGATAGCCGTTCGTGAGGCCGTAGCAGATGCGGATGCCGCTGCCTCCGGTCTTGAAGCTCTTGGGCGCGCGGCTGATCTGCACCTGGTTGGGCTGCTGGTAATACTGCCGGCCCATGTAGTCGTCTTTGTGCTGGGTGGGAAGCGCGTTGAGCGCCACCTTTTCGAGGTGATCCATGTAGCGGACGTTGCCCGTGGTGCGCGCGAGCAGCTGGAGGCTGTACATCAGCTCCACGACCGTACACAACTCCGTGCCGTGGGTGGGATCGGTGCCATGCAGCGGCTCCTGCCGCACCGAGCGGAGGTGGGTCGAGTCTTTCGTCTGCTGGAAGGCGAGCGCAGGTTGCTTGAGGCCCATGGCGACGTTCACGCCGTGGTGCGAGGGCGGGTCGTTGTTCAGGAAGCCTTCCGTCCAACCCGCCGTCTGCTCCTCGACGAGCGGGGCCAGGTCCAGCAGGAAGTCGTCGCCGGTGCGATTATAGAGCCAGTAGACACCGAGTTGGTTTTCACCGCCGCGCATCTTGCTCCACCACGTCCAGTGCCCCAGCGGCTTGTCGGGAAGCGTTTGGGCCTGATAGCGGAAATAATCCGTCATGAAGTCGATGACGCGCTCGTCGCCGGTCGCCTCGTAGTACGAGGCCATCGCCTTGAGCACGACCATGCGCGGCCACCAGTCGCCGGGGTTGTCGGTCTGGACGTACGCGCCGTGCCGCCCTTCCGGGGCGTCCGCGTAGTCTTTGTCGGGATCCGGGCCGAAGTAACCGCTCTCTTCCTGACTTTCGAGTGACCACTCGATCCAGGTCTTCGCCTTGTCGATCAGCTCCTGGTCGCCCGTCAGATAGGCCAGCGGCACGAGGCCGTCGAGCCAGTAGGGACCGCGCTCCCAGTTGTCGCCGTTCCCGCCAACCCAGGCGTTGTTCGGACCAACGTTCGCGTACAGCTCGTCGAGATTGCCACCCATACCCTCGGCCATGCGCTGAAGCTGTTCGTCGAGCCAGCCCTCCGGCTGCACGTCGCCCAGCGGCAGCCGCGCGGCTGCCGGCGTCGTTCGTTTGCGCTCGGGCCGCCGTCCCGCTTGCGAGAACGAGAACAGCGAGGAGAAGCGCTCGAAAACTGCGTGACAGGAGCTTGATACCGCTTATTGCGTTTGACATGTTTGTGTGGATGGTTTCAGGTTGCAAGTTTGCAGACGGCGCGTGCAAAGCACTCATTTTTCGATGAGTGGATCCGCGCGGTCAGAACCGGTGTCGGCGAATTTGAACCGATTTGGTTCCTCATGCTTTAATAACGTACCTTCTTCCATCGTTTCCATCAAGCCCAATCTGATCGTAACCTCATGTCTGACTCTACCGACTCTCCTTTTTCGGACGCTCCCAAACAGCAAAAGGGCCGCCGCGACGCCCTCAAGAAGCTCGGCAGTCTCGGTCTCACCAGCGTGCTCGGCGGTCTCGCGCCCGCATCGGAAGGCCAGTCCGCGCCCGCCGCGCATACCGGCGACGGCGGCGATGCGGACCGGCCCAATGTCATTTTTATCTTCACGGATGACCACGCCGTGAGCGCGCTCAGCTGCTACGGCAGCACCCGCATCGACACGCCCAACCTGGACCGCCTCGCGGGCGAGGGGATGCTCTTCAACGACTGCTGCGTCACGAACTCGCTCTGCGCGCCGAGCCGCGCGACGGTGCTTACGGGCAAGTACAGTCACAAGCACGGCGTCACCGAAAACCTCTACGGCGATCAAGAGCCGTTTGACGGCTCTCAGCAGACGTTCCCGAAGCTCCTGCAGGACGCGGGCTACCAGACGGCCATGATCGGCAAGTGGCACCTGAAGAGCGAGCCGACGGGCTTCGACTACTGGAAGGTGCTGCCGGGGCAGGGGCGCTACAACAACCCGCGCTTCATTGAGATGGACGGGGAACGCACGAAGGAGGAAGGCTACGTGACGGACATCATCACGGACCTCACCATCGACAAGCTCGACGAGTACCGGGATCAGGATGAACCGTTTGCGCTCATGAGCTGGCACAAGGCACCGCACCGGGGCTGGGTGCCCGAAGAAGACGACGAGGATCTGTATACCGGCTTCGACATGCCCGTGCCGCCCACCTTCAACGACGATCACGCCAACCGCTCCAGCGCGGCCTCACACGCCTACATGGACATCGCCACGATGCCGGACTGGCGCGAGGAGCAGCCCGACGACCTCTCGGAGCAGGAAATTAAATACTGGAACTACCAGCGCTACATCAAAAACCACCTGCGCGTCATCAAGTCGCTGGACGAAAACGTGGGGCGGCTGCTCGATTACCTCGAAGAAACGGGCATGGCCGAAAACACGATGATCGTCTACTCCTCCGACAACGGCATGTTTTTGGGGGAGCACGGCTGGTTCGACAAGCGCTTCATGTACGAAGAGAGCCTGCGCATTCCGCTGCTGGTGCGCTATCCGGGTGTCGTGCCCGCCGGCGAAGAAACCGACCGCGTCGTCATGAACCTCGACTTCGCCCAGACCTTCCTCGACTACGCCGATGCTGATATTCCGAGCGACATGCAGGGCCGGAGCCTGCGTCCGCTGCTGGAAAACCGGAACGTTGACGACTGGCGCGACACGGTGTATTATCATTACTACGAGTATCCCGGCCCGCACAAGGTGCGCCCGCACTACGGCGTCCGCTCGGAGCGCTACAAGCTGATGTACTTCTACACCATCGACGAGTGGGAGCTGTTCGACCTGGAGATGGATCCGCACGAGCTAAACAACCTGTACGACGCTCCCGCCTACCAGGACGT
>PXTQ01000050.1:0-3670 GCA_003022505.1 Bacteroidetes bacterium QS_8_64_10 | reverse complement strand
AGCAAATTGGGACGAGTCGATGTGACGTTTGGGATGAAGGTGCAGGGCAATCGCGTTTAATTTTCTGCACCGCCAAACGTGATGGATGAGCCGTTCTCGACAGAAAATATTGAATGGAAGGTAGCGTCAAGGCGCGCCTTGACGCTACTACGGGGTATAAGACTGGATCTCACAGTTTTTAATGCGATTGCCCCCGCAAGTTGCTGATGCGTGAGAAAATACGTAAACTCAGGCCGTCATTGCGAGGATCGACCGTAGGGAGAGGGACGTGGTAATCTCCACAGGCCAGGCAGCCTCATTGCGGGAGATCGCCGCCTGTCTGCCACAGGCAGGCGTTCGCGGGCGACGCAGCACGCTGCGCCGCTACATGCGAGGACTGCTTCTTGACGAACTTATCCGCGCGGATCGGTGAAAGTACCCTCTACCCTTCGGTGCGTAAGTATGGAAGTGTGGGTGTTCGTATGTGAGTTATTTTAACATGCACTAACTTCCAAACATTCACACCGTTCTGCGCTCTCAGCGCACTCTGCGGTAAGAAAACGCTTCACCAGCAATACGCAAACAGCTCCACTGACTCGCTTTGGAAACGCAAGAATCAGCACCGTCCGGCCCGCCCAAAGCCGACGCTTCTTCTTCGGAATACAAACGCCGCCTGTCGCTTTTTGACGGCACGATGGTCGTCGTAGGCGGCATTGTCGGGTCGGGCATTTTCGCCACGCCCTCGGAGGTGGCCCAGATCGTAGACACACCGGCGCTCATTCTGGTGGCGTGGGTGCTGGGCGGCGCGCTCGCGCTCGTCGGGGCGCTCTGCTTCGCCGAGCTGGGCGCTCGCCGCCCCGAAGCGGGCGGCGGCTACGTCTACCTGCGCGAGACGTTTGGGCCGCTCTGGGGTTTCTTGTACGGCTGGAAGCTACTTCTGGTGAGCGCGACCGGGGCCATCGCCGCGCTGGCCATCATCTTTGCGCGCTACTTCGTGGATCTCGTGGGCATGGGTGAACCCTGGATCTCCCCCATCGCCGTCGGCGCGCTCCTCTTTTTGTCGGGCATCAACTACCTGGGCGTACGGTTCGGCAGCATCACGCAAAACATCTTCACCGTGCTCAAGATGGCGGCGCTGGCGCTCCTCATCGTGGTGGGGCTGGGCTGGGGCGCAGAGATGGTGGATCCCGAAGCCACGTCGGAGGTCGCCGGATCGGGCTTTACCGGCATCATGGCGGCGCTGGGCGTTGCGCTCATCCCGGTGCTGTTTTCGCACGGCGGCTGGCAGCACGTCAACCACATCGCGGGTGAGATCAAGAAGCCCGGACGCAACCTGCCGCTGTCGCTCTTGATCGGCGTGGGGCTGGTGGTGGGCACGTATCTGCTGGCGAACACGGCGTACCTGTACGCGCTGGGCGTCGAGGGGCTGGCCGCCTCTACCGCGCCCGCCTCCGACGCCGTCAAAAACCTGTGGGGCGCGACGGGCGGCACGATCATGAGCGCGGGCATCGTGGCGTCGGTCTTCGGCATCCTGAACCTCTACATCATGGCCGCCCCGCGCGTGTATCAGGCGATGGCGCGCGATGATCTGTTTTTTGAACGCTTCGCCGACCTGCACCCGCGCTACGAGACGCCCCACCGCGCCATCCTGCTTCAGGGCGGCTGGGCCATCATCCTCGCCCTCTCCGGCACGTTCGGGCAGCTGCTCCAATACGTCGTCTTCGGCGACTGGATCTTCTTCGCGCTCGTCGTGGCGACGCTCTTCGTGTATCGCCGCTGGGACCGCGCGGGCCGCTCCAAGCCGGGCGCGGAGACGTCCTTCCGCATGTTCGGCTACCCGGCGCTGCCCGTGCTGTTCATTCTGGCGTCGGGCTTCGTCGTGGTCAACTCCGTCTACAACGAGCCGCTGAACGCCCTCATCGGTACGGTGCTGATCGGAGCGGGCGTTCCGGCCTTCCTGTACTGGCGGAGCCGGAACCGGTAATGCGCCGTTCGTCTCAAGACGACGCGACCACGCACCACATTTTCGGGAAGTCTTGCATGTTGGAAGGTCAAAAGGTCGTTGCTCTTATGTAGCCTACTGCACACGAGTAAAATGGGAGCGCACTCCAAACCCCAGCGACTGTCATGCTGAACTTGATTCAGCATCTCCATTCGACCAGCACAGCCTGCAAGCAGGAGATTGTGCGCCCTACGGCGCAGATCGGACACCCGCATCGGAGTGCGAAACCGACCAGAGGGAGGTTCACGGAGCGTAGCGTAGTAAATGACAAACAGGGGGTTTGGAGTGCGCTTTTCCAAACGTGCGACGTTCGAAGGTCGTAAGGTCTGAAGGTTCAAATGATTGAGAGACGTGCGACTTGCAGACCTGTGACTTGATCGCCCGGCTTGCACCTTCAAGCCGTGCTCTACCCTCTTGCTCCCACCACGATCCGACTGTACGATGACCAACTTTCAGACGCAACCGACGCCTAACCCCAACAGCCGGAAAATCACCACCGAGGCCGGCCCGTTCGCCGATGAGATGGCATCCTTCGGCTCGGCGGAGGAGGCCGAGGGCCACGCGCTCGGCGAGGCGCTCTTCGGCGTGGCGGGCATCGAGAACGTGCTCATCTTGCCCGACTTCGTCACGGTCACGAAGACCGAGAGTGCGGAGTGGCAGCTCGTGACGCCGAAGGTAGAGCGCATCCTCAGCGAGCACTTCGACGCGGAGAGATCGTAGCGCACCGTTGTCTTCCCCGCAACGCCTGGGGGCGGTCAATCGTCGCGTGCCGCTCCGAGTAGAAGCCAATCGTCCTCTCCACCTCATCAGCTTCGCTTAGCCCGGATAGCTTATCGAATTGGGATACACGTCGGCAAGCTTGCTCTTGAGCTTCGGCGAAAGGTCTGGTCGGAAAGAAGCATCACGAGCGAACCGCCGTCATGGAATGCTGCGCTCTGCCGTGAAGCTAAGCTCGAATATCTTCTTCCGTCAGATAAGGAAAATCGTCGAGAATCTCCTCGTGGCTCATGCCGGAAGCAAGAGAGCGCTTAGGCGGAGTTTCATGGTGTCGGGCGGTGAAGTACCGGGGCGAAGATAGCTTGCTCGTATCGTTCGCTTGCAATGCCATCCAGGTCCCCACAACTTGGATTAATGAACAAGTAGAGCAGGGTATTACCGAACTCGTCTCCCCTTCCACCGCAGCTTGCCAAACTGCCCGGCAGCGCCCACCGCGACCACGTACGGGATCTGCATGACCTGTGCGGGCAAAAAATAGCGCATCAACTTCGATTGCCTGAGGCGGCGGCAGGCGAGGGTCAGCAGCGCGCCCTCACCGGCGACTTTCAGCGCAAGCGCACCGCCGACCGCCGGGAAAAGCGTGGGCCATACCGGAAGCAGCGCCACACCGCCCAGAAGCAGCGCGTAGAAAACGTATGCGACAATCACGAAGACCTGAAGCGCGAGGTCCGGGTACTGCCCGCCTGCGTGCGCCCAGCGGCGACGCTGCTGCCAGAACGCTCCCGGCGTCGACATCGGCTCGGTGCGGACGGCAGCGGCGGGATCGGCGCAGAACGCGACCTCCTCGCGGGAAGCCGCCACGCGCTGGATCAGCATCTCGTCGGCGGCGGGAGTCGTAGGCAGGTCGCGCCCCCAGCACTCGTAGGCGGAGCGCCGGTAGGCCACGTTCGCGCTATTGCACAGGTTCGGCCT
>PXTQ01000049.1 GCA_003022505.1 Bacteroidetes bacterium QS_8_64_10 | reverse complement strand
GCTTGGCGACGGTGATGCCGCGCGCGCCGCGCTCCTGCTGCTTGCGGGCGATGGCGACGGACTTGTGCGTCTTGACGTGCGGGCGCAGCGCTACGTCGCTGTCGTTCGCCGTCTCCTGCATGGCCGTGAGGTTGGCCCGGAGGCGACGCTGTTCAACGAGCAGGGCGGGCGTGGCGAGGTCGTCGAGCGTCATCTGCGATTGGCGAGTTGCGATTGTCGAGTGGCGGTTCGTTCCTCCGCGCCGCCAAGATACTGAAACTGGCCGGACTTGCTGAGTTGGTGATACTCTGATGGGCTGACAGCGCGATACAGCGTGATCGTTTCTGCTTCCCTTGCGGGCCGCGCCTGAAATGGACTATACGACGCTTTCGCTCGCTTGCACCGTCGGGCGAGCAGGGCGGGCGGAGGTCATCGAGCGCTCTCTGCGGTTAGCCGCCCGTCCCCTCCCAATCACTGCGCCGTCGCAGCCTCGCCCATCGACACGCGCAGGCGGTTGCGGGCGCGCTCCAGATCCGCCTCGTAGCGTTCTCGCTCCTTCGTGTCCAGCTCGCCGGATTCCAGGCGCTCGCGGGCGCGCTCCTCGGCGGCGCGGGCGCGCTCGGTGTCGATGGCGTCCTGCGGCTCGGCGGTCTCGGCCAGGACCGTGACGTGGTCGTCCAGGACCTCCAGGAAGCCGCCGCTCGTGGCGTAGCTGATGCGCTCGCCCGCGTCGGTCGTGACAAACAGCGGCCCGATCTCGAAAGAGGCGATCATGGGGGCGTGGCCCCGGAGCACCTGAAAGGAGCCTTCTGTGCCGGGCGCGCGCAGGCTCTCGGCCTCGCCCCGAAAGACGCGCTCGTCCGGCGCTACAATTTCGACGAAAAGACTCTCTTCCATGATTTGAGGCTATTTCTTGGAAGTGAATGTTGTGCCTTGCAGAGACGGCGTAAAACGTAATCCTTAGCTACCGTACACTTTTCCGTGAGCGTCTTTCACGGGCCGAAAAATCCCCAAAAGAGCTTGTCATGCTGAACTTGATTCAGGATCTCCCTATGACCGGCACAGCCCGTAAGATGGAGATTCCGCATCGGGGTGCGGAATGACAAACAGGGGATTTTTCGGCCCAATCAGGTTAAAAACTGTTCGGTAGCCAGACGTAATCCGTAAAATGTAAGGCTGCCGGTATTTCTGCTTCGCGCCTTATTTCGCCGGCAAACGCTTAGCAAAAACGCAGACAGCCTCCAAGTTGTTCTTCACCCTTTCAGGTCAGCCCCCTTACGCAACACGTTACGAAGAGGCGATGCCCTCGCGGACTGCGGAAGCGTCAGAAAGAAAGCTCATCCCTCATCCTCGGCCAGCATCTGCTCGCCCTCTTCGATGACCTCGTCGATGCCGCCTTTTAGCAGGAAGGCGCTCTCCGGCAGGTGGTCCAGCTCGCCGTCCAGAATCATACGGAAGCCGCGAACGGTCTCCTCGATGGGAATGTACTTGCCGGGCTGTCCCGTAAACTGCTCGGCCACGAAGAAGGGCTGCGAGAGGAACCGTTGCACGCGGCGCGCGCGGTTGACGGCCTTCTTGTCTTCCTCGGAAAGCTCTTCCATGCCCAGGATGGCGATAATGTCCTGAAGCTCCTCGTAGCGCTGGAGGAGCTGCTTGATCTCCTGCGCCGTCTCGTAGTGCTCCTCGCCCACGGTGCCCGGCTCCAGGATCGTGCTCGTGGAGTCGAGCGGGTCGATGGCCGGGTAGATGCCCTGCGCCGAGAGGTCGCGGCTGAGCACCGTCGTCGCGTCGAGGGGCGCAAACGTGGTCGCCGGGGCGGGGTCCGTCAGGTCATCGGCGGGCACGTAGACGGCCTGAAAGCTCGTGATCGAGCCTTTCTTCGTGGAGGTAATGCGCTCCTGCAGGTCGCCCATCTCGCTGGCGAGCGTCGGCTGGTAGCCTACCGCCGACGGCATCCGGCCCATCAGCGCCGACATCTCGGAGCCGGCCTGCGTGAAGCGGAAGATGTTGTCGATAAACATGAGGACGTCGCGCCCGCCGAGGTCACGGAAGTACTCCGCGAGCGTCAGGCCGGAGAGACCCACGCGAGCGCGAGCGCCCGGCGGCTCGTTCATCTGGCCGAAGACAAGCGAAATGCTGCTTTCCTGGATGGCGTCCATGTCCACCTTGTCGAGGTCCCAACCACCCTCTTCCATCGACTTCTCGAACTCGTCGCCGTAGGTCATGACGCCGGATTCGAGCATCTCGCGGAGCAGGTCGTTCCCTTCGCGCGTGCGCTCGCCCACACCCGCGAAAACCGACAGGCCCTCGTGCTCTTTGGCAATGTTGTTGATAAGCTCCATAATCAGCACGGTCTTGCCGACGCCCGCGCCGCCGAAGAGTCCGACTTTACCGCCGCGCGAAACCGGCTGAATCATGTCGATCACCTTGATGCCGGTTTCCAGCATCTCGACCGAGGTGGCGAGCTGGTCGAAGTCCGGCGGGCTTTGATGGATGGCGCGGCGCTCGTCCACGTCCGGCTCCGGCAGCCCGTCGATGGGTTTGCCGACGACGTTGAAGAGCCGCCCGCGCACCTCCGGGCCGATGGGCATGGAGATGGGCTTTCCCTCGGCCAGCACCTCGGTGCCGCGCCGCACGCCGTCGGTGGAGTCCATGGCGATGGCGCGCACGCGATTTTCGCCGAGGTGCTGCTGCACCTCCAGGACGAGGTCGTCGGTATCGCCCTCGCGCTCCACGGTGATGGCGTCGAGGATGTCGGGCACGTCTTCGGGGGCGAACTGCGCGTCGATGACGGGGCCGACGACCTGCACGACCTCGCCGGTCGCGCGCTCGGTCTGCGTTTCAGTCGTTTCGGAGGGCGGCGTCTGGACTTCCATGTTGGGATGGTTTCAGGTTGGCAGGTTGTTACGTTGGCAAGTTGGGGGCGGTCAATTCTTTAGATGAATCCGACCCCATTCAAACCCTGTCTGTGTTCTTGCTATGCGCAAAGTGTACGAAACAGGGAAGTCAATTGCAGCCTTCCTACGTTTGGCCTGCCCGTGCGTATCGCAAAGAATCCTGTAATTCCAGCTCGTCTTGTATGTGCCCGCTCGTCAGAACTTCAGGGCGAAATACAAACCGCAATGCATCTGCAAACCACGAACCACCGCCGTCTGCGGTCTGCCGTCCGCCGTCCTCACGCAACGCGCTCGACGGCCAGCGCCGTGCCGCCGCCCGTGCCGTGGCAGATGGACGCTAGGCCGTGTTCTTCGCCGCGCCGGCGCAGGGCGTGGATGAGCGTCGTGGTGATGCGCGCGCCGCTCGCCCCGATGGGATGGCCCAGCGCGAGCGCCCCGCCGTGCACGTTCAGCTTGTCGTGCGGCACGCCGAGCATCCGGTGGAAGAGCACGCTGGAGAGTGCGAACGCCTCGTTGTTTTCGTACAGGTCGAAGTCCTCCACGGCCCGTCCGGTGCGCTCGGCGACGTCGCGCGCGGCGGGAATCGGCGCTTCGGGAAAGCGCCACGGCTCGCCCGCATTCCACGCGCCCTCGGTGAGGCGCGCGACCGGCTCCAGGCCGTTTGCTTCCACCGCCCTCTCGCTCGCCAGAAGCAGCGCCGACGCGCCGTCTGAGATCGGGCTGCTGTTGCCGGCGGTCAGCACGCCGCCCTCCGCAAAGGCAGCACTCAAGCCCGCCAGCTTCTCCGTCGAGGTGTCCGCGCGGATGCCCTCGTCGTGGCGAAGCGTCTCGGTGCCGGAGCGCGTCTCGATCTCGAAGGGGACGATCTCGTCGTCGAACCAGCCCTTTTCGTTCGCCTCGGCGGCGCGGCGGTGCGAGCGGACGGCGATCTCGTCCAGCTTCTCGCGCGCGATGTCTTTTTCGGAAGCCAGCCGCTCGGCCTGCTCGCCCATCGCCTCGCCGCTCATCGGATCCGAGAGGCCGTCGCGCTGCATCAGGTCGGTGACTTTTTCGCCGCCGAACTTGTAGCCCCAGCGCGCCTTGCCGGAGAGCGCAAAACCCGCGCTCGACATGGATTCGGTGCCGCCCGCCAGCACCAGATCCGCGCCCATGCTGTCCATCAGCGAGCCGGCGGTAAGCAGGCTCATCATGCCGGAGGAGCACCCCATGTCCACGGCCATGCCGTCTACGGAGTCGGGAATGCCGGCCTGAGTTGCAGCCTGCCGGGGCACGAGTTGGCCGTGGCCGCCGCGCAGCACGTTGCCCATGACGTAGAAGTCGAGCGCGCTCGCCTCCACGCCGGCTTCTTCGAGTGCGACGCGCATGACGGGGGCGGCCAGATCGACGGGGGAGGGATTGCTGAACGAGCCGCCGAATGTGCCCATCGGGGTGCGCACGGCGGAGAGAACGTAGGTGGGGTTCATGGTCAGTGGCGCGGGGTTGGGGAGAGTGGTGTGCGTAGCGGTTTGTGTTTTATAGCCGGCGAACGTATTGCGTAAGGGTGCTTACCCAGGACAATCGCATTAAAAATTGTGCGACCATATTTTCACCCTCTGGTAGCGTCAAGGCGCGCCTTGACGCTACCTTCCATTCAACATGCCGACGAGAACAGCCCATACATCACGTAGAGCGATATAGAAAATTAAACGCGATTGCCCTGGGGGCTTACCTGAGCGGTTGGGAGCAGAGATTGGAGCGGGTTGCTCTCTGTCCGGCTCTGGCCACCGGGTGAAGGCACAAAGCAATCCGCCAGGCAACCTTGCGTTTTACGCTTTACGTTTTACGCTGTCGATCATCGCCTGCGGATCCGTCGTCGGGGCTTGGCAGGCGTGATCGGTGCAGACGTAGGCGGCGGCGCGCCCGTCCTGAGCGGTCTGCCGGGGCCGGTCGGGCGGAACAGGCGCGCGGCGTGCGGCAAGTATTCTTCGTTCAGCGCGTCCAGCATGGCGCGCGTATCGTCGGCGTCGGGCGGCCCGGCGATGACGACCTCGCGGCTCGGCGCGTGGGCGAGATCCGCGCCCAGGAGCAACCCCGTAAAGCCCGACGGCACCCGCTCTACCTGCGGCGCGGCAAACGCAGACAGCCGCTCGGCCCGTTCGTCGAGCGCGGGGCGGCCCGTGAGGCGGGCGAGACGCACCAGATTCCAGAGCATGACGCTGTTGCCCGACGGCAGCGCGCTGTCCTGGAGCTTTTTCTGCCGCGCGATGAGCGCTTCGCCGTCTTTGGGGGTAAAGAAGAAGCCGCCTTCGTTGTCATCCCAGCATTTCTCCGTGGCCTCGTCGCAAAGCTCAAGCGCCTCGCGGAGATAGTCAGCCTCGAAGGTCGTTTCGTACAGCTCGGTCAGGCCGAACACGAAAAACGCATAGTCGTCCAGATTTGCGGGCAGACCGGCCTCGCCGTCGCGGTAGCGGTGCAGTAGGCGATCGTTGGCGCTATCGTCCTGGTCTCCGCGCATCGTATCGAGCAGAAAGCCTGCCGCTCGCTCGGCAGCGTCAACGTACTTGCTGTCGTCGAGTACGCGCCCGGCGCGGGCGAAGGCCGCGAGCATGAGGCCGTTCCAGTCCGTCAGGATCTTGTCGTCGCGGGCGGGGCGCTCCCGCTCCTCGCGGCGCGCGAACAACCGGCGACGCGCTTCCTCCAGCTTCTCCCTGAACGCGCCGTCATGCTCGTCGTCCAGTTCGGAAAGCGGCTTCGTCAGGTGCGGGATGTTCTTGCCCGTCCGCTCGCGGGTGCTCTCTTCGACGTAATTGCCCTCCTCCCGAAAGTTGTAGGCCTCGAGAAAAGCCTCGGCGTGTTCATCGTCCAAGACTTCGCGCACCTCGCCGGTGGTCCAGACATAGAACGCGCCCTCCTCCCCTTCGCTGTCGGCGTCTTCGGCGGAGTAGAAGCCGCCCTCCGGCGCGGTCATGTCGCGCAGCACGTAGGTCAGTATCTCGCGCGCCGTCTCCGCGTAGCGCTCCGCGCCCGTGGCCTCGTGCGCCTCCAGGTACGCCAGCGCCAGGAGCGCCTGATCGTAGAGCATCTTCTCGAAGTGCGGCAGCAACCAGTCGGCGTCGGTGGAGTACCGATGGAAGCCGTAGCCTACGTGGTCGTAGACGCCGCCGAGGCGCATGGCGTCGAGCGTGCGGGTCGCCGCCATGCGCAGGGCCTCGTCGTCGTTATCAGTGCGATGACGGTTGCGGTGAGCGCGGCGCAGCAGAAACAGCAGATGGTGCGGGGTCGGGAACTTGGGCGCGTCGCCGAAGCCGCCGCGCTCCTCGTCGAACTGATCGCGCAGTTGGCGTTCGGCTTCGCGGAGGGCGTCCTCGCCGACCGCGTCGGAGCCGCCGGGCGTTTCCGCCGCCTCCTGAAGCGACGAGGCGACCTCCTCGGCGGCCTCGTTGACGCGCTCGCGTTCGTTCTCCCAGGCCTCATGCAGGCGCTCGGTCAGGTCGATTAGCCCCCACTGCCCCCGGCGGCTTGTTTTGGGCAGGTACGTGGCCGCGTGGAACGGCTTGCCCTCCGGCGTCAAAAACAGACTCAGCGGCCAGCCGCCGCGCCCCGTCATCATCTGGCAAACGCGCATGTAGATGCCGTCGAGGTCGGGGCGCTCCTCGCGGTCTACCTTGACGGGCACGGTGTGCTCGTTGAGGACGCGCGCGGCCTCCTCGTCCTCAAACGACTCGCGCTCCATCACGTGGCACCAGTGGCACGTGGCGTAGCCGATGGACAAAAAGATCGGCTTGTCCTCGCGCCTGGCCTTCGAGAGCGCTTCGTCGCCCCACGGGTGCCAGTCCACGGGGTTGTCTTTGTGCTGAAGCAGGTACGGGCTGTTCTCGTCGGCGAGACGGTTGGGCATGTCCAGGCAAAGGGCGAGTGGGGAAAAGCGGTCTACGATTCTGCATCCCGGAAGACGTCCTCGATGGCCATTTCGATGCCGGTGGCCGGGTCCGTCACCACGCCTTCGCTGTACGTCTTGGAGCGCATGTCGTGGTCGAACGTCGTGATCGTTCGAAGCGCGGGTTGCACGAGCCAGCAGCTTTTGACACCGGCGTCGAGGAAAAACTGAATCTTGTCCAGAAGAGCTTGCGATCCCTGCGTAGGACTGGCAATCTCGACGGCCGTCAGGGGCGGCTCTGTGACGCGTACCTCATCACGGGCATAATCGACGCGCTCTCGCGGGTACACGCAGAGGTCCGGCGTTATTTCTTGGCCGTCCAACTCCAGCGTCATCTCGCTGTGAATGAGATAATCCGACTGGTTCTGCCAGAGCGAAGCACTCAGGAGACTTTCCGTGAGGCTGTGATGACGACTCGGCAGGGGTTTTCCTCGTTCGCGCTCGTAATCGGAAATCTCGGTCGTCTGCATGGTTTCACCTCGACATCTTCAGAAATGCGTTTTCCATCGTACCGATGCGCACCGCGGTTTGTGCCTGACGGGGCGTGTGGCAGTGACGATTCACATGTCGTCTCCGAACAGCCTGTTCTCTAAAGAGCCGACCGCGACTTGCGTAACACCGATCTCGTTTACAGACGGCACCGCCGCCGCTACGGTGCCGAGTTTATCACGAGCGACGAAAAGTTCTTTCATCAGCGGCTCGAAGTCCAGTGTCGTGTCTACGCTGATCTCGCCCCTCCTGTTGAAGTAATTGAATGATTGACCGGATTTCATAAAGCCGTAGTTCGTGAAGATGTGCCGGTCGTGGTAGCTGTTGGGACCCTGCGGCGTGGCGACGCACAGGTTGAAGGCAAGATCAGGACGTTGCTCGTCAAGAAAATCTTTCAGTTCCCGGTGAACCGATTCGAGGCCGCCGTACAGCTTATCGTCGCGGGTGAGGAGCGTCACGTCTACGGCGACGTCGTTGGGGCCTTGCGGAAGCAAGTGCAGGAGCATCCGGTACAGGTTGCGCTGTGCCTTCTCCCGGTCGTCAAGCATAAACTGGTCGCACACTACCAATGCCGTCATCGGTGCGGCGAAGCGTTCCAGATCCCGCCACTGCTTCAAACACTCGCTGCTCCCTCCGCGGCGGCTCACGTTCAGCGACTGATATCGCCCGATGCGCTTCCAATGCTCGAACAACCGCTCGACCGGCAGAAAGAGCACGCCGAACTGCCGTGAAAGCACTTCGGGCGCGGCGTCGGTGTCTTCGACGAGAAAAAGCGCGTGCGGCGTCGCGTTTTTGCGGTGAAACGACGCCGTTTCGATATTCTCGAACGGGGCCGGGTCGAGGTGCAGGTGAGGACCAGCCGGGCGGTCCATTAGGTGCTTCAAGTACGGATGGTTGAATGCCGGATTGCGCCGATGCGCTTCCAGCACTTCCTCGGAAGCGTTAACGTACACATCCGTGGATTTGCACAGGAACTCGTGCACGTCGAGCCACAGGTGATCCTGCTCTGTGTAGTTCGCAGGGTCTTTGTCACGGTCCGGTTTCACTCGTACATACTCGTCCAGAAACGGGAGATCGCAGTATGTAACGAAACGCTCCATCGTGTCAGTTCTGGCTGCCGTACTTGTAGAGATCGGTCATCAGGTTGGTGGCCTCATCGAAGAAGCCGGAGCCGAATTGCTGGCTGAGTTGCCCGCTCTCGGTGATCTCGATGCGGCGGATGTAGTCATCGGCTTCGGGGTCGGGGCCGAGGTAGTAGATGACGACCTTCTCGCGGTCGAGGTCGCCCTTCGCCACGAGGTGCTGGAGCCGCCGGATCAGGTACTCGCTGTGCGTCTCGACGATGGCGCGCCCGTGGTATTCGTAGTAAAATCCTTCTAAAGACGGAAGTGGTTTCTCTCTTCGAACTACGGAAATGAGAAGATCAGCCAGCTTCGACTGAAGGTTTGGATGTAAATTAGCTTCCGGCTCTTCGACGAGTAACGTAGATGAACTTCGGTAGCTCGTCGTGGCACCAAGAATCAAAGGAAGCAGTTGTGTGACACCGTAGCCCAGATCGGCGAGTTGCTGCTTGTGGCCGTCCTTGTGAATCGCCACGGTGTAGCCGGCATCGGCCACGCGATTCACCTCAAGGCGATCTCCGATTCCAAACTCTTGGAGCCAAGTTTTCAAAGCGCCTCTCCTTTCCACTATCCATGGTGGACGTTGCCGTCCCGGTTTATGCACTTCAATGAACGCTTCAAGCGCGTCCTTGAACCACTGATTTGCCTCGGCACCGTAAAACCGTCGCATGGTGACACGCTCGGCTCCCGTGTGATCGCAGCGCTTCAGCACATCCTCCAAATCGTCCAGCTTTTCTTTCAGGTACGGCAGGTAGGAATCGACGAGCACGCGCCGCACAGCTTCCGTACTGGACAAGCCCTCCGATGACGATTCCCCTTCTCCAGACTGCTGCTGGTTCGACCAGTTGCGACACGCTCGCTCAACCGTCGAGATGAAAGTGGCTCGCGGGCTGTTAGCCTGTTCTGATAGCGTCATCTGCAACGGGCCAACGATTTTCTCGCACGCCTCATCGACTCCTGTCACGCGCTTCGCCGCGCTGAGCACCTGTTCCGCCCGCTCCGGCGAACCATCGAAAAAACGCTCTCCGTGAACGGTCACGCTGTACTGGCGCTCATGGCTTATCAGCGTTCCTCCTTCAACTTCAGCAGAGGAACTGACTTCGAAGGAAAAAAGCGGACGGGTTTCTTCGCCAAGACCAATTTTCAAACGCCTACGCCGGGGTTCGCCCTGTCCAGAAAGCCTGTACGTCAACTCGTAATGCACGCTTTCAACGCCGGTCTCCACTTCGCGGCGTTCTCCATCGAAACCTTCGCAATGGAAGACGTCCTCTTCGCTTAACTGAAGGCTGATCCCAAACGTGATGCTCTCTTCGTCTGACTGGTTGTTCAGCACGGACTCGAATGACCCAAGCTGATGCTCGCCGCCCGTAAAGTCGAGCGCTCCTAAGCCGCCGCCCCGCACGTTCTCCTGAAGCAAAAGCAGCGCCTTAAAAATCGAACTTTTGCCGGAACTGTTCGGTCCCGTCAGGATCGTGAGCGGCGCAAAGTCGAACTCAGCGCGCTCGCGGAACGTGCGAAAGTTCTCCAGGCTGAGCGAGGAAAGGTGAGCCATACCGGTTTGCAATTAACGAATTTCGGTGGGCGATTGCGAGCAGTTGTAGAGAGAGCGTCGGCCTCTTTTCACTGGCAAGATATGACTTGCGCTACTTTCTGTCAGGTCGCGCCGACTTCGACCGTCGTGCCCGCTTTCACGTCCCGCAACTCGCGGTTAACCTCGGGCATCAGCGGTGCGATCGCATCGTAGGCGTTGCTCGGAGCATGAACGAGGAGGACGGCCAGATCGAATGACGCGAGATTGCGCTGATGAGGGATGCTCCGGTCCATCGTGATGAACACGTCGTAATCGGCTTCTGCCGCGCGCATCAGGTCGCCGTTGTCCAGCGACGTCCACTCCCGGTAACGCACCGTCTCGGCCTCTACGCCCTCGTCAAAGAGATGGCGCAACTGCACGTGCATATTCTCGTCAAGCAACACGCGCATCCGCTTTTTCAGGCTGTGTGGCTGCTTTCACGTCATCGTAGGCCAGTTCCAGAAACGCCTGTGCCTGCTCGCGGCTCACACTCGGAAAGCCTTCCAGAAAGTCGTCCAGCGTATAGCCGTCGCGCAGGTGATCGGTGAGGATGTTGACGGGCACGCGCGTGTCCTTAAAGCAGAGCGCGCCGCTGACGCGGTTCTCGTTCTTCCAGACGATCTCGTCGCGTTCCATAGCTGATTGCCCTTAGCGATGAATCTTCGTTTACAGCGAGTACGGAAAGAAGCAGCCTCACGCGCCTACGGCGTGCTCCTCGAGGTCGTCGAGGTCGAGCGTCTCCAGCGCGCTTTCGTGGGTCGCTTCCAGCACTACGGGCGGCGCGACGCCCGCCTCGCGCGCCTCCTCCCAGCGCGCCGCGCAGAGGCACCACCGGTCGCCCGGCTCCAACCCCGGAAAGTCGAAGCGCGGCTGCGGCGTGGATAAATCATTGCCCTGCGCCTTCGTAAACGAGAGGAACGCCTCGGTCATCTGCGCGCAGACGACGTGATCGCCCCGATCTTCCGGTCCGGTCTCGCACGCACCGGTACGGTAGAAGCCCGTCGTCGGATCGGTGGAGCAGGGCGCGAGGTCGCCTCCGAGAACGTTGCGGCTGGGCGTGGCTTCTCCGTTGGTCGTCGTGGGCATGGTGGGCTTCAGGTTGGAAGGTGGAGGGCGAGTTGGTAACTCGCCTTACAGCAGGGGTGCAGGTACAGGTTCGAGACGTGCTCGCTTTTCTCCCGCTCTCACGACGCCTGCGGGCCGACGCCCGCCTGGAGCAAGTCGCGCGCCTTGTCCGCCAGATCTTGGTCGCTCTGCGTGGGGCTGGCGATCTCAACGGCAACCTTCGGCGGAATATCGACGCGCACCTCCTCACTCGTCATGTCGATGTCTTCGGAGGCGTAGATAGAAACATCCGGGGTCCTGTGTTCACCGTCCAACTCCAGCGTTAGTTCATTGAGCAGGGCATAAGCTGGACGGTATTCCGCCAATGCGAGGATAATGTTGGACTGGATAAAACCGTGAAATTTACTGGGCATGGGTTTGCCGCGTTCGCGCTCGTAGTCGGAAAGCGCTTCGGGGGTCTGCATAGCCGGTTCCTCCGTGTGGCGTGCTTGAACGAATGTCGTGAGGTTCTAATGCAGCTTCAACCGGTTACTTGGATGTTGAGGGCGGTCGTGGAAGGTCTGAATCTGTGCTGCTTTGAACGCGCTGGGTGCTTTGAACGCGCTGGGCACGGGGGCGTGGGCGAGCGGGAGAGGCCTGAACGCGCTCATCGCCCGCTCACCCTTTCCCACGCTCTCCCGCTCCTGCTCTGTAACGCGCCAGGCGGCGCTTCTTTCCCTTCCGGGTTTGCTAAAACGAGCATGGATACGCGAACGCTCGCCCAGCAAGGCGCGAACGTGGAAATTAGCAGTATACACGCGCCGCCGCCGTCTACGACTTGAGACTCACCACCAGGCCGTCCATAAATAGATGGCTGAAATAGCCCACAACCGCCGCCCCGTAGAACGGCAAGCCCACGAGCGGACGCTCCGGGTAATACAGGTACGGCATGGCGAAGAGCGGGGCGGGCACGAGCAGCATGGCCCACCACGAGTGCGTCCAGCCCCGGTGGTGGCCCAGCGCCGGCAGGATGGCGAACAGCCCCAGGTACGCCGCCGCCTGAAACCGCTCCGAGGCAATCAGGGCCACATCCACCAGAAAGAAGATGCCGTAAAAGAAATTCTGGCCTTTCGAGTCGGTGTCCACGTCGGGCCAGAGGCCGAACATCAGGCAGAGGCCCAGCAAGATGGCGGGATAGGCGATCAGTTCGAAGATCGAAAACTGCTCGTAGGCTTTTTCGACGGAATAGGCGTAGGCCACCCCGGCGAAGTAGATGGCGAAGAAGACGCTCGCGCCCGTAATGTGCCCTTTGTAATCAGCCATCTCTCGATTTGCGATTTTCGGCTGTCGATTTTCGACTTGCGATTGGCGTTAGCTACCGTACACTTTTCCGTGAGCGTCTTTCACGGGCCGAAAAATCCCCAAAAGAGCTTGTCATGCTGAACTTGATTCAGCATCTCCGTAATTCAGCGATATGCTTGGCTCATGGAGATTGTGCGCCCTACGGCGCAGATCGGACACCCGCATCGGGGTGCGAAACCGACCAGAGGGAGGTTCACGGAGCGTAGCGTAGTAAATGACAAA
>PXTQ01000048.1 GCA_003022505.1 Bacteroidetes bacterium QS_8_64_10 | reverse complement strand
CCCTCGACGCTCGCGTTCTTCGGCCCGTACCTGCAGGCGCTCGTCGTGGCACCGACGTGGACGTACATGGCGCTGATGCCTGTGCTGCCGCTTCTGATGTACGCGCCCGTGCTCGGCGGCCGGCGGCTGGCGTTCTTTTTCGCGTGGGGCTGCCTCATCGGACTATCGGGCGAGCTGCTGGGAACGACGACCGGCGTGCCGTTCGGCGAGTATGCCTACACGCAATGGCTGGGCGCGAAGATCGGCGGCCACGTTCCTTATTTTATCCCGCCCTCCTGGTTTGCCATGTCGATCCTGTCGTTGGACCTGGCGCGGCGCACGACGAGCCGCCGCACGAGCCGCATCGTGCTGGCGACGGTGTTTATGGTGCTCTGGGACGTGTCGCTGGATCCGGCGATGAACGGCGCGGGGGCGATGTTTGGCGACGGGGCGGTGGTGGGCGGCATCGACCGCTTCTGGAGCTATCCGCCGGCGGATGCGTTCAAGTTTTACTACGGGATGCCGCTCTCCAACTGGCTCGGCTGGTTCGCCGTGGCGCTCGTGATCGAGGCCGGCTTCGTCACGCGCCCGTCGTGTATTTTCTAAACTGCCTGTTCCCCTTGCTCCTGTGCCTGATGTACGGCCTGTTTGTGCCCTTTCTGGTGGGCGCGGCGGTCACCGCCGTTCCGCTGGGGGCGGCGCGCTGGATGCCCCGGCACCTCGAACGCTCGGTGCATGCTTAGCAATTGAAGGCTTGTTTTAACCATTTTGCTCTGCCTGAGCGAGCGTGATGCGTATTGCGTAATCAAGACGGCCGCGCGTTAACCGAATCGCCGAAAGCACCTTCACGTTTTACGCTACGGAACGTGTTGCAAATTACCGAGGCGAAACCCACTGTATTCAACATCGAGCGCCGTGATCTCTTTTTTTGAGCAGTACCGGGCCGACCGGCGCATCTGGCGCGCCTTTTATCGCCACTCGCGCACGTTCTCGCTGGCGGCTCGCCTGCTGCCGCGCCGCGTGCAGATGCCGGTGGCGACAGTCTACCTGTTCTGCCGCCGCGTGGACTCGCTGGCCGACAAGCGCGTGCTCGACGTAGGCGCAGATCAGGCCCTCCGCGAACTGGACGACCTGCGCCGCACGCTCAATCGCACTCTCGACGAAGGCCGCCCCCCCGACGGCGAACTGCTGTGGCAGCGCCTCGCGGAGGTGCAGGCCAACTACCCGCTCCCCCGGCAGCCCATGAACGAATTGATCCGGGGCGCGAAGTGGGACTTGCGCGGCCAGTCCGTCGACGACATGCACGACCTGGTGAACTACGCCAACCTGATGGGCGGCAGCGTGGGCGCGCTGATGCTGCCGTTTCTTACGTCCAAAGAGGAAGCGGATCGGCTGGAAGCGCCCGCCCGCCGCCTCGGCATCGCCATGCAGATTACCAACATCACGCGCGACGTGGGCGAGGATCTGCTCGACCTGGGCCGCCTGTACCTGCCGCGCGACTGGATGCAGCAGAAAGGAATAACCCGACTCAAGCTCCTGGAGGGCATTCGCAAGGATAGCTCCGTTCCGGCGGCTTATCCCCAGCTCCTGGAATTCGTGATGGAACTGGCCGAGACGCATTACGCTTCCGCCGTCGAGGCCATCGACGCCCTGCCGGGCCGCGCTCGCTTTGCCATCCGGGGGGCTGCGCGCATGTACCGCGAGATCCTCAACGAAGTGCGCGCCAACAGCTACGACAACCTCTCGCGCCGCGCCTACACGACGCTTCCGCGCAAGCTGCGCCTCCTTGTGCAGGATGACTACGCCCGCCGCAAGGCCGACCTCCGCACGCAACGCGATGCCCCGCAAACGACCGCACCCCGCCCCGCGTGAGCGACGGGCCGGTGGCACGTCGCTACGGGCATTTCGGCTACGCGCTTTCGGCTTTGCTCGCCGTCATCACGAGATTATCGCTTCAGATCAGCATGATTAGCACGCTGGTCGGCCAACTGATGCGCAGCAACCTGCGTCGGGCGTTCCGGCGCGTCTGCTACGTCGGCGACTGGCCGCCGCCCCTGCCGGAGCGCCCGGTCGTGCTCTACGCTAACCATCACTACTATCATGACGGCTACTTGGCGTGGCTGCTCCTGCGTGAGCTTGAGCGAAGCCACATCGTGTGGATGCGTGAACTGAACCGCTTTCCGCTCTTTCGCTCGACTGGCGCTTTGCCGTTTCCGGAGGACGACGCGGAGCGCCGCGCCGTTACCGTTCGCACTACGATTCGGCGGATGCGCAACAACCCGGCGGCTACGCTCGTGTACTTCCCGGAAGGTCACATGCACCCGCCCGAAGAAGAGCTGCTCGCGTTCTCGCCGCAGGCCCTGCAACGCCTCAACCGCCTTTTTCCTGATGCAGCGATATGGTGGCCCGTGGCGCTTCATGCGACGTGGTGGGGGGAACCGCATCCCACGGCGCTCCTGGCGGGCGGCGCGCCTCACGACGCTCCTACCGGCGACGAACGCGCGCGCCTGACGGCTCTCCGCGAGACGCTGCGCGAATCCGACCCGCGCCCGCGCCGCATGCTGCTGGAAAGCAAGCAGTCGCTCTTCGGAAGCTAAGCACGCGCTTTGTCGTTGATTTTGGAAGTCAGCGGCGACGGATCCGTCGCCGCTGACAGTCTCAAACAGACCATCCTGCGCTACTTCGCATTGCAATTTATAACCTGCAAGGGGGCGCCGACTCGCCCCCTACTGTCCAAACCATTCAAAAACACACTTCACGCCGTTGCCTCGTTTTATCGTTACCGCTGTAATGACGCTGGTCGCAGTTACCGGGATGAACGCCGCCGACACGCAGGCGCAACTCCGCTCCGATGCGTCGCAGCAACAGCCCGTCTCTGTGCAGAAGAAAGCGTCGAGACGAGCTTCTTCCGCGGAGCGTCCCATGACCTTCGCCGACTCGACGCAGGCGTTCTACGGACGCCAGGACGCGACCTCCCTCCGCGGTCTCCTCGCCCGTTCCGACGAGCGCACCGAGCGCTGGCTTTGCCTCTACCGGTTGTACCCGCTCACCGACGACAAGGCGCTGCTCGACGACGTGCCCGCCTCGTTGGACGACGGCACGGCCCGCGAGTACGCACTGCTCGCCGGACTCTGGGGCTACCGCGCTGCCGCACGCTCCTTTCCGGGCAACGTCAGCGCCGGACGTCATTCCATGAATCTGCTGGAGAAAGCCAGAAAGCGCGACCCGCACGATCCGTTCGCGTTGCTCATTGGCGCGCAGTCGCTGCTCTTTCGGCCTGCGCTTTTCGGGGGAAACGCCGAGGAGGCGCTTCGCCAGTTAACAACGCTTCGACGGCACGTCAAGCAGACGCCTTCCGGCGGCATCGCTCTTATGGAAGTGAATCAGTGGATCTGGTATGCGCTCTGCGAACAAGACCGTCACAACGAGGCACGCGCGCTGCGAGACCGCCTCCTCGCGCAGGATCCGCCGCCGCTCTACCGGGACTTTCTTCAGACGGCACGGTGATACGCTTGCAGGACACGCTTCAGACAACCCGTTCGGTGCTGCCGTGCTCTTATCCGTATTGCGCAATGACGCCGTCGATTGAGGAACCGAGCGTTTCATGAAGCCGGGCGATCACGCCGGATTGCCCCTGCGTTTGCGTTTTACAATGTCAAACCCATCGCCCGATTCTTCGCGCCCCAGCCCCCACGCCCCCGTGCTCACCTGGCTTCTCATCGTCGCGCACGCCGCGTTGCTGATCGTGCTGGTCGGCAATGTGGTGTACCTGCGCCGCCGGCGCTCGCGCGAGACGCCCTCCGCGTGGCCCACCGTGTCCGTTTTGGGGCCCGCGCGCAACGAAGCCGATAACCTGCGTCGGCTCCTGCCCTCGCTTCTCGATCAGGCGTACTCCGAGGTCGAGATCATCGTCTACGACGACGGCTCCGACGACGACACCGCTGCCGTCCTCGAGCAGCACGCCGCGCCCCGGTTGCGCGTTCTGCGCGGCGAGGGGCCGCCGCCCGGCTGGGTGGGCAAGGTGCACGCGCTGCACGAAGCCACACGCGCGGCCACCGGCGACGTGTACCTGTTCCTGGACGCCGACGCCGAGTTGCGCGACTCGCAGGCGCTCCGTCGCCTCGTGGAGTACCACCACGCGCAGGCCGAAGACGCCGTACTGACGGGACTGCCCCGGCTTCGCGGCGGGGCCAAGCTGCTCGTGAGCCTCGTGCCCAACGCCACGCTCGTCGGGCTGCCCTGGCCGCTCGTAGTGCGTACTGCCGACCCATCGCTGGCGGCCCTCAACGGGCAGTGTTGGATGATCCGCGCCGCACTCTACCACGAGCACGAGCCGCACGCCGCGCATCCCAACGAGGTGCTCGAAGACGTGACCATCGGACGCTACCTGAAGGCGCGCGGCCTCCCGCCCGTGCAGATCGACGTGCAAGACGAAATCAATATCTTCATGTACGAAAATGCAACAGACGCCTGGCACGGCTTCCGCAAAAACGCCTACCTGCTGATGGGCGGCACGACGCTTCGGTTCGTGATCTTCTTCGCCCTGTTTTTCTTTTGCTTCGTCATCCCGCCCTTCGTCTCCGGCTGGTTTTTGCTCTCGATCTACGCGCTGAAAGCCGTCACTGACCGCGTAAGCGGCTTCCCGGCGTGGGTGTCGCTCTTCGCGCCGCTCTCCTACGCGCTCGGATGGGCGCTGCAGGTGGACTCCGCCTTCACGCACTGGACGGGCCGCGCGCGCTGGAAGGGCCGCCCCGTGGCGCTGCGCGAGGAGTCAGGGCAATCGCATTAAAAATGTGCGACCATATTTTCACCCCCTAGTAGCGTCAAGGCGCGCCTTGACGCTACCTTCCATTCAACATGTTCTGACGAGAACAGCCCATCCATCACGTATGGCGATACAGAAAATTAAACGCGATTGCCCTGCGCGAGGAGCAAGAGACTTGACTTACCGGCTTTCGGATCGTATTTGTAAGAGAACGGACGTATAATACACGAAGCCGCAGGCCGACTGATGGAGCTGAAGGCGGAATAAACGACGATTGGCGATAGGTGAATGACGAAGTCCAAGCGGCCGATCAGCCGTCGTCGGTCGTCCAAGTCCGCCGTAGTCTGGCGGACGCACTCACTCGCCCTCTTTCGCAAAGACCACTTGAAGCCATGCGTTTTACCCTCATTATATCGCTCCTGCTCGCCATCCTCGCCGTCGTGTTCGCGCTGCAAAACCCGCAGCAGGCCACCGTCGATCTCTTCACGACGACGTTTCAGGGATCCACGGCGCTCATCCTGATCGTTACCTTCGCCATCGGCGTACTCGTCGGCATCCTGGGTGCCATCCCCGGCTGGATCCGCAACCGGCGCAAGGTCAACTCGCTGCAAAAGACGATTGCCGAGCGCGAGGATCAGGTGCGCCGCGAGCGCGAGACGACCCGCAAGGAAACGACGACCCGCGAGACGACTTCCCCTTCCGAAACCGAACGGCGCACGCCGCCGCCGTCGGAGTCCTCAGAGGGCGCGGGATCCTCAAGCACCACGACGACGGAGGAATCCGAGACGCGCTCGTCGTCTTCGTCGTCATCCGGGCCGTCGTCCTCATCAGCATAGGGCAGCTTCAAATAATAAATTGGACAAAGACCTGTTCAGGTTTAGAAGGCGAAGAGCAAGCGTATGTATGCTTCGCTACGTTTTTGGCGAGCACGGCGCGAACTGAACGCTTCATTCGAAAACCTGACCGGTCTCTCACACATCCCAATGACCGCTTGAACCTGCAATAGGCAGCGGTCGACACGTCAAAGAGCGCCTGATAGCCGGAGCGGCAAACCTGCCAACCTGCAACTTGCCAATCCGTAAATCATGCTCCCCAAGCTGCCTTTTCTGACGGGCCGCGCCGACACGGTGGGCCGCCCGCCCGGTGAGGTCGCTTACGTCGGCGAGAAAAAGACCACGCCCGTCACGCTTACACACGAAAGCGCACGAACACACACCAACGCTTCAACGCACCATGCCACCTACGAACGACAATCTGCACCAGATCATGTACACCTCCACGGCAGCCCAGCACATGGACGTGGCTGACCTGAGCGATCTACTCATGCAGGCGCGCGAGACAAACAATCGCCTGGACGTGACCGGCATGTTGCTCTATCGCAAAAAGTCGTTCATGCAGCTCATTGAAGGCGAGCACGACACGCTCGTCGATCTGTACGAAACCATTCAGGCTGACGAACGCCACCGCAACGTCATTACGCTCCTCGACGACCACGCCGACGACCGTGATTTCGAAGGCTGGTCGATGGCCTTCCGTTACCTCGGCGACCTCGCGCCCGACGACTTGCCGGAAGGCTACTCGAACTTCTTCGACAAAGGATTTGAGGCTTCGGATCTTCAGGAGGACTCGTCTTACGGCAAGAGCATGCTCCTCTATTTCCGCGACGCGGGCGAGTTTTAAGTAGTTTCAGGTTGGCAGGTTTGCACATTTCAGGTTCGCAGCAGCCGACACGCTCTGCCAGAGTTGCACCCGTCACGCATCGCACGCGCCTCTTGCTTTTTTCAACCTCCATATGCGCACCGTCTCCCTTCTCGCCCTGCTGCTCGCGCTCGTCGCACCGACCGCCGCCGGCTTCGCCGATCCGCCGCCGGACGGCCCCTTCGCGCTCACGAACGCGCGCCTTCAGACCGTGACCGGCGGCGTCATCGAGGACGCCACGCTCGTGATCGAGGACGGGCGCATCGCGGCGATGGGACCGGACGTCGCCCCGCCCGACGATGCCCGCGTCATCGACTGCGCGGGGCTGACCGTCTATCCCGGCCTGATCGACAGCGGCACACGGCTGGGCCTGGCGGAGGTCGGCTCGATGGCCGAAACGCGCGACTTCAACGAGATTGGGCAGATCGCGCCCCACATGAAGGCGCTCACCGCCGTCAATCCGAGCAGCGTGCACATTCCCGTCACGCGCGTGGCAGGCGTCACGACGGCGCTCGCGGCTCCGTCCGGCGGCCTCTTCCCGGGCACGGCGGCGCTCATCAACCTGCACGGCTACACGCCCGAACAGATGCAGGTGGCCGACGTGGAAGCGGTGATGGTCGAATTCCCGCGCGGCGGCAAGCGCAGCCCCTGGGGCGACCGCCCCAACAAAAAAATTCGCAAGCAGAAGCGGAAAAAGATGGAGAAGCTGAACGAGACGTGGGAGCAAGCTCAGCTCTACGCGCGGATCGACTCGGCCTACCGCGCCGATCCGGAGGGCCGCCGCGAGCCGCAGTACAAGCCGGCGATGCAGGCGCTCGTGCCGGTAGTGCGGGGCAAGCGCCCGCTCATCATCAAGACGAACGCTGCCCCCGACATCCGCGCGGCGCTGGACTGGGCCGAAGAGCGCGACTTGACGGAGAACATCATCCTGAGCGGTGCACGTGAGGGATGGCGCGTGGCCGACCGCCTCGCCGAGTTGGACGTGCCGTGCCTGGTCGGACCGGTGCTCTCGACGCCCACCC